>CAJTVO010000019.1 GCA_910579485.1 uncultured Oscillospiraceae bacterium | reverse complement strand
TGGGAAAACCTGCCATCAGCGGCGCGCCGGGTCGTCGCGCCCTACAAATGCGGCGCTATTTTCTCAAAAGTAATTTTCCTGGCAAGAGGGGACGGAGCCGCAGGCTCCGTCCCTTTGCAGATCAGATCATTCGCCTAAAAATTCCGCGGGGTCCACCAGCTCCCCGTCCTTGGAGACGCTGAAGTGGAGGTGCGCGCCCCAACCGGCCTCGGTGAGGGAGGTGTTGCCCACCGCGCCCAGGACCGCGCCGGCGGCGATCTCGTCGCCCTTCAGGACGCCGGTCTCCGGCTGGAGGCTGGCGTAGGTGGTGACGTAGCCGTTGTGATGGTCCACGGTGACGGTAGTGCCCATGCGGCCGTCCTCCTCCACGGCGGAGACCGTTCCGGCGGCGGCGGAGACCACCGGCGTGCCCGCCTCGGCCCGGATATCGACGCCGTCGTGGGTGCGCCAGTCGCCAAGGGTGGCGTCATAGGTCAGCTGCCCGGCGGAGAAGGCCGCCACGGTCTCTCCCGCCAGAGGGGACACCACGATCATCGGCTCCTCCGCTTCAATGGGTTCGGCGTCCATCACGGGGGCGTCGTCCTCGTTGAGGGGGATGCCCTCCGAGTCAAAGACGGGGAGCTCCTCCGGCTCTTCGGGGGCCTCGTCCAGGATGGGGCGGACGGTGGGGTTCTCCACGATGACGGGGGCCTCGTTGATCACCGGACGGGCGGGCTCCGGGTCGGGAGCGATAACGCTCTGCGGGGGCTCCGGCTCGGAGACGGAGCTGGGAATGGGGTCCTCCACGGGCTTGGGGTCATCTTTCAGCAGGGCGAAATAGCCAACCACTCCGGCTGCGACCACGCAGACGAGCAGGGCTATGTAAAAGCCCATGCCGCCGAAGATGGAGGCAGCCTGCCGCTTGCCTCTGTTGTCCATAACATGTCTTCCTTTCATCATCCCGCCGCCCTGGCGGCGGCTTGTTTTGGAGGGGAACCCCTCCAGCCACATTGTGCGCCGCCCGAGGCTTTTTTATGCAGGGGAGCTATAATTTTCTTGCGCGGGGGGACGGGGCGCTTTTTCGAAGAAAAAATTAAAGAATGACCCCGTTGCATCTGAAAGCCGGATATGGTACAATGAGAAGCTATGATGAAATAGAAACCGGAGGACCCGCCATGCGTACCCGCGACTTCCATAACCAGAGCCTTTTGAGCATCTTTCTCAGCTATTTCAGGCCCCATATGGGACTTTTCGTCCTGGATATGGCCTGCGCGCTGATGATCTCCTGCGTCGACCTGCTGTTCCCCTACGTGTCCAGGATGTGCATGTACGAGCTGATCCCCGAGAGCCGCTACAAGGCCTTTTTCGCCGTGATCGCTGTGCTGATCGCCGCCTATCTGCTGCGGGCCGCGCTGCAGTACGTGGTCTGCTACTGGGGCCATATCTTCGGCGTGCTGGTGGAGGCGGATATCCGCCAGGACCTGTTTACCCATCTCCAGTCCCTGTCCTTCGGATTTTATGACAAAAACCGCACCGGCCATCTTATGAGCCGGATGACGGCGGAGCTGTTCGACATTACGGAGCTGGCCCACCACGGCCCGGAGGACCTGTTTATCTCCGGCGTGACCCTGGTGGGGTCCATCGTCATCATGTTTACCATCCAGTGGCGGCTGGCCCTGGTGATGCTGATCCTGATCCCGGTGTTCGTCGTCGTGGTCAACCTGAACCGGGTGGGCATGATGCGCGCCTCCAAGAACGTGAAGGCCAACATGGCGGGCATCAACGCGGATATCGAGTCCAGCATCTCCGGTATGCGCACCGCCAAGGCGTTCTCCAACGAAAACGCGGAGGCCCGGAAGTTCATGAACGCCAACGAGCGCTTCAAGACCGCCAAGAAGGACCGCTACAAGGCCATGAGCTGGTTTATGTGCTCCATGGAGTTCTTCACCTGCATCATGCCGGTGGCGGTGATCTCCGTAGGCGGCCTGCTCATTATGGACGGGCAGATGAACTACGCCGACCTCATCACCTTCAGCCTCTACACCAGCACCTTCATCAACCCCCTGCGCAAGCTGTCCAACCTGTCTGAAATGCTGGTGGACGGCATCGCGGGCCTGACCCGCTTCGCGGAGCTGATGCGCCTGGAGCCGGACCTCACCGACAAGCCGGACGCCAAGGCGCTGGAAAACGTCAAGGGCCGCATCGACGTGGAGGACGTCTCCTTCTCCTACGAGCGGGACGACACGGAGGTCCTCCACCACGTGTCCCTCCACGTGAATCCCGGCGAGACCATCGCCGTGGTAGGGCCCTCCGGCGGCGGCAAGACCACCCTGTGCAGCCTCATCCCCCGGTTCTACGACGTGGGCGCCGGCAGCATCAAGCTGGACGACATCGACGTGCGGGACGTGAAGCAGCGGAGCCTCCGCCGGAGCATCGGCGTGGTGCAGCAGGACGTGTTCCTCTTCGCCGACAGCATCCTGGAGAACATCCGCTATGGCCGCCCCGACGCCTCGGTGGACGAGGTCATCGCCGCCGCCAAGCGGGCGGAGATATACGACGACATCATGGCCATGCCCGACGGCTTCGAGACCTATGTGGGCGAACGGGGCACCCTCCTCTCCGGCGGGCAGAAACAGCGCATCTCCATCGCCCGGATCTTCCTCAAGGACCCGCCGGTGCTGATCCTGGACGAGGCCACCTCCGCCCTGGACAGCGTGACGGAATCCAAGATCCAGCGGGCCTTTGACGAGCTGGCCAAGGGGCGCACCACCCTGATCATCGCCCACCGCCTCTCCACCGTCCGCAACGCCCACCGCATCCTGGTCATCCGGGACGGCGTGGTCAGCGAGGAGGGCACCCATCAGGTCCTGCTGGAGAAGGACGGCGATTACGCGCAGTTATATAGGACGCAGAATCTACATGGATAAGAACGCCATCATTGCCAAGTGCGCCCAGGAGCCGGAGGACCGCCTCCTGCTGGCCCGCGTCTGGGATAAATACGAGCAGACGGAGCGGAAGAACATTCCCGGCGCCACCGTGTTCCTCTCCCCCCGGGAGCGCCAGCTGGCCCAGGCCATGCTCAACGCCGCCGGCGTCCGATCCGGGTATCTCTTTGACGGGGGATATGGGGAGGCGGAGCGGAGCGTCCTGATCTTCCTCCCCGACTGGGCGGAGGAGCCGGCGGGGGACGAGCTGGTCTTCCTCCGGGCCTCCTTCCACGGCGAGGAGGGCCTGACCCACCGGGACATCCTGGGGAGCCTCATGGGCCTGGGCGTTACCCGGGAGCGGGTGGGGGATATTCTGGTGTCCCCCCACAGCGCGGACATCATCGCCGCGCCCTCCCTGCGGGACTTTTTCCTCCGGGAGTGGACCCAGGCGGGCCGGGTGAAGCTGACGGTGACGGAGATCTCCCGGGAGGCGCTGTGCGTGCCCCAGGCCCAGGTAAGGGTGATCCGGGACACGGTGTCCTCCCTGCGGCTGGACGCGGTGGCGGCCACGGCGTTTTCCATGAGCCGGGGCCGCGCGGCGGAGCTGATCGCCGCCGGGCGGGTGAATTTGGACCACGTCCCCTGCTTGAAAGGCGACAAGCCGGTGGGGGAAGGGGCGGTGATCACCGCCCGGGGCCTTGGGAAGGCCAGGCTCGTCCAGGTAGGCGGGCTGAGCAAAAAGGGAAGGACCGGCATCACCGTAGAGCGGTATATTTGAAGCCGCTTCCCGCCAACGGTCCGGGGACGCGGAGTCCCCGGCGGTCAAACGAAAACAAAGGAGACGGCCCCAATGGAGCAGCATAAGATCGACCGTATCAACGAACTGGCCCGGAAGGCGAAGGCAGGCCCCTTGACCCCGGCAGAGCAAAAGGAGCGAGACCTCCTCCGCCGGGAATACATCGACTCCGTGGTGGGCAGCCTCAAGGGGCAGCTGGACAACACCTATATCGTGGACGGCAGGGGCAATAAGACCAAGCTTCGGAAGAAGGAGGAGAAGTAAATGGGCGAGTATTACGACAAGGAGAAATTTACGGGAGGCCGTCCCTCCGGCGGCGGGCCGCGTAACGGCCAGACCCCGCCTCCGGGCGGCTATCCGCCTCCGCCCAACCGGGGCCCCTACCAGACCCCGCCCCCCAGGCGGCCCTATCAGATGCCGCCGCCCGTCCAGAAAAAGAACAACTCCGGCTGGTACAGCTGGCCGGTGATCATCATCCTCTTCGCCGTGGGCGCGTGGCCCATCGCGCTGGCCCTGCTGTTCCTGAACATCTTCAGCGACGGCAAGCGCGGCGGCAAGACGGCCGGGACTCCTGCCGGGACCCGGACCGCGGCCGGTTACGACGCCCAGGCCCGGAGCGCCGTGGAGCAGGCCATCCGCAGGGCGGAGGCTAAGGTGGACCGGGCGGAGGGCAAGGTGGACCAGGCCTTCGGCCGGGCCGGCGAATCCGTGGACCAGGCCGTGGAGCGGGCCCTGGCCCAGATGGAGCGCACCATCGACCGGGCCGCCCGGCAGGTGGAGCGGACCGGAAAGTCCCCGCGCCGGGCCGCGCCGCCGCCCCCCAAGGCCAAACCGGCCAAGGAGGCCAAGGAGAAAAAGCCCAAGACCAAGCCAGCCGGGGTGATGCTGCGGATTCTCGGCGCGGTGGCCCTGTTCGTTGGCTTCTGTATCGCCGGGGACTTTATGAGCGAGGCGCTCCAGGGCTATGGAGTGGACCTCGATGATTTCTTTGCCGCCCTGAGCTTCCTGGGGGCCGGCGGGATCATGTTCTTCCGGGGCCGGTACCTCAACAAGATGTCCCGGCGCAGCCAGCGGTACATCCTGGCCATCGGCAACACCGACGCCATGCCCATTGACGAGATCGCCAAGCGGGTCAACCGCAAGCCCGCCCAGGCGGAGAAGGAGCTGCAGAAGCTCATCGACAAGGGTTATCTGGGGGAGGACGCCTATATCGACTACGAGCGGGGCTATTTCCTCCGCTTCGGGGCTACCCTGGAAGAGGAGGAGCCCGTTGTCCGGGAGGCGCCCGTCCAGCCCACCCCCAAGGAGGTCCAGGAGGGCTACTCCGGCATCCTGCGGAACATCCGCCACGCCAACGACCGCATCGCGGACCCCGTGCTGAGCCGGAAGATCGACCGGCTGGAGCAGATCAGCGCCCAGATCTTCAAGGAGGTGGAGGAGCACCCGGAAAAGCGCAACTCCATCCACACCTTCTTCGACTACTACCTGCCCACCACCCAGAAGCTCCTGGACACCTACGCCGACTTCGAGGAGACCGGCGTGGAGGGGGAAAACCTCCGGGAGGCCAAGGAGCGCATCGAGCAGACCATGGACCTCATCGTGGCCGGATTCGAGCACCAGCTGGACCAGCTCTACTCCGCCGACGCCATGGACGTGGCCAGCGACATCAAGGTCATGGAGGCCATGCTCAAGCGGGACACCGCCTCCGTGGCGAAGGACTTCGGATACCCGGAGCCCCCCAAGCTCACCCTGGACCCCGAGAAGGACCGGCGGGACCAGGGCGGGCAGACCCAGACGATGTAAGTTACGAGGAGATACGCAATGAAGATTTTGTTTCTTGGGGATTCCATTACCGACGCGGGCCGGGACCGGAGCCGCCCGGACTCCTTGGGGTCGGGCTATCCCCTGCTGGTCAGCGCCCGGCTGGGCGCTGACCGGCCCGGGGCCTTTGCCTTTCGGAATACCGGCGTCGGCGGGGACCGCAGCGTGGATATCTACGCCCGGATCAAGCGGGACTGCTGGAACTGGAGCCCGGACGTGCTCAGCCTGCTGGCGGGGGTCAACGACGTGTGGCACGAGCTGGGAGAGGACCGCAACGGCGTGGACGCGGAGCGGTTTTACCGGGTCTACCGGATGCTGGCGGAGGACACCCTGGCCCGTCTGCCGGACGTGACGCTGCTGCTGATGGAGCCCTTCGTGCTGCCCGGCACAGGGACCGGCGGGAGCTGGGAGACGTTTTCCCGGGAGACCGCCCTCCGCGCCCAGGCGGTGCGGGAGATCGCCGGGGAGGTCCGCGCCCATTTCCTGCCCCTCCAGGCCCTCCTGGACGAGGCCTGCAAGCGCTGTCCGCCGGAGTACTGGCTGATGGACGGGGTCCACCCCACCCCGGCGGGACACCAGCTCATCGCGGACGCATGGCTGGAGCTGTTCCGGTCGAAAATAGATCGATAGTTGAAAACGGCTGGAAAGGATCAGAAGACCGTATGGAAAATGGCGCGATTATCGCGGAGACCGAACGATTGATTTTAAGGAGATATAAAAAGGAGGATCTGCAGGATCTGTTTGAATACCTGTCGGATGAGCAGACCGTAGCGTTTGAGCCGTATAAGGCGATGTCCCTTGCCGAAGCGGAGGAAAATCTCGCGTGGCGCATCGGGACGGACGAGATGATCGCCGTCGAGCGGAAGGACTCCCACAAAATGATCGGCAACGTCTATTTGGGGAAGCGGGAGTTTGACGCGCTGGAGATCGGATATGTGTTCAACAGGGCGTATTGGGGAAACGGATACGCCGCGGAGAGCTGCGAGGCCCTGATCCGGCAGGCGTTTTCCAACGGAGTCCACAGGATATACGCGGAATGCGACCCTCTGAATACCCGCTCGTGGAAGCTGCTGGAAGCCCTTGGCTTTCGCCGGGAGGCGCATTTGCTGCAAAACGTCTATTTCTGGAAGGACGAGGACGGGAAGCCCATTTGGAAGGACACCTGCATATACGGCAAATTGGCCGTGGAAGAATAAGCGCAGCCCCCCGACGCGGAACTTCCCGCGTCAGGGGGCTTTTTGATGCACGTGATCGCGTTATCCCAGCCGGGCCAGCAGCTCGCCCAGCGCGGCCGGGGGACCGCTGAGGATGGACCGCGCCATCCCGTCCTGGTACCGGTAGGCCCAGCGCAGCTCCAGCCGGTTGATCTGCTCCGACAGCGCCTCCCGCAGTCCGGGCTCCTGGCCCTCCGCCGAGGGCTGGTCCAGGATCAGACAGGCGGCGCTCTCCTTCCGCCGGTCCGTGATCAAAAAGTCGTAGACCACCGCGTTGGCCTTGGCCTGGACGCTGGCGCGGACCATGTCCTGCCGCAGGAAATCGCCGAACTGCTCCGCCGTGAAGCGCCACGCGCCATCGGTCTTCTCACCCTTGAGCAGGCCGTCCGCCAGATAGCTGCGGATGGTCCGCTCGTTGAGGCCGGTCATACCGGCAATGTCTTGGATCGTGTAGGTTTCCGTCATCATATAGGTCCTCCTCCTGTTTTATCCGTATCCCGGGTACAGTTTCAGTATACCCTCAGGAGGAGGGAAGCGCAATTTGCGGTTTGGCCGCTTTTTCATGGCGGCAGGGGGCTATCCCCGCAGCAGCAGCTCCCGGGCCACCTCGCGCCCGTCCCGGCAGTAGACCCGCGGCACCCGCCTGCTGACCGCGCAGGTCAGCTCGTAGGCGATGGTCCCCGCCAGCCGGGCGGCCTCGTTGACGGAGTTGTGGGCCCCGTAGACCTCCACCTCGCCGCCCTCCCGGACCTGGGGCAGGCCGGTGAGGTCCACCATGCACATGTCCATGCAGATACGGCCCACAATGGGCGCGGTCCCCCAGGGCGTCCAGACCTGCCACTGGTTGGACAGCACTCTGTGGAGTCCGTCGGCATACCCGATGGGCAGGACTCCGATCCGGCTGGGCCGCGTGGTGCGGAAGGTGCAGCCGTAGCTGACGGCGGTATCCTCCGGCAGCTCCCGCACCGCGCCCACCACCGTCTTCAGGGTCATCACCGGCCGAAGGCCCAGGGCCTCCGCCTGGTGGCCGATGCCGTAGGACACGATGCCGGGGCGGAACATGTCGCAGGCAAACTGGGGATATCCCGCCGCCGCGCCGCTGTTGGCGCAGTGCCGGATGGCGAAGGAGACGCCCCTGTCCGCAAGGGCTTCCGTCATGGCGGTAAATTGCCGGTACTGGCGGAGCGTATACGCCCGGCTGTCCTCATCCGCCTCGTCGGAGACGGCGAAATGGGTAAAGATCCCCTCCGCCTCCAGCCCCGGCAGGGCGCACACCCGGCGGATGGCCTCCACCGATTCCTCAAAGCGCCCCTCGCCGCAGGGGAACCCCAGCCGGGACATGCCTGTATCCAGCTTGATATGTATTTTCAATATTCCCCCCGCCCTCTGGGCCTCCCGGGAGAACTCCAAGGCGGCGCGTTCGCTCCACACCGCCTGGGTCACCCGGCAGGCCATGGCCTGGGCCGTCTGGTCCGCCGGGGTCAGCCCCAGCTGGAGGATGGGCAGGGCCACGCCTCCCTGGCGCAGCTCCAGCGCCTCGTCCAGGTTGGACACCGCCAGATACTCCGCCCCCAGCTCCTCCAGGGTCCGGGATACTTCCACGGCCCCGTGGCCGTAGGCGTCCGCCTTTACCACGCCCAGGAAGCGGGCGCGCCCTCCCATCCGGGAGCGCAGGGTCCGGTAATTGTGGGCCAGGGCGTCCAGATCGATCTCCGCCCAGGTCCGTCTCAGTGTGCTGTCCATCGGCTTTTATCCTTTTCCTCTTTCGTATGGGCGGACGCTACTCCTCCGCAGAGGCGTAGGCCGCGGCCTCATCCGCCTCCGCCCGGGCGTCCTCGGCCGGCTGGGCCGGCTCCTCCTGGGGGACGGCCGGGTCTGCGGGAGCGGTCTGGCCGGATGCGTCCGGCTGCCCGTCTTCGGCGGGCGGGGCGGCTGTGCTGTCCTGCGGGGCGGCCTGGCTGGTGACCTCGAAGCGGTTCCAGGCCACCTCAAAGACCATCTCGCCGTCTGCCGTGATCTCGCTGCGCAGGGGCAGCAGGGTCTCCTGGTCGAACCAGGTGGTATATACCGTCGTCTCATCGTCCGGCAGGTCGCAGGCCAGCCGGAGGCAGGTCCGGTCTCCCAGGGTCTCCTCGCTCTGCTCGGTGAGGTAGCCGCCTCCCGCCGCCGCCATGAGCCTGGGCAGGGCCGCCACCGGCGAGATGGCCGCGGCGGAGTATCCCCCGGCGTCCAGGGAGACGTCCTCATAGTTCAGATGGAGCTTTCCGTCCGCCACCGTGGCGGAGATGCCGGAGAGATTAGCGGGGGCCAGCACCGTCACGGTGCTCTCCGCCGGGGTGTAGGCGCACAGCAGGGTATAGGTGCGCAGCTCGCCGGCATAGTGGCAGATCACGTCCGCCTCCATGGTAGCCGCGTCCAAAGCGGCGTATTGAGCCTGCAGCTCTGCCGCCGGGTCCACTTTCTCCCCTCCGCCGCCGCAGGCGGTGAGCAGGAGCATCAGCATTGGTGCAAAAAGCAGCGCTTTTCGCACGGGTCCTTCCTCCTTTTTAGTCCTCCAGTTCTTTGAACGCGGCGGGCAGGCGTCCCAGCAGGTCCGTGGGCGTCATGGCGTAAGCCGTCAGCTCCTCCGCCGCCAGATCTCCCGCGCGGCCATGGAGCCACACGGCGCAGGCGGCGGCCTCGGCTGCTCCGGCGCCCTGGCCCAGCAGGGAGAGGATCATCCCCGCCAGGATGTCGCCGCTGCCGCCCTTGGCCATGCCGCAGTTTCCGGTGGCGTTCTCCAGCGTACGCCCGTCGGGGCTGGCTACGATGGTGCCCGGTCCTTTGAGGACCACCACGCAGCCGTGCCTCCGGGCGAAGGCCGCCGCCGCCCGTTCCCGCTCCTCCTTCCCGGCTCCGGGGGAGAAGGAGGGGTCCAGACGGGCGAACTCGCCCTCGTGGGGGGTCACTACCGTTACGGCCCGCCGGCCATCCAATCCATCTATATGTGCGGAAACCGCGTTTATGCCGTCCGCGTCCAGTACCACCGGGATCTGGAGCCGCTCCAGGAGGTACAGGACCCGCGCCTCCGTTGCCGCCGCCCGGCCCAGGCCGGGCCCGATCAGCGCGGCGTCGCAGGCCGCCATCCGCTCCAGGAGCGCGCCGTCCTCCCGGGGCAGGGGCTGGACCATGGCGTCCCGGCACCGGGCGGCGGCGATGGGATAGACCTCCTCCGGCACGCCCACGAACACCAGGCCGCTGCCCGTGCGCACCGCCGCCTCGCCGGCGTAGACCGGCGCGCCGGTGTAGCCGGGGCATCCGCCGCAGAGATAGACCCGGCCGAAGGTCCCCTTGTGCCCGTCCGCCCGTCGGGGCGGCAGCATCTGACGGACCAGCCGGGGGGTGATACGTTCCATAGAGAGGTCCTCCTTGCAGGATTTTCTCCAGTGTACCACATGCGGAGCCGCTTGTCACCGGGCTTGAGAAAAAAATACGGCGCGGAAATGAAATTTATGGTTGACAAAGCGGGGAAGAGCCGCTATAATAATCGTTGCGGGTTTCCCGTGGGGGAAGCAAACGCGAGTGTGCTGGAACTGGTAGACAGGCACGTTTGAGGGGCGTGTGTCAACTGACGTACGGGTTCAAGTCCCGTCACTCGCACCACTCCCCTTTTGAAAATTAGATACATGCGCGCGAGTGGTGGAATTGGCAGACTCGCTAGATTCAGGTTCTAGTGCTCATTACGGGCGTGCGGGTTCAAGTCCCGCCTCGCGCACCATGTAGGGACGGAGATTTTGATACAATGGGTATCAAGATTTCCGTCCCTACTTCTTTGCAAAAAACGCTGTTTTCAGTGCAATTTTGAACATTTCAAGATAAAGCACCGCCGCAGGCCAAAGTGATTCATGGCCTGTGGCGGTGCTTTTTTGCTTTTCTCTTGCTTTTTGACGCCTGGATGCGTTGAAACTTTGTATAAGGCGTTAAATTTTTTGGATTGAATACGAGCTATCTAAAAAAGCCGTTAAAATTGTGAAGAAGCGTTTAATGTTACTCTTCAAAACCAAAGTCCTCAACGTGGAGCGTCCGGCAGTTTTCGGACACTGTGCGGACGATCTGCTGAGAAAGTCCATCGGGGGCTTGCACATTGACCTCCAGGGAAACTTCTACTTGCGTCCCGTCTGCTGTTGTGAGGTGGGTTATGACTTCTTCAACGAGCCGCTGCACATCTCGACCGATACGAGTGGTATCCAATGGTACGCTCATGTAGAACCGCTTGTTTTTCGGCTGCTCAATCGCCGGAGCCGGAGTCGGCTGCGGTGGAACATTGATGCCGTGGGGTTCACCATCAATCGGTTGGGGCGGGGCAACAGTCACATCACCGCCAGAGCCTTGTCCTTGTTGTGCTGCTCTGGCTCTTGCCTCATCCTCTTCTGCCTGCCGTTTTGCTTCGTCTGCTGCGAGTTGGTCTTTTGCGGCTGAGACCTTCACTAAATAGGCAGATCGCTCCACCATTCCCACACTCTGACCATATTTCAAATCCAGATAGCGGGTTCCATCAAATCCGGATGCATACGCAAAATATTCATAGGAACCGAGACCGGAGCTGATGGCATTTAACAGCACATCCTCATTTGCCAATCGCGGCAGATAGCAATATGTACAGAGGTAATCCCACAGAGCCTTGATTTGGATATGGTTTGAATTACTCCAAAGTACATTGTCAAGTTCCATCTTGAGCAGAGCCGGTGCCCATCGGGTAATGATCTGCTCATTCTGCTGCATTTTATTTGCTGCCCGACCAATAATTGTTTCACTGCCGCCGCTGATGCGAATCGTGTCCCAGACAATGGTCTTTAGGTTTGTGGCCTTATCAATGTAGGGAATGAGCAGCCAGCAGTATGCCTCCTTAATTTGGTCATCCACGGCCCTATTGAACCGAACCAGATTGTTGTCCGTCTCTCGGTTCTGGGCAGCATCCAGATTGAGGTCTTCACTGTCCTCTTTGATAGATTTCCACGCAAGGTAGCGCCGTACTGTCTGCTTGAGTGAAAGCATCAAATCCTGCTCCGGGGCTACAAATGCGACCATGTTCCGATAGATTCTGGGAGTAGTGCCTCGATTGTTCAGAATATCAGCAACAGCGGTCATCGCCGAATTGTTCAGATTAGAAGCCCTGTAAACATCTGTAGGCCGAAGAACGACAAGGCGGACAGCCTGGTCATCTGGTACATCCAGTGAGGAGGACGGACAAACATGGATACCGGCAAACGGCTGCTCCTTTTTTATGGCGCGGAGCCTGGTTTCAATCTCATAGTCCACATCGGAGGCCGCAACCTGAGTGGCACGATCCTCTACCGTCTTGCGGAGAGTGGGCCGTGTATCATACCAAAAGCGGTCGCCGGAGGGATTTGTGTATAGATATGCCAGAGATGTTGTCAGCGTACTCAATGCGTCATTAAATACGGAGATGTTCTCACCAGGCTGAACCACGCCCAAGCGAATACGAGAAGATTCTATGCCTCGCACATTTTGGTCGCGGGAAGTAGGCGCTGACCCCAGCATAACAGTACGAGCCACTCGCCGCGAGGCCAACTTTCCGCCGTATCGCTGGTTGGACTGATCCTTCTGATAGGGGATGGAGTTGCGGCCATCCACCTCCCGGTCAACGAGCGCATTCCAGCCCTCGGACAGATGCCGGGTCAACTCATCGCGCACTGTTGGCACATCCATCGGGATGGAGCCAGGCATAATCAGCAGTCCGGCATCACTGCCCATCCACAATTCGTGAATGACCGCGGCCATCAGTCGCAGGACGCCGCGAGTCCTCTGGAACCGCTCCAAGGTAGCCCAATCCTCGTATAAACGATCAAAAACCTCCGGATGGATGGGGTAACTGGAGATCATCCGATCACGGTATTCGACCTCGCGGGATTCCATCGGGAAATCTCCCTGGTTCTCGTTATACATCTGACTGAACTTCGCGCAGACCGCATCGCGGGCCTCCGGGTCTTTGCAGTCCAGGAAGAGCCTCCGGCGCACGACCTCAAAGCCCTCGTTTGCCGCCACCGGCTTCCAGATGGACTCCATACGTCCAAAGGTATGCTCAATGGCTTCCAGGGCAATTTTTCCCGCATCGCCGCCGATTTCGATATCAGACTCCGGGATAGAGGCCACCACAAGACTGTTCTGGCTGGCCCTCGCCGCTTCGGTCACCTCCTGAATGAAGGAGATGAAGTTATCAAAGGTTCCGGCAGGCAAACCATGTGCGTCGTACAGCTTCTTTGCGTAGGCAACCAGCTCATCCATCAATATCAGGCAGGGGCCGCAGGCGTCAAACAAGTTCTTCAGTGCCTCGGAGCCGGGAGACACGCCCTTCTTGTCCGCTTCTTTCACATAGTCATAGAGCTTCAAGTCACCCGCAGACTCCGCAAGCTGCGCTGCCATCTCACCCCACAGGGTATTGATGGTGATGCCGGGTAAATTTTGAGGCCGCTTGGCCTTAGTGGGATCCAGCGCTGTGCCTACCAGGACAGCAACATTAGCCTTGGGGATGGATGCTACTCCAGCCCTATCCAGAACGGGCCTGATGTTCGGAATTTTTCCGATAGGAGTCCGCCCCCGGAGCATATGGTAGAGCGCCAGCATACTGTGGGTCTTACCGCCGCCGAAGGCCGTCTTTAACTGGATGACCGGCTCTCCGTCCTTGCCGGACACGCGCCGGAGGGCCTGCTCCAGCAAGCCGGTCATGCCCTCGGTTACATAGGTGCGGGCAAAAAACTCCACCGGGTCCCGGTATTCGTAGGCACCCTCGCCCCGCGCAACTTGCGCAATATCAGCGGCAAACTCAGCGTTCTTATACCGGCCCTGGGCCACGTCCGGATGGGGCTGAATCACATCCCGCCAGCAGGGAAGCCCGCTGATAGGTACGGTATCCAGAATGCCTGCCTTTTTCTTCGCAGGAACAGGGGCGGCGGCAGGCGTTTCAGTGACAGTTGTGGAACCATTTTCGCTGCCGTAACGGAACGAGCGGAGCAGCTTGCGGATCTCCTCTGCACTCTCCGTATCGAGCTGGTCGCAGATACGGGACATGGTGTCCAGTGCCCGCCAGGTATCATCATCAGTGAAATCCTCACCGCCCAAGTGGGCCAGCTTGTTCCGTACCCCTACCAGCTCCTTGGCCCAAGTACGGCAGTCGACAGGCAGCTTTTTCCGAAATACCTTCTGCCAGTGCAAGTCAAACAGCAACAGGCAGCGGGCAATGTCGAGAGAATCTACCAACTTTGCCCAATCGCCGCTCAGAGGCAGGTCCCGTTTCTGGTCATCATAAAGAATCCCGATGACACCTTCTTCCCACCAGTCATCACCGAACTCGTTGCCCAATTCCCGTGCCATATAAGGAGCCATCGATTCCAAAAGGAACCGAAAGCCCTGAGAAACAACCACATGATTATTTTTCATTATGCTCCTCCGGGTCATCCAATTTTGGTAAAACTGTTGTAGAGATACTCATAAATGTGCCTACAACACTGACCCCAACTTTGGCTGTCAGTGGGGGCATTGTGATCTCCATCTGCTCTGCGTTGTTCCATGCGGCAGACAGCTCTGCCGCCTTGCTCTGCACATCCGGCCAGGCCACGATGAGCGAGTTATACGCATACGCCTCCGCTGCCCAGCCCCGGCGCTCCGCCAGAGTGAACAGCCGGTAGGCCAGGGCCTTGGCCCGCTCCGGCTCGGAGGTGAAAAACTCCTTTACGATCTTTGCCGCACCCATTACACCGTCTGTTTCCATTGCGCGGGTAAGCTGCTGGGTCAGCAGCCAGATGCCCCTGTCCTTACTCACTTCCATCGGGATTTCCTCCCGGGTCAGCAGATGCACCACACCCTTTTCGGAGTACAGCACACCATCTGCCCGGAGCTTGTCCACGCTGGTGTTCTTCGCCCGGGCCAGTACGTCCGCCTCGCCGAATTTAATATCGTTGAAGGCGCACTGTGTGTACAGCTCCACACAGAAACGGCTCTCTTTGTCCAGTTCGCCATCCTGCTCGTTGAAGTAGAGATCCAGCTCCTGGTTGATGATCTGCAATGCGGCGCGGACGCTCATGGGGGTGCCGTCCGCCTCCAACACCTTGGAATAGCGGGAGTAGACCCCCATACCGGGGCCAATGGCGGACTGCGCCAAATCCACAGGGGCGATGTTGCTGGCCTGGAGTTTTTGCAGGGCGGGTTTCAGCTCCCGTTTCAGGGTGTTGATGAAGTCCCGGCGGGTACACATGGGGGCGTCTGCGGGACGTTTGCGGCAGACCAGGACGATGGAGGAGGCTAGGGCGTTGGTGCCTTGAGCAATGGATCTTCCAGGACTTTCTGTTCGAACAGGCCAAGTCCCGGTCAGAGAAAATTCAGCTTGAATAATTGCAGAGAGCATGGTTTCCCAACCACTGGAGGATGTTTGATTTTCAGTGGTTTCGCTCTGTTTATATGCGTAATAGATTGTGACAGGGATATCCTCTCGTGCATACAGGAAAATCTGTTTGCATGTTTCTAACATCCCGTCCTCAAAAAAGGCCCTTGCTTTCTCTACGCTTCCACCCGAACGAAAAGGAGAAGAAATCAATTCTTCGGCCTTGGGCGTAAGTAAGGTGCGGAACAAATCTGGATAGGAGTTTTTCAATGACTTTCTCATCCAGACGTAAAAGAAATCAGACAGTATAGCATAGCTGATATTGTCGTAATATGGCGGATCGGTAGATATCATTATATTCCGTAATTTGCAGTCGCTTCGAGCATCAAGTTGGCCTCCGTTCCCGGCTTTTACACAGGGTGGGAAAAATATAATTGTATCTGCGCATCTCTCAATAAACATCGAGAAATTTCCACCAGATGTCGAAAACGGATTACATTCAGCATAATCCCATACCATTGGTATCGCCTGTCTTGCAAACGTTTCTCTAAATGCGCCTCGGTCATTCATCCAACTAACTGCCGATGACCATAAATTAGCACCTTTGCTAACTGCAAACGCTAAGTACACACCTACGGCTTTAGCATATTCATCTAATCCTCCATCTGCTAACACCCTTTTTTGTGCCTCTGACACCAAATCACTAAATGTAATAAGGGCCGTTAACTGACGCCCAGTGAATAAATGTCCCCATGTCTTCAGTCCATAGGCAGAACAGACACCACCCGTTATCATAGCACGGGTAGGTGTACTCCCACTTAAAAAGGTCTCTCGGGCTTCCTGCACGTCCGGTGTATTGTCCAGCGATAACGCAAGCGTCTCGTGTTCCTGAGAAGGGGAAAGGTAAATCCGTCCATTCTGGCCTTGGGCCACGACAGCCATCAGCCGTCTGGAAAGTCTGTCCGCCTTGCCCTCCTCTTGGACATAGCTTCGCTGAATGGGCGACTGCGTGAGACAGCAGATAAAGTCCTTTGTCTTTCCTGCCTTCGTGCCGTTCTTTTTGGTGGCCTCCTCAGCAGCGGGAAGTTCCCCCATTTTGACCTCAAACCGCCAGCCATCCCTTGCGCTGCTGTCCTCAACGATATCCACCCAAGCTTTGTTTCCCTTTTTCGTGGACAGCATCAGCGAGGATACCAGCGGAACATGGGCTCCCTTTGCCATTGGGTCAGGAGATGCCACCGTCCGCGCCCAAATCCAGGCAATGACAGTGTGTTCTTTCCCCTTCTCGTCCTTCACCTTCGGGTACAAATGCCCGATGCGCTTGAACGCCTCCTGCTTCATCCACTCGCCGTAGTAGCGCACATCCTCAGCCAGCCCCGCCGCCCCCTGCCAGCCGCCCTCCAACTCTGTCGTGCCGGGATGGACAGGCG
This sequence comes from uncultured Oscillospiraceae bacterium, assembly GCA_910579485.1. Lineage (GTDB taxonomy): Bacteria > Bacillota > Clostridia > Oscillospirales > Oscillospiraceae > Pelethomonas. The sequence goes on along the minus strand of CAJTVO010000019.1, from coordinate 18,774 downwards.
GCTGTCCGGCGAACTTGGGTGGTATCTCGATCATAGCTTTGTTAATCATGACTGCCACCGGGTTCAGGTCGTGGGCATGGGCCTCCAACCCCAGCCGCTGGGCCTCCAGCGGGATAGCCCCGCCCCCCGCAAAGGGGTCCAGCAGAGCGGGCGGGTTGCCGCCCGTGGACTTCATGATCTCGGCTTTGGCCTCGTCCAGCACGTCCGGGTTGTTGGAGTTCTCCCACACCACCAGCTTTTCCAGGATACGGAACAGGCGCTCCCGCTCGGCGTTCTGCTCCTCCTCGGTGGGGAACTGCTCCGGGTGGCTGGAGGGGTCGTCCACCAGGCTGGACCAGATGACCGCCCGCGCCGCCGCCAGCGGACGCCGCGCCCACCAGAGATGCAGCGTGGACGGGTGGCCGTGGCGGATGGATTTTTCTCGTGCCGACTCCTTGTTAATAGCCTCTAGCGGAAGGGCCACCTCGATTAGTTTTTTTATCATCCTCATTACCTCTCTAATATGACTGTCGCCCCGCCCACCAATTCCGCAATATCATAATTTACACTGGTGGCGGCAAAATCAGGCCGCTTATGGAAAGGTTTCTTCAAATATACCACACGGGCAGTCTCGCCGTCCACTTCCACAACAGCTAAAATGTACTGTTCTGGCTGATTGAGCGCGGTCAGTATCTCGTTCTTGGTAACGGTTACGCTGGTCGCGCTTTTGGCCCGCCCTTTGACCTCGATAAAGCGGAGTGTGGTCCCATCCGCATCCCGCAACTCGGCGGGGATTTTGGACTCAATGTCATAGCCCTTGTTCTGTGCGCTCACATCTGCCGGAGCAAAGCCGAGGGACTTCTCAATATCCACCACCGCTTTCATAGCGGCAAGTTCAATTCTGCGCCGTGCCGCCGCGTCCGCGCCGAACAGCGCCGGGCGGCCCATCAGTTTGTCCAGCAGACCTCGTGGGATAATCACTGCACCACCTACGATCACAGGAGGTAGGGCGGAGATGTGCTTTTCTTGCTCTAACTCTGCCAACCGTTTCTGCATCCGAGCTTGCAGTTCGTCAGCGCGGCGGGTTGCCATGTCAGAGTTCAGCTTGGCGTTGACCTTGCCTGCCGCCTCCTTTGTTTTCAACTCACCCGCCCGGAAGTCCCAATACTGAATTTCAGCGGTCAGACGATCCTTGACAGCCTTGGCCGTCTTGTCCACCCGCTTCGTGGTACGCTGGCGCACCTCAGACACATGGGCCGGGACGATCTCAGAAATGGCGTAGCTGGTGGCGGTGTCCTCCACATTTTCTGTGAGCCATTTCTGGCTTTCCAGGAAAGAGCGAATCACCGGCTGTTCATTCTCTGTCGCCGCACGATAATCCAGATAAGGCGCATACCCCGCATTGGCGGCGGAACCGTCCTCCTTCAACTCTACAAAATGGAGATTTTTTGAAACCACACGTTTACTGCCGCTGGGGAGAATGATTCCATCCTGTACAGAGTCCTCCACATAGAACAGAAGTCTGGCCTCAGAAGAATAGTCGTTGTCATCTACAAATACCGCACCGCGTTTCAGCACATCCATGTTCCGCTCCCGGACGAGGTCAATGGTTGCTTCCAAAAGCGGGTGGCCCGGAGCGATCAAATCGGCCTGGGGCTTCCCTTGCACATTGCAGAAGTATTTGTCGAAACAGGTGCGCTCATAGCGATCCAGAACCGGCGTGCCGGTACCGATCTGCATATCCCGGCTGCGGACGGCAAACGGTACGGATGTGATCTCATAGCGGCCTTTTTCTCGCTGACGGATTCTGCCGCCCACGTTTTGAAACGCCTCCAGGAAAAAGGATTCGATGAAGTAGGGCTGGAGCCGGTGGGCCTCCATGCGCTCCATATCCTCCCGGATGGCCATGACCTGACGGACATCCATCGCATCCGGGGTTAGGGCCTGCTCATCCAGGAGTTTCTGTAGAGCATCCCGATCTAAAGAATGATCTACCACCTCAAAAAGTCGCTGCCGCACATCTTCCCGGTTGTTGTAGCGAACAGCCTCGATCAGTAGCTCCCGGAGCGACTTATTGTCAAAGGACAGCTTGCCAAGTACATCAAAAACCTTGCCCTTCAACGCCTCCCGCTCCTGCTCCAGTTTCTCCAGCAAACGGCCATATACCATGCCCTCGCGGGTTTCCTTCGACACCAGATTCCACAGATGGCAGACTTCGGTCTGACCGATACGATGAATCCGTCCAAACCGCTGCTCCAGCCGATTGGGATTCCAAGGCAGATCGTAGTTGACCATGAGATGCGCCCGCTGTAGGTTGATACCTTCGCCTGCGGCATCGGTGGCGATGAGAATGCGGACCTCCTTGTCCTGCTTGAAGCGCTCCTCGACCTTGCGCCGTTCATCCCGGAGCAGACCGCCGTGGATCGTTACGACAGCATCTTCACTGCCCAATAGGGATGAGATTTTGCTTTGAAGATAGCGGAGCGTATCCCTGTGTTCGGTAAAGATGATCAGTTTTTCCCGTTCGCCCTCGGTCCCGAACATACTATCATTGTCCTGAAGCAGCTTGGACAACTCGCTCCACTTGCGGTCCTCGCCGCTCTGACGCACATCGTTCGCCATGCGCTCTAATCTTTTCAGAGTGGTGATTTCGGCCTCCAGCTCTGTGATCGTTCGCGCTGCGGTGGCCTGGTCAACGACCTTCTCCTCCTCGTCCTCCAACTCAGCCGAAGGGAGATCGTCGTCATCAAAGTCATCATAGTACACGGAGGAATACTCCGCGCCCCGGCGGCCCAGCCGCTCTTCTGCAAGACGGCCCTCCAACCGCTCTCTGCGCCGTTTCAGCGATTGGTAAATTGCCTCTGGCGAGGATGCCAACCGTCTCTGCAAAATGGTCAAGGCAAAGCCCACTGTATTTTTGCGGTCCTTTTCCAGGTTGTCCGCCCGGTTGAACTCTTCCTGGACATAATCCGTCACAGCATTGTACAGAGCGGCCTCCCGGTCGGACAAATCGTAGTTGACCGTGTACGCCCGCCGCTCCGGGAACAGTGGAGTCCCGTCAAACTTCAGCAGATCCTCTTTGACCAGGCGGCGCATCACATCTGTAACATCGACAGCCTGTGTCCCGCTGCGGGCTACACCCTCGAAACGATCCTGGTCGATGAGGGACATGAAAAGCTGGAAGTCCTCCTCCTTGCCGTTGTGAGGTGTTGCAGTCAGAAGCAGAAAATGGTTTGTAATGGATGACAGTAGGCGTCCGACCTGAAAACGCTTCGTGTACTTCACCTCTCCGCCCCATACAGTGGCGGACATTTTGTGGGCCTCATCGCAGACAATCAGGTCCCACGATGTGATTTTCAGCTTTGCCTGGATATCCTCGTTGCGAGCCAACTTGTCCAACCGAACGATGCACAGATTGCTCTCCAAGAACACGTTGCCGGAAACCGCTGACTCAAAACGGTCATTGGTCAGTATTTCAAAGCGCAGGCCGAATTTTCGATAAAGCTCATCCTGCCACTGCTCGGCCAGATTTCCCGGCGACACGATGAGGCAGCGCTTCAGCGCACCGCGAATCATCAATTCTTTGATGAACAGGCCCGTCATGATCGTTTTGCCTGCACCGGGGTCATCCGCTAAAATGTACCGAAGCGGCAGACGGGGCAGCATCTCCTGGTAGACAGCAGAAATCTGATGTGGGAGCGGTTCAACGGCTGAAGTATGTACCGCAAGATAGGGGTCGAAAATGTGAGCCAGGTTAATTCGATAGGCTTCGGAGGCCAGACGCAGCATACCGGCATCCGCATCGAAGCTCCAGGGGAGGCTCCCCTCAACCACACTGAGTCCAACCTCGTCTTCCCGGAAAAGGACCTGCTCTGCAACATTACCATCAGTGGTTCTATATGTAACAGTCAAAGCGTTTGATCCATGCCATTTTACAGCAACGATCTGAACCGCTGAACTGTTACCAGCTATTCCAGATACGCTTGCGCCTACGGTGACATCTTCAAGGCTTGCCATAGACATCCCTCCATTTCCATTCATGTTTTGCGCTATTGGCTACTTCTCAATCTACTTTTAATCATCAATCGTTTCAAGAATATCTTCAATATGGCAACCCATCGCCGTGCAGATTTTAAGCAATACATCTGTGGTAATGTTTGCACCTTTACTCAGTTTGGCAATAGATGCAGAACTCACATCACTTTTTTCCGCCAGGTCATGTTTATTCATTCCCTTGTCAATCAACATTTTCCATAGTTTGTTGTAACTTATGTGCATGGCTTTTGCCTCCTATTATCAAGATAAAGAATGGAAGTTATTAATCCTCTGGATTATGAACTTCGTTCAAAAAGCCATATCTTCCGTTCTTTTTGTCTCTGGTAAATCGAATAACGTGGATGCCTTTTTCTTCGTCTTCATCAGGAATGAAAGGCATACGCTTTGTCTGCTCCACGATGATGACTTGCCGCTCATGTGCATGGGCGATAAGATATTCGATAAAATTCTGCTTTATAGTATCGCTCTGCTCCTTATACTCCGCCTCGGACAATTGTGTCAGTGAAGAATCCACGGCATAAAAACCGGGGGCGTTTCTATCGAGATCGATAAGGTATGCACTCATCGCCAGTGTGGTAATGGTGTTCAGTATTCCGCAGAATCCGCCGCCCATTGAAACTGACTTCTTGAACCCACCAATCTCGATATCGAAGTTCTCCATGTTGAGTCTGGCTGTCGTAGCACCGCCAATTTTTGAAGCACTTAAAATCCCCTTTAGTTTTTCTTCAAAGCCACAGATGATGTCATAATCATAATCCTCAAAAATGTTATGTTTCGAAATTTCCGGCGTTTCCTCGATTTCTTTACTGAATAAGTCGCTTTTGTACTGATTTTCGCTCTGACAAACAACTTCCAATTCGCTTGATAGCCGTATCAATTTAAGCTGCTGTTCAAGTTTCTCCTCGAAGGAGGACAATTGTGGTTGCAATTGTTCGGTAATTAGGATATCAATTGCATTTTTCTTTTCCTCCAACGTGCGAATCTTTGCAATTATTGTTTCCTGCTGATGCTCAACGCTGCGTTGCGCATCACTAAGTTCAGAAAGATGTTTTTTTATTTTTTCAAGCTCCGCAGCAGATGCATCAATAAAAGCGTGGTCCTGAACTCTTTCCGTTTCTTCGCCGCATATAGGACATTTGACTTTTTTACGCACGGGCAAAACGCTCACTGCACCGTCAACAATGAATCCAATACGCCTTATATCGGATTGATATTGCTGGCGTAAGACAGAGAAATTATATCCCACTGTTCTTGACTCGGAGAGTTTACCATTCCACTCATAGATTTGCGACATTATTTGCTGACTTTCTTTGGTGGCGGCATCCAATTGCAATTGTAGGTCTGCAATTTCTTTCCGAGCCTGTTCAACGCTCGAACGAGGGTCTGTGATATTTGCGGACGCAAGTGTTTTTTCCAGTTTCTCTCGTCTGGTCGTGAATTCTTCGACTTTTTCTTGGATGTAGCCGATTAGGGCCTTTTTCTTTGCCTCGCTGATTTTGGGGTCTTCGTCTGCGGCGAGATTGTTCGCATCCTGGCCAGTCAAGAGGTACAGTAGTACAGCGGCAGATGCTGTATGCCCAATGCTACCGGGGGCCAACAATGCAGAACTTTCTCTTGCAACGTCACCTTGCTTGACAAAAAACAAGTGGAGCATACTTCTCCAAGTCAAATCCTGTGTTTTAGAACCCTTTTCTGCGGAACGTACGGAATGCGGCTCATCTATTCCAAGCAAATGGAGATACACGGAGTTAATGTTCCTTTTAGCAGTATGCCCTAAACTGTATGAGCCATAATCGACAGTGGGGTCAGTTCCACTGACGGTAATTTTTGTGTCACCAATTTTTCGTTCGAAAACGACAGTTCCTTTGTTCGTCACCAAATGGAGACTAATCCGCTCATAACCATAGTTGTTATCCACAATTTTTGAAGGACGGTTTTTCTTCGGAGAAAAACCAAACATATAATCTAGGCAGTCCATCACGAGGCTTTTCCCTGTATTGGACGGACCCAGGATAAAATTCAAGCCTGGTTCAAAGTCAATGATGGACGCCTTATGCCCACCGCCAGACACAATGAGTTTTTCAATATAAAATCTATTCATGTCCGACCTCCTTCAACGACTGGATGGTGACTCTGTTGATCGCCTGTAACATGGCTTCAGCATCTGCATTGTCAAATCTGTTAATTACAGATTGAATTGCAATGATGTATTCCTCGGCATAACTATTGGTCATTTTTCCGCAGATAGTTTTACCTGTTTCCGTAATGGAATATCTGTATCCCGTTGAAGTGGGATATAGATGGGCGTATCCATACAACACAAGGTCCTTTAAGGCAGAAGCCACCATATGTTTTCTTGCGGGATATTCGCTAAATCTGTAATTGCTGTACCCATGAAGATTTTCATCCAGAAGGCCGAAATCAGCCGCATAGACAGAAATGAAATCTATCGCTCCAATCTGTTGCTCGTCTAATGCTGAGGCTGACAGTTCATTCAGCATCAGCAGAATACGGAGAGATACTTCAAAGGTAGAGCCGAGGACTGATTTATTCATGGATTCTTTCTTCTCCTTACCCATACCAATTTGCCGTCATTTACGAGATGGTGGCACACACCCTTTTTAATTGTAGCACTTATCCAGTATGGTGATGCGCTGAGTATGTAGTTCGTAACTGGAACAAGGATAGCCTGTTCCATTACGGCAAGCATATGGTCATAGCCACTTGGGTGTATTCGTTTTGCAGTGTCTTTCACCCCATCAAGTGTTTCCTTCTTCAGCACCTCGAACTGATCCGTCAGGCTACTACTGCGCAACTCCAAAACACCCCGTCGTATGGTTTCGGCGGCATAAAAATCAATGCGGCGGTCATCCAAATCTTCTGCGTAATCAGGAAATGATGGAAGGTCATCAACCGTAAAAACAGTCATTTTTTGCGCATCACCATATGCTAGAAGCAATTCATCAATATATATTTGTTCATCTGAAGTCGCTACCTTGGGAACCGGCACATTAGTCGGACGGGGTAGCGATTTTATTTTTTCCTGGATATCGTCGATCAGCTTCAAATCAATGACCGTTTCCTGTGTGGTCTTTGGGATAGGAGTGCTATTGATGATATCCAGAATTATGCTTTCTAACAATTCCGCACAGGCATTTGAGGGGTTATCACTTGCAATATTGTGTGCGTCTAACCATGCCACAACATTGTCGTAGGAGTCGGAATCGTCCATTCGCTTCCATATCCAATCCGAGAACTTGTCCCTATCACGATGGTCATAAAGATACTGTGCGTCTTTCGGCTGAAATGTGCGATTTCCTTTTATATATCGATACATCGTGTCCGGTTTTCTCTTTAGCAATTTGCAGGAGTCCATTGCGGCGTCTTGTATGAAGTTTCCGACAAGCTCTGTGAAATAATCACGCTCAGATTTTCCGAATGAAATGTACGCCGAAAGCTCTAAAGCAAATTCAGAAAATGTCATGCCTTACTTTCCTCCTGCTTAAAAATTCACCCTCTGTCCGAGAGCGTCCGAGAGCGTCCATCCAGTCCGCTTTTCAAAGAAGCCGCTTTGCTAAAATAGACGCAGTAAACCTGATTGGTAGGAATCCTCGGAGGAACCACACCACCAACGTCTCGGTGTGTGCATTAATTCTATCACACTCCGAATTGGATTTCTACACTTTTTGCAAAATTTCGTGCTGCAAACGCATATGAAAATTCGCGAAAGCAAAAATGCACTCAACCCCAAGATGAAAAACCCACCTCTGTGGTACGAGAATAGCCGGCCATTAACTATCGAATATAGCTTCGTTGCAATCGACTTGAGTCGTTTGTAGATAAAAATATCGCAGCCTGTGTGCGCACATGGGCGAGGATGCTATAATTGCCGATCCTCCCTGCCGGGAGAAGCGTTATCAGCACCCTTGATCCTGTGCGCCCTTTTTGGCTGTACATGGTCCGGGGCTGATGCGCTCCGGTCATTTTTGTGTCCCCGCCCTACCCGCCCCAGGCGGAAAGGACACAAAAGTGAAGATCAAGTATAACTTCGCTACCGAAACCGTGGAGATCGAGGTTACCGATGATTGGGGGAGTATCCTGGTTGATCTGGACCGGCAGGAGTACAACAACAACCACAAGGAAACCCGCCGCCACTGCTCCCTGGACGCTTACAACCTGGACGATGCCCTTTTTCCCTCTGATGTGGATGTGCTGCGAGACATCCTCAAGGCCGAGAATGACAAACGGCTGCACAATGCCATCGCCAAGCTGGAGCCGCGCCAACAGAAACTCATCCGACAGGTGTTCTTCGAGGGACGCGGCTACACCGACATTGCCCGCGCAGAGGGCCTTGATGAATCTGCCGTCCGCCATGCCACGACCCGCGCTCTGAAAAAATTGAAAAAACTTTTATGACAGACCGTCCGAATCCGGTGCTCCCGTGGCCTACCTGTGAAAGGCGCAAACGATACTTGCCTTTCGGAAAGGAAAAGGTCATGCGACACAATTTGAAGATCAGCGTGTCCAAGGAACCCCAGAGCGGCGGCATCGTGCAGTGCCGGAATGTATCCCTGCGGGAAAAGCTGCTCACCCGTCTGCTGGGCCGCAGGGAAAAGGTGATGATCCTGGTCCCTGGCAACAGCGTGGAGTCGGTGTGTATCACCGAGGTGGCGGAAGGAGGTGCGGTCTGTGAGTAGGATCAAGCTGCTCCTGGATGTGATCGAGGACATCCGCTCCCTGGCAGACAGCCTCCAGGCCGTAGCCACCGCCCTGGGCCAGAGCGACTCAGAGAACAGCACCGAGCCTGCTCCGGCCCCGGAAGTTACCCCGGCCCCGGCTCCCGCCGATCCGCCGCCCAAGGCCATCACGCTGGAGAAGGTCCGGGCGGTGCTGGCGGAGAAAAGCCACGATGGATACACCGCCGAGGTGCGTGGGCTGCTCCAGAAGTACGGGGCTGAGAAACTCAGCGGCGTGGAGTCCAAGCACTACGCCGCTCTGCTGAAGGATGCGGAGGTGCTGGGCCATGCCACCTAACAGCCACGCCATTCTCTCCGCCTCCAGCTCCCACCGCTGGATGAACTGCACTCCCTCCGCCCGTCTGGAGCGGGAGTTCGCCGACCGGGAATCCGAGGCCGCTGCCGAAGGCACCGCCGCCCACGCCCTTTGCGAACACAAACTCCGCCGCGCTCTGAAGATGCGCTCCAAAAAGCCGGTGTCCAAATACGACTGTGACGAGATGGACGCATACACGGACGGTTATGTGGAGTTCGTGCTGGAGCAGCTCACCCAGGCCAAGCTGGAATGCGCCGATCCGCTGGTTCTCATCGAGCAGCGGCTGGACTTCTCCTGCTGGGTCCCGGAGGGCTTCGGCACCGGGGACTGCCTCATCGTGGCGGACAAGCTGCTCCACATTATCGATTTCAAATATGGACAAGGCGTTCTGGTGGAGGCCGAGGAGAACCCCCAGATGATGCTATATGCCCTGGGCGCGCTCCGGCTGTTTGATTCCCTCTACGACATCACCGAGGTGAGCATGAGCATCTACCAGCCCCGCCGGGATAACGTGTCCACCTGGACGATCTCGGTGGACGAGCTGAACGCTTGGGCGGAGAACGTTCTCAAGCCCAAGGCGGAGCTGGCACATAAGGGTGAGGGTAACTATCTCCCCGGCCCCTGGTGCCAGTTCTGCAAGGCGGCGGTGAAGTGCCGCGCCCGCGCCGAGGAGAAGCTCCAGCTTGCCCGGTTCGAGTTCGCCCCGCCGCCGCTCCTCTCGGATGAGGAGATCGAGGAAATCCTCACCAAGCTGGATGACCTCACCAAGTGGGCCAGTGAGATTCAAGCCTATGCCCAGGATGCCGCCATCAACCACGGAAAGGTGTGGCAGGGCTTCAAGCTGGTGGCTACCCGCACCAACCGCCGCTACACAGATGAGGAAGCGGTGATCCAGGCGGCGAAGGACGCTGGATACACCGACATTTTCAGAAAGAGTCTTATCCCCATCACCGAGATGGAGAAGCTCATGGGCAAGAAGAACTTCACCTCTATTCTCGGTCCCCTGATGGAAAAGCCCCAGGGCCGTCCCACTCTTGTACCTGTTACCGATAAGCGCCCCGCCCTCAAGAAAACCGGCGTGGAGGAAGAATTTACTGAAATCAAGGAGGAATGATCCATGCCCACTCAGAAATCCAACACCAAAGTGGTCACCGGCATTGTCCGGCTGTCCTACGCCAATGTCTGGGAGCCTGCCTCCATCAACGGCAGCAACCCCAAGTACAGTGTGTCCCTTATCATCCCCAAGAGCGACACCAAGACCATCGCCGCCATCAACGCCGCTGTGGACACCGCCATCAAGGAGGGCGTGGCGAAGTTCGGCGGAAAGGTGCCGCCCAAGGGCGCTCTGAAGCTCCCCCTCCGGGACGGCGATGCCGAGCGGGATGACGAGGCGTACAAGGGGGCCTACTTCGTCAACGCCAACAGCACCACCGCGCCCCAGATCGTGGACAAGGCCGTCCAGCCCATTCTGGACCGGGCCGAAGTCTACTCCGGTTGCTACGCCCGCGTGTCCATCAACTTCTACGCCTTCAACACCAATGGCAATAAGGGAATCGCCTGCGGCCTGGGCAACATCCAGAAGGTCCGGGACGGGGAGCCGCTCAGTGGCCGCACCTCCGCCGCTGACGATTTCGCCACCGATCTGGACGATGACTTCCTGTCCTGAGAAAGCGAGGTAAATAGCAATGACTTCACTCTACGAACTTGCCAAGCAGGTGGACGTGCTGGTGGTGTTCTTCATCATCTACGGCCTTACCGTGAGCATGATCTCCTCTGCCATCGTTAGTTTCATCCGCTGGTGCGGGAAGAAGTGGAAGGCGCACAAGGAAAAGAGGAAAGCTGCCTCTAAAGCCAATGACTAAAGCGGTCATGCGCTATGGGTGGCGGAGCTTCGGCTCCGCTGCCCCTGGCGCAGGAAGGGGGCGGCATGAAAACTTTATCCATTGACATTGAAACCTACTCCGGCGCTCCGCTGAAAAAGTGCGGTGTGTACCGCTACTGTGAGGATAGCAGTTTTGAAATCCTGCTGTTCGGCTACTCGGCAGACGGCGGGCCTGTCCAGGTAGTGGACTTCACCGCCGGGGAGCAGCTTCCCAGCGAAGTGCTGTCGGCGCTCAGTGATCCCACTGTGATCAAATGGGCTTTCAACGCTCAGTTCGAGCGCGTGTGTCTGTCCCGCTGGCTGGGGATGCCTGTGGGCGAATACCTCGACCCAGCCTCCTGGCGCTGCACGATGGTGTGGGCAGCGACCCTGGGTCTGCCCCTCTCCCTGGAGGGTGTAGGCGCTGTGCTGGGACTGGAGAAACAAAAGCTGAAGGAGGGCAAAGACCTCGTCCGCTACTTCTGCACACCCGCCAAGGACCGGGACGGCAATCCATACCGCCACCGCCCGGAGGATGCCCCGGAGAAATGGGAGCGTTTCAAAGCCTACAACCTCCGGGATGTAGAAACTGAGATGTCCATTCAGCAGAAGCTGTCTCGGTTCCCCGTACCGGAATCCGAGTGGGTCAACTACCGGCTCGACCAACGGATCAATGACCGGGGCATCATGCTCGACCGTATCTTTGTCACCCAGGCCATCCGCTGCGATGAGCAGTTCAAGCGGACCCATCTGGAAATGGCCCGCACGGTGACCGGGCTGGACAATCCCAATTCTCCGGCCCAGCTCAAGGCATGGCTGGCGGAAAAGGGCCTCTCCGTGGATTCCCTCTCCAAAGCCGCTGTGTTGGAGCTGCTGGAAACTGCCAGCGGCGAGGTAGAGCTGGCACTCTCGCTCCGGCAGGAGCTTGCCAAGAGCAGCGTCAAGAAATACACCGCCATGCAGACGGTGGTGGGTAAGGACAGCCGCGCCAGGGGCCTCATCCAGTTTTATGGAGCCAATCGAACCGGAAGGTATGCAGGGCGGCTCATTCAAGTCCAAAACCTGCCCCAGAACCACCTTCCTGACTTGGAGCAGGTGCGGACGCTGATCCGCTCCGGCCAGTTCGCCGCTGTAGAGATGCTTTACGATAGCGTTCCCATTGTTCTGTCAGAACTGATCCGCACCGCCTTTATCCCCAGGCCGGGGAGCCGGTTCTTCGTGGCCGACTTCTCCGCAATCGAGGCACGGGTCATCGCCTGGATCGCCGGGGAGCAGTGGCGGCAGGAGGTGTTCGCCAGGGGCGGCGACATCTACTGCGCCTCCGCCTCCCAGATGTTCCATGTTCCTGTGGAAAAACATGGTGTCAACGGTCATCTGCGGCAGAAAGGCAAGATCGCGGAGCTGGCCCTGGGCTACGGCGGGTCGGTCGGTGCGTTGAAGGCGATGGGAGCATTGAACATGGGCGTTCCAGAGGAGGAACTGAAACCGCTGGTGGGCGCATGGCGCAGTTCCAACCCAAACATCACCGATTTTTGGTGGGCGGTGGACGATGCGGCGAAAACCTGTGTCAGCCAGCGTACCACCACCGCCACCCACGGCATCACCTTCTCCTACCAGAGCGGCATGATGTTTGTGACCCTCCCCTCCGGCAGAAAGCTGGTCTATGTGAAACCCAAGATCGGCGAGAACCGCTTCGGCGGTGAGTCTGTGACCTACGAGGGTGTGGGCAGTCAGAAGAAGTGGCTCCGCCTGGAAAGCTATGGCCCCAAGTTCGTAGAGAACATTGTCCAGGCCACCGCCCGCGACATCCTCACCGAGGCCATGCTCCGGCTGGATGCCAAAGGATACAGAATTGTGATGCACGTCCATGACGAGGCGGTGATCGAGGCCCCGCCAGGCACTTCGCTGGAGGATATCTGTGAAACGATGGCCATTCAGCCGGAATGGGCGGAGGGCCTGCTCCTCCGAGCTGACGGCTACATCTGCGATTTTTACAAGAAAGACTGAGGTTTGACCATGAGCATAAATAAACGAAATTCCGAGGGCTATTTCGATCCCACCGCATACGAAGCTCTCACCAAAATCGCGCGGGATGCGAAACAAGCCCGCGCCTACCGACCACTGATCTATGTCTGTTCCCCGCTCTCCGGCGACATCTCCGCCAATCAGGAGAACGCCCGCCGCTACTGCCGCTCTGTGGTGGAGCGGGGCGGCATTCCCCTGGCCCCCCATCTGCTCTTTCCGCAGTTTATGGATGATACCAGTGCGGAGGAGCGCGATCTCGCCATCTTTATGGACATCGTGCTGCTCTCCAAATGTGCCGAACTGTGGGTATTCGGGGAGCGCATCTCCAAGGGTATGAGCATCGAAATCGAGAAAGCCAAACGCAAAGGCCAGCCCATCCGCTGGTTCACCGATGACTGCAAGGAGGTATCCCCATGAGTCAGCCGTTCACCCTTTACCGCTCGGACAGCCTGGGTCGAGCGTCCAATTGTATGTACCCCCACGCTGTGGAGGTGACCGACGCTGCCTCCCTCGCCGCCGCCGTCAGCTTTGACTATGTGGCGGTGGAGTACAAAAACGGCTATCGCAACAACGCCAACTTCATCAAAACCGACTGCCTGATGCTGGACTGCGACAACGACCATTCCGAGGACCCCGCCGCATGGATCACCCCGCAGGTACTGGCCGATTCCCTGTTGGGTGTGGCCTTTGCTGTCCACTACAGCCGTAACAATGGGAAGGCCAAGAATGGCAGAGCGGCCCGGCCCAAGTTCCATGTGTTTTTCCCTATCCCGGAGCAGACCGATCCCGCCGCCTACAGCGATATGAAAAAACGGCTCCAGGCCGAGTTTCCCTTCTTCGACTCCAACGCCCTGGACGCCGCCCGGTTCTTCTTTGGCACCAATCCCCCGGAGGTCGAGTTTTTTGATGGCGACCTCACTATCGTTGACTTCCTGGGCGACCGATCCTTCGAGAATTTGGAGATGCCGGAGGGGGCCACCATTCCGGAGGGCCACCGCAACTCCCATCTCTCCCACTTTGCCGGTCGGGTCCTCAAGCGGCTGGGCAATACCCAGGAGGCCCATGATGCCTTTCTCGCGGAAGCCGCCAAGTGCGACCCGCCTCTGGATGATTCGGAGCTGACCTCCATCTGGCGCAGCGCCCTTCGGTTCAACCGCCGCGTCCAGCAGCAGGAGGGCTACATTCCCCCGGAGGAGTACAACGTGGACTTCCGCTGCTGTCCAGAGGACTACACCGATGTGGGGCAGGCCGAAGTCCTCACCCGTGTGTCTGGCGGGGAGCTGCGGTACTCTCCCGCTACCGACTACATCTGCTATAACGGCGCTTATTGGGAGGAGTCCAAACATGGGGCGCAGGCCGTGGCCCAGCGGCTCACTGCCAATCAACTGGAGGAAGCCACCTCCGCTGCCGAGGACGCCTGGGCTGTGCTGACCAAAAACGGCGCGGCGGAAATCCTCGCCGCCATGAGTAAGAAGAAGGCGGAGTCCATGCTCACCAGGGAGCAGACCGCCGCCTACGTCAAATACAAGAAGGCGGCAGAGTACAAAGCCTTTGCTCTGGACCGGCGCGGCTCCCGGAACATCACCAACACGCTGAAGGAGGCCCGACCCATGCTGGCCATCACGCCGCAGGAGCTGGATGCGGACTGCTATCTCCTTTGCACCCCGGAGGCCACCTATGACCTGCGCTTGGGGATGGCTGGTGGCCGGGAGCATCGCCCCGATGACTTCATGACCAAGGTGACCTCTGCGTCCCCTGGCGATAAAGGGGCTGACCTGTGGGAGAAACAGCTTGACCTTCTGTTCTGCGGCGACCGGGAGCTGATGGACTATGTGCAGCTCGTGGCCGGAACCGCCTGCATCGGGAAGGTGTTCATCGAGCAGATGATCATCGCCTACGGTTGCGGGGCCAACGGCAAATCCACCTTCTGGAATACCCTGGCCCGTGTGCTGGGGACCTACAGCGGTAATGTGTCCTCGGACGCCCTAACCGTAGGCAACCGCCGCAATATCAAGCCGGAGATGGCGGAGCTGAAGGGTAAGCGTCTGGTGATCGCCGCCGAATTGGAGGAAGGCACCCGGCTGAACACTGCCACTGTGAAGCAGATGTGTTCCACAGATGAGGTCTACGCCGAGAAGAAGTACAAGGACCCCTTCAGCTTTGTCCCCAGCCATACCCTGGTGCTGTACACCAACCATCTGCCCAAGGTCGGTGCCATCGACGCCGGTACCTGGCGGCGGCTCATCGTGGTGCCGTTCAACGCCCGGATCACCGGGAGCGGCGACATCAAAAACTATGCCGAGTACCTCTACGAGAACGCCGGTCCCGCCATCCTTGCCTGGATGATCGAGGGAGCCAAGCGTGTCATCGACATGGGGTTCCATATCGCCCTGCCCCCGGTGGTGGAGGCGGCTATCGCCAAGTATCGGGAGGAGAACGACTGGCTGGCCCATTTCCTCACCGACAACTGTGAAATCGGAGCTGGCTTTACTGCCCGGTCCGGACAGATGTTCCAGGCGTACCGCTCCTACTGCGCCGATACCTCCGACTTTGCCCGGAATATGCCGGAGTTCTATGCTGCCCTCGACTTGGCAGGTTTCAAGCGCAAGCACACCAAGACCGGGACGGTCATTTTCGGTCTCAAACTCAAAAACAGCGACTTCGGCACCGCCGATTCCGGGTTTGAGGATTTTCTGAACTGATGCGGGGGTGACGATGGTGAGGGTTAAAGATATAAACTCCTTATAGGCTATTTTTACAGCCTATAAGGTACTTTGAGAAAATAACTATCACTGTCGTCACCCATTTGTAAATCTGGAGGCATTATGGCAGCAGAAAAAACAATCGAGCGCAAGCTCGTGCAGGCAGTTCACCTGATGGGCGGGCTGGCTTTGAAGTTCGTAAGTCCGGGGCTGGACGGGGTTCCCGACCGAGTTGTGCTGCTCCCCGGCGGAAAAGCGGCTTTTGTGGAATTGAAAGCCCCTGGAAAGAAAATGCGTCCGCTGCAGGTAAGGCGGAAAAATCAAATCGAGGCTCTGGGCTTTTCGGTGTACTGCATCGACAGGCCGGAGCAGATCGGAGGCGTCCTCAATGAAATACAGTCCTCATGAATACCAGACCTATGCGACCAATTTCCTCTTGATGCACCCCGCCTCCGCCATCTTCCTCGATTGCGGTCTTGGTAAAAGCGTCATCACCCTCACCGCCCTCTTTGACCTGTGCCTGGACAGCTTTCTGATTCGGAAGGTGCTGGTCATCGCCCCGCTCCGGGTGGCGAGGGATACCTGGCCCTCTGAGATCAAGAAGTGGGACCACCTACGGGACCTGTCCTGGTCGCTGGCAGTAGGGAGCGAGGTCGAGCGGAAGGCAGCTCTGTATCAGCGGGCCTTCGTGTACATTATCAACCGGGAGAACGTCCAGTGGCTCATCGAGGACAGCGGCCTCCCCTTCGACTACGACATGGTGGTGGTGGATGAGCTGTCCTCCTTCAAGTCCTATCAGGCAAAGCGGTTTCGCTCCCTGCTGAAGGTACGCCCCGGCATCAAGCGGATCGTGGGGCTGACTGGCACACCCTCCAGCAACGGCCTAATGGACCTCTGGGCGGAGTTCCGGCTTCTGGACATGGGCAAACGGCTGGGACGGTACATCACCCACTACCGCGCCCAGTATTTCCAGCCGGATAAGCGGAACGGCCAGGTGGTGTTTTCCTACAAGCCCCTCCCCGGAGCGGAGGAGGCCATCTACGAGAAGATTTCCGATATCACCATCTCCATGCGGGCCACCGACCACCTCCAGATGCCGGAGTGTGTGTTCAACGAGGTACGGGTAGTCCTCTCCGAGCGGGAGCGGCAGACCTACGACACCATGCGCTCCGAATTGGTGGTTTCCCTCGGCGGCGAGGAGGTGGATGCTGGAAACGCTGCGGCTCTCGGAAATAAGCTCTCCCAGATGGCGAACGGTGCCGTCTACGGCGAGGACAAGCGTGTGTTCCCGATACACGACCGCAAGCTGGACGCTCTGGAGGACCTCATCGAAGCCGCCAACGGAAAGCCGGTGCTGGTGGCCTACTGGTTCCAGCACGACCGGGAGCGGATCGCCGCCCGGCTCCGAAAGCTCCACATCCCTTTCTCCCTGCTGGACACATCGGAGAGCATTGCCCGGTGGAACCGTGGGGAGCTGCCCGTGGCCCTCATTCACCCGGCCTCTGCCGGACACGGCCTCAACCTCCAAGCCGGAGGTTCCACCCTGGTCTGGTTCGGACTGACTTGGTCGCTGGAGCTGTACCAGCAGGCCAACGCCCGCCTGTGGCGGCAGGGCCAGACGGACACAGTGGTCATCCACCACATTATCGCCGCCGACACCATTGACGAGCGGATCATGTCCGCTCTGAGCAAGAAGGAGAAAACACAGTCCGCATTGATCGATGCGGTGAAAGCGAATCTGGAGGTGTCAAAATGACTGTAAAAGAATATCTCTCTCAGGCCAAGTTCCTGGACCAACGCATCAACAGCAAGATCCAGCAGGTGGCGGCGCTCAACGATTTGGCAACAAAGGCCACCTCCACACTGACCGGGATGCCCCGGAATCCCAACCACGCTACGTCTTCCATGGAGGAAGCCATCACCAAGATCATCGACCTCCAGGCGGAGATCAACCGGGACATCGATACTCTTGTGAATCTGAAGCGGGATCTGTCCGCCACCATCAAGGCTGTGGACAATACCGAATATCAGACCGTCCTGGAAAAGCGGTATCTTTGCTTCCTCTCCTGGGAGCAGATTGCCGTGGATATGGGATATGACCTCCGCTGGCTGTACCGAATCCACGGTAAGGCACTGGAAGAAGTCAAGACCATCACGCACTGTGAATAGCTGAACAGGCCCGCCGCTGCCGCTTGCTGAAAGAGTGGTTCTATGGTATACTCAATTTGG
Organism: uncultured Oscillospiraceae bacterium; assembly: GCA_910579485.1. Classification (GTDB taxonomy): domain Bacteria; phylum Bacillota; class Clostridia; order Oscillospirales; family Oscillospiraceae; genus Pelethomonas. The sequence continues at coordinate 870 of CAJTVO010000019.1, read as the reverse complement.
CAAAGCCGGCGCGGCGGGCCACCGCAACCCGGATAATTTTGCGATAAAAACAGGAGGATGACAAAGTGGAACCAGTAACATTTGAACAAGTACATACTGTTGCAGAAAAAATTCAATACAAAGACAGCACCTATGAAATCGTATCAAAAGTAGCCTATCTAATCGGCGTACCATTGCGGATATTTGAGAACGAACATGAAGCGCCGCAGATGGATGTATATCAAAGGCTGGAAAAAGATAAAAATGCCAGGATCATCAGAAATTTATGTATTATCCGCACAGAAATTGAAAGGAATTTTAAGAAAATCAATGATAAAATGCGGACAGAGTACAAATCACTTCTGTCAATGCCGGAATATGTGTCTGCCGCAGCCATCAATACATTAACGGCTGACGGTATCAATTTTATCAAAAAATCCAGCACACAGCTATCCGGACATATTGTGGAGATCAACCGAATTATTTCAGACCGGATCAATAATTGCAAAGGCCTGTTTCCGCTTTGGCTGAACTGGCAGTATGTGCGGGAACTGTTTATCATGCCGAACGGCCTCAGCGAGAAAGGAAGCAAGGATGCGGCAGCGGTGTATTACGAGAGCCTTTCCTTCTATCCGTATCAGGTGTATATCAACTGGCGTCCCTATGACGCGGGAAATATCCTGTATAACGACAAAAAGTTTGTTACCCTCCTTTATGAGTGGGACAATGACGAGTTTACCGAATACAGCAAGGTGTCGGATGCCGGAACCTATGTCAAGGGCAATATCCACGACTACATTAATGACGGTGAACAGGTGGTCGTAGTGGTCGACTGCGAAAACTCTGACCCCTACAGGCTGAGCGCCACCCTCCGGGGGCTGGACCGGGCGT
>CAJTVO010000018.1 GCA_910579485.1 uncultured Oscillospiraceae bacterium | reverse complement strand
GCGGCTGAAGGCGGTCCTCAACGAGGTGGAGAAGAGCGAGGGCCGTATCCTCCTGTTCATCGACGAGCTCCACAACATCGTGGGCGCGGGCCGCACCGAGGGCAGCATGGACGCGGGGAACCTCCTCAAGCCCAAGCTGGCGAGAGGCGAGCTCCACTGCATCGGCGCCACCACCCTGGACGAATACCGGAAGTATATCGAGAAGGACGCCGCCCTGGAGCGCCGGTTCCAGAAGGTACTCATCGGCCAGCCCACGGTGGAGGATACCATCTCCATCCTCCGGGGGCTGAAGGAGCGGTTCGAGATCCACCACGGCGTGCGGATCACCGACGGGGCGCTGATCGCCTGCGCCACGCTGTCGGACCGGTATATCACCGACCGGTTCCTGCCGGACAAGGCCATCGACCTGATGGACGAGGCTGCCAGCAAGATCCGCATGGAGATCGACAGCCTCCCCGCCGAGCTGGATGAGATCAGCCGGAAGATCATGCAGCTGGAGATCGAAAAACAGGCTCTGGGCAAGGAGGAGGACGCCGGAAGCAGGAACCGTCTGGCCCATATCGACGGGGAGCTGGCGGAGCTGAAAAGCAAAAACGACGCCATGCGGGCCCGGTGGGAGACGGAGAAGCAGTCCATCGCCGGGATTAAGCGGATCAAGCAGGAGATCGAGGACACCCGCCGCCGGATGGAGGAGGCGGAGCGGAACTACGACCTGGAACAGATGGCCCGTCTGAAATACGACGCCCTGCCCCGGCTGGAGAAGCAGTTGGAGGAGGAGCGCCAGCGGGTGGACGCCGGAAAGGAGGACCGCCTCCTGAAGGAGGAGGTCGGCGAGGAGGAGATTGCCGGCGTGGTCAGCAAGTGGACCGGCATCCCGGTGAGCAAGCTGGTGGAGAGCGAGAAGGAGAAGCTCCTGCGGCTCCCGGAGATCCTCCACCGCAGGGTCATCGGCCAGGACGAGGCGGTCTCCGCCGTCAGCGAGGCCATCCTGCGGGGCAGGGCGGGGCTCAAGGACGAGAACCGGCCCATCGGGTCCTTCATCTTCCTGGGCCCGACCGGCGTGGGCAAGACGGAGCTGGCCAAGACCCTGGCGGCGTCCCTGTTCGACGACGAGCGGAACATGGTCCGCATCGACATGTCCGAGTATATGGAGAAGCACGCAGTCTCCCGTCTGGTAGGCGCGCCTCCGGGATACGTGGGCTATGACGAGGGGGGCCAGCTCACCGAGGCCGTCCGGCGGAAGCCCTACAGCGTGGTCCTCTTCGACGAGATCGAGAAGGCCCACCCGGACGTGTTCAACATCCTGCTCCAGCTCCTGGACGACGGGCGGCTGACGGACAATCAGGGCCGGACGGTGGACTTCAAGAATACCATCGTCATCATGACCAGCAACATCGGCTCCGCCTACCTGACGGAGAACATCCACCAGGACGGGTCCATCGACCTCGATGTGAAGGAGCGGGTCCGCAATGAGCTGAACCAGTACTTCCGGCCGGAGTTCATCAACCGCGTGGACGATATCGTGGTGTTCTCCCCCCTGACGGAGAGCCAAATCGGCGGCATCATCGATATTGCCATGACCGGCGTGTCCCGCCGCCTGGCGGACCGGGACATCGCCCTGGAGCTGACCGCGGAGGCCAAGGCTTTCATCGCCCGGGCCAGCTACTCGCCGTCCTACGGCGCGAGACCGGTGAAGCGGTATCTGCAGAAGCACGTGGAGACGGAGCTGGCCGCGATGCTGATCCGGGGCGCTCTGTCCGACGGGCAGAAGGCCGTCATCGGCGCCGATGGGGAGCAGCTGACGTTCACAGTTGAGGGCAAGTAATCTGATATGATTAAAACGGGGCATCCGCCATGACTGGCGGATGCCCCGTTTGTACAGATGATTTTTTCCTACGGCGGCTTTAGGGCGGGGAGCGGCGGCCTGTTCTCACTTTCCAACGCCGGACGCCAGCTCTGCTGCCCGCGCCAGGGCGGCGTCGATGTTGGGCGCGAAGTTCTCCGCTCCCACCTCGTCGAACAGGCCGGACTTGCGGAATACGGACATCGGCTGGTCGTTCACATGGGAGAAGATCACCGTGATCCCCTTGTCCCAGCACTCGCCGCACAGCCGCTGGAGGCTGTTCAGCGCCGTGATGTCCATGGCGGGCACCGAACGCATCCGCAGGATCAGCACCCGCCGTCCGCCGGAGGGCTCCAGGTGGGGGATCTTGTCCGCCGCGCCGAAGAACATGGGGCCGCTGATCTCGTAGACCATCACGTGGGGAGGCACGCTCTTCATCCGGCCCTGACCGGCGCCGGCGTCCTGTATGTACGCCCACTCCTTGACCACCGCCACGTCGGCCATCCGCTTCATGAACAGCAGGCAGGCCAGGGTCAGTCCCACGACGATGGCAACCACCAGGTCGAACGCCACCGTCAGCAGGAAGGTCACGGCCAGCACGGCGATGTCGCTCTTGGGGGAGCGCTTCACCACCTTTACCACCGTGCGCCAGCCGCTCATGTTATAGGCCACCTGGAAGAGGATGGCGGCAATGCAGGGCATGGGGATCAGGGCGGCGTAAGGCATCAGCAGGACCAGCACCAGCAGCAGCACCCCGGCGTGGACCATGCCCGCTATCGGGGAACGGCCTCCGTTTTTGATGTTGGCCGCCGTCCGGGCGATGGCCCCGGTGGCGGGGATGCCCCCGAACAGGGCGGAGGCGGCGTTGCCCACCCCCTGGGCCACCAGCTCCATGTTGGAGTTGTGCCGCGCGCCGATCATCTCGTCGGCCACCACGGCGGACAGCAGGGACTCGATGGCCGCCAGCACCGCGATGGTGAAGGCGTCGGGCAGCACCGCTGCCACGGTCTCATAGGAAAAGGCGGGCAGATGGAATTGGGGCGGCGCGCTGGAGATGGTATACAGGTCGCCGATGGTGTTCACCGGCAGGGACAGCAGCTTCACCTCCGCCGCCGTCACCAGCACGGCGATGAGGGAGGCGGGGATCTTCTGCAGGGGTTTGATCATGGGCCACAGGCACAGGATCGCCAGCGCCAGCACGCCGACCCCCACGGCGGCCCAGTTCACGGTAGAGAAGGTACGGACCACCTCCCCCAGCTTTTCCATGGTCTCCACCGGCGCGTGGGTGAAGGTCAGGCCGAAAAAGTCCTTGAGCTGACCGATGACGATGGTGACGGCGATGCCCGCTGTAAAGCCGGTGGTGATGGTGTAGGGGATGAACTTGATCATACTGCCCAGCCGCAGCAGGCCCAGGGCGATCAGGATGATCCCCGCCAGAATGGTGGCGGCCGCCAGGCCCTCCATGCCGTTCCGGGCCACAATGCCCGCCACGATGGTAGCGAAGGCGGCGGTGGGTCCGGCGATCTGCACCCGGCTCCCGCCCAGGGCGGAGATGACGAAGCCCGCCACGATGGCGGTATACAGTCCCTGCTCCGGCGCTACGCCGGAGGCCAGTGCCAGGGCGATGGACAGGGGCAGGGCGATGATGGCGACGATGACCCCGGCGGTCAGATCCTTCAAAAAGTCCTGCCGGGAGTAGTGCTTGAGAGAGTGGAACAGCTGAGGCGTCAGGTCTTTCACGATAGTTTCTCCTTTTCCCAATAAACGCTCCACGCAGTATAGCACAGGATATCCTGGAACGCAACCATATTTCCCTATTTTTTGTACCAAATATATGGAGAAGAGCGCCATCCCTGTCTGGGAAGCCTTTGCCCTTCCCAAGGGGACGGTTTTGTGGTAGAATATGTGCAGAATGAAAAAGGAGGCACTTCCTTGAACGAGAAACTTACCCTGCGCCAATTGACGCTGATCGGCTCCATGCTTTTCGGAATGTTCTTTGGGGCGGGCAATCTGATCTTCCCGTTGATCCTGGGGGCCAAAGCGGGGCAGAACCTGCCCGCCGCGCTCCTGGGGCTCCTGATCACCGCCGCGGGCATCCCCCTGCTGGGCGTCATGTCCATCGGTCTCTCCCGGAGCGAGGGCCTGCTGGACCTGTCTGGACGGGTGTCCCCGAGGTTCCGGAGCCTCTTTACCTGTGCCCTTTACCTGACCATCGGCCCCTTGTTCGCCATCCCCCGCTGCGCCGCCGCCAGCTTTACCATCGGCATGGCCTCTGCTGCGGGAGAAAATATGCGGCTTTGGCAGCTTGGGTTTTCCCTGTGCTTCTTCGGGGCGGTGCTGTACTTTTCCCTGAGGCCCTCCAGGATATTGGATTCGGTGGGTAAATTTTTGAACCCGGCGTTCCTCCTCTTCTTGGGGATCATGCTGGCCGCGGCCCTCATAAGGCCCGTCCAGACGGCGGCCTCGGTGGTCCCCAGCGGAGACTATGTCCACTCCGCCTTCTCCGCCGGTTTCCTGCAGGGCTATGATACCCTGGACGCCCTGGCGGGTCTGGCCTTCGGCATCGTCGTCATTCGGGCCGTCCGCCAGCTTGGGGTCACCAAGCCGGGGCGGGTGGCGGTGAACACGGTGAAGGCGGGGATCGTGAGCATGTCCCTGATGTCCCTGATCTACGCGCTCACCGCCCTGGTGGGCGCCCAGAGCTTCGGGCTCTACGCGGAAAGGCTCTCCGATCCCGGATTCACCGGGGGCGACGCCTTTGCCGTCATCGCCCGCCACTACTTTGGCCGGGGAGGCGGACTGCTGCTGGCGGTCACGGTCACCCTCTGCTGTATGAAGACCGCCGTGGGGCTGGTGATCTCCTGCTCCGAGACCTTTGAGGAGCTGTTCCCGGGGAAGCTCGCCTACGCCCAGTGGGCGGTGCTGTTCAGCGGCGCTTCGCTGCTGATCTCCAACTTTGGGCTTTCCAAGATCGTCGAGTTTTCCGCCCCGGTCCTCTACTTCCTCTATCCTCTGGCCATCGTGCTGATCCTGCTGGGACTTTTCGGGCGGTTTTTCGGCCACGCCCGCACGGTCTACCGGTGGACCATGGGAGCCGCGCTGGCCGCGGCGGTCCTGGAGCTGTGCCGGGTGGTGGGCTTTCAGCCTGTGGTTGGGGCCGCAGGGCGGGTCCTGCCGTTCTATGTCTACGGGCTCGGCTGGGTGGTGCCGGCGGCGATTGGGTTCGCGGTGGGGATGGTTTTGGAAAAGAGACGGTAAGGCTTGCCGCTCAAAATTAGCAGCGCTCCTGCCTCCCTACTCCCCGGCGGCCCGCTCCTTATACTGCGTCCCCCAGTCCCACATGGCATCCAGGACCGGCTTCAAGCTGTGTCCCAATTCCGTCAAGGTGTACTCCACCCTCGGCGGCACCTCCGGATAGACCGTCCGGGACAGCAGGCCGCTGGCCTCCATCTGCCGGAGTTGGGCGGTCAGTACCTTCTGGCTCACGCTGCCGATGGACCGCTTCAGTTCGCTGAAGCGCTTGGTCCCGGAGAGCAGATCCCTGAGGATCAGCACCTTCCATTTATCACTGATGAGCGTCAGCGTGGTCTCCACCGGGCAGGCTGGCAGGGTGTTTTCCATCATCTCGTATCCTCCGTTCAAATAATCTCCTATTTTATCCCACCGGAGGCCGCGCCGTCAAGACGGTTACCGCCAGGTGCCTATACCACAATATTGTGCGTACTTCCCAGCTCTGCTCCATTCTGCTATGATGAAGGCATCGAAGGGAGAACATCCCTGACCGCAGACCATTTGGAGGTACATTTCATGAATAAGCGCAATTTTACGACCGTCCAGCTGAGCCAGGGCGAGATGCACATTTACGACCTCGGCGGCGTGAGGCTCCACGCCTGCCAGACCGGCGACCCGCTGGCGGACGAGGTGTTCCTGCTGGAGAAGGCCGGACAGTTCGTGATCCTGGAGTCTCCCTGCTTCGCGGACAGCATCGCCGCGCTGGACGAGTACTTGAAGGGCAAAACGGTGGCCGGGATGCTGATAGCCTATCACGGGGCGGGCGCGTCCTTCCTGAGGGAGGTCCCCAAGTACGCCACGGCCAACGCGGTGGAGTACGCGGAGAAGGGCGGCGGCAGGACCCTGATCGACCAGTTTGCCGCGGCGTTCGGGAGCGCCTTTGACAGCGGCATCCACGCCGTCGATCATGTGATCGGCGAGGGCCCGGTGACTATCGGCGGCATCGAATTCATCATTCACCGGACCGCCGAGGCGTTTGATGTGGAGATCCCGGAGATCAACGCGGTCTATACCCACATGCTGGGCCATGACTGCCACTCCATTGTTGCGGGCGCGGGCCACGCGGACGGGATGATCGCCCAGCTGAAAGCGTACATCAAGAGGGGTTACGACCTGATCCTCACCTCCCACTACACGCCGGAGGATCTGAAAGACGCCCAGACGAAGATCGACTACCTGGAGCGGCTGAAAGCCATCGCCGCCTCCTGCCGGGACGCCGGGACCTTCAAGGCGGAGGTGAAGAAGGTGTATCCCGCCTACGGCGGTGAGAATTATCTGGATATGACGGCTGGATTTTTCTTTGGATAATATTAATCCTCAATAAAACAATTTAGAGCCTGTATTCATAACCGGGGGATGCCGGATGGACGAGGATTTTTCTCGTCAGACAAGGAGATTTTTCGCAGCAATCCTGACGGATTGCAAGGGAAATCGATGCAGTATGGCGGAAAAAAGACCGGCCAGACGGCGTACTACGGTTGTGAATACAGGTTCTAAGGTGTTCATCACTTTTCCTCCCCGGAGTTACCGGTCAAAATGAAGTTCGCATACTCTTTTCGATGTTCTTCCAGATAAATAACCAACTCATAGAACCCCATGTGGTTGGCAATCACTTGAACCCTCTGGGTATCCAGCATATTAGTTTCGCCGGTTTCCCGAACCGTCAGAGCCTGTTTCCTGATAGTCTCCCTCATTTTGCGGCCTCCTTGGAGTGCTTCACAGCATCATAGAGGATGCCAGTGTCAAAGTCTGCGCTCGCGAGCCCTCTTGGATGGTGTTGAAGTAGCCCATAGAGGAGACGCCGTAAGGGTGGCGATTAGCGTTCATGATGTAGACCAGCGCCCGAACCCGCTTTCCATTCACAGTCAGGCGCAACGTTTCCTTCCGGTAGAGGTGCGGACACCCTTCGTAGCGGTCAAGCACCAATTCGTCTCGCGGCTGAATCCGCCAGATGAGCACCGGCACCGTGAACCTCCGCTCCCACTCAATGGTGGCAACGGCGCCGTGATTTCCTCTCCGGAACCACAGCCGCCAGTTCTTGAGTTCCACCGCGCCGACAACCTCGGCTGTCGGACAGCGATGCTTCACCTGCTCCAGATCGAGGTTGGAGCCGTAGGCGATGTAAAGCCTGTCTTTAGTGTTCATGGTTTCCTCCGTTTCTGATGTGGCTGCGCACATTCTCTCTTGAGCCATGCGGTATTACCGCTCAGATGTTGATACAAATGCGCCCGGCAGTTCTTGAACTCCCCGCCGATGAGCCCAATCCGGTTGAGGTAGGTGCGCATAGCAAACCGCTCATTTTCTTCTTGGACTTTCCGGTAGTGGGCGCTTTTCTGTGTCAGGGCTTGATGATTGAGCGCAAGGCTAAGAACCTGTATTCACAAGAGGATAATCCCGTGGTAAAATAGGCGGTATGGAAGAAAAAGAAAGGAAGTCGTACCCAAGCGGCTTGACGGATGAGCAGTGGGAGATATATCTCCCCTTATATACGGAGATGCGCAACTGTACGTGGAGCAAAGGGGAATTGACGGATGCCGTGCTGTATTTGGTAGATTCAGGGTGCAAATGGAGACAGTTACCCCATGATTTCCCGCCATATTCAACAGTACACAGCTTTTATCGCCGCGCTCGGATCAGTGGGCTTTGGGATAAAATCCTGGAGCATCTTGAAAAAAAGACGCGAATAAATGCGGGACGCAAGGAGAGTCCAAGCTATGCGATCATTGATTCCTAGAGTGTGAAAACGGTAGCAGCCAGCGAGGCACGAGGAATTGACGGAGGAAAAAAGGCAGAAATCGGCACATCGTAGTGGATGTGCTGGGATGCTTGTTGTCTGTTGTGGTCCATGCCGCCAATATTCATGACACAAAAGGTGGCATATCTACCGCCAAACGAGCGTATGAGCGGTTTCCGTCTATCCGGAAGTTCTGTGCGGACGCTGGATACCGGGGTACGTTCGTTTCTGATTTGAAGGAACAGCTTGACCTTGACGTTGATATTTCGGAGAAAATCAAGCCCCATCAATGGGAAAAGCTTCCTTGGAGATGGGTGGTTGAACGCACCCTCTCCTGGCTCAATCACTCCAGATGCCTCAGTAAAGATCATGAGATTTCCGTCTCATCTGCTGAGACCATGGTCATTATTTCTCACGCTCACACTTTGCTCAAACGCTTATGAATACAGGTTCTTAAAAAGCCTGCTGTCCATCGTTCCGTTATACTGAAACGGCGCAAGAAGTCTGTCACCTATCTGAGCAGCGACAACGCCACAGCGCTGATACTTTCGTCCACAAATTTGTCCAAGCATACGCTGACCCCGCAGCGCATACCCATATTCCCGATACAAGTATGTATCCTATACCGCTTTCATCCACATAAGCGATCTTTTCCCGATATCTCTTTGAATGGCCCATGCCACGTTCTCATTTGCTCACGGCCTGGGAGGTAACGCCCAACTTCTCCGCCAGCTCCGCCTAGGACCACCTTTTCTGCCTGCGATGCTGTGCGATACGCTTGCCAAAGTGAACCTTTAAAATCATTTTATGTCCTTCTTTCTTTGATAACGTGATGATAGTATATCACGCAGGGGCCACGGAAAGAAAGGACGGCTGTTTTCATCCGGACGCTTTTTACAACCGCAGGCCGTCACGCCTCCGCCTGCCGGCCATTCCAGTGGTCGCACCAGAGGCGGAGGGTGCAATTGGCGCAGTCAGGTCGGCGGGCCACGCACACCGCCCGGCCATGGTGGACCATCCGGTGGCAGAAATCACTGCTTTCCTCCGGAGGGATGCACTTGCGCAGCTGCATCTCTACCTTCACCGGGTCCTTGCTGCCGTCCGTGAGGCCCAGCAGGCCGGTGATCCGGATGCAGTGGGTATCGCAGACGTAGCCCTCCTGTCCGTAGACGTCTCCGAGGATCAGATTGGCGGTCTTCCGGCCTACGCCGGGAAGGCGCAGCAGGTCCTCCATGGTATCCGGCACCCTGCCGCCGTACTCCTCCACCAGCATTCTGCTGGCCGCCACGATATCCCGGGCCTTGGCCCGCCAGAAGCCCGTGGAGTGGATGATCTCCCCGACCTCCTCCTCCGTGGCGGCAGCCAGGGCCTCCAGAGTGGGGTATTTCGCGTACAGGATGGGGGTCACCAGGTTCACCCGGGCATCGGTACACTGGGCTGCCAGACGCACAGAAAATAGCAGCTCATAGGCCTTGTCCGGGTCGAAGTCCAGGGAGCAGGACGCATCGGGGTACAGATTTTTCAATTCTTCGATAATGGCCGAAACGGCCCTGGAGTCTTTCATGTCCATCACCTCGGGACCATTCTATCATATGATCCGGCAAATTTCGAGGGGACCGGCAAAAAAATTTTTACGCGGGCGTGCAAATAAGGGCGGGTTTATGCTATAATAACCGCAAAGCATTTACAGGGAGGATTTGCGTATGCCGACTATGGAAGAACTGAACGAACGGTTCCGGGCGGACCGGTTCGCGGCCCAGGCGGGGGTGGAGATCAGGGAGGCGGAGCCGGGACGGGCCCTGTGCGCCATGCCCCTGCGGCCCTGCCACATGAACGCCAACGGCGCGCCTATGGGCGGGGCCATCTTCACCCTGGCGGATTTTGCCTACGCGGTGGCATCCAACGGGTTTACCGATAAGATCATCGTCTCTCAGCAGGTGTCCATCACCTTTCTTGCTCCCGCCAGAGGGACGGAGCTGCTGGCGGAGGCAAAGTGCCTGAAATCCGGGCGGACCACCTGCCTCTATGCGGTGGACGTGCGGGACGAGCTGGGGACCTATGTGGCCCACGCCACGGTGAATGGATTTACGGTAAAATAAGAATATTTTCCTCATTTGGGGAACCAGACGGCGGGGCTCTTCGTCTGAACGGATAAAGGAGGCTGCTGTTATGCGTAAAATTTTGATGCTTTTGCTGACCGCCGCGATGTGCCTGACGGCCTGCGGGAAGGACGCGCCTTTGCCGGAGGTCCCTGTGGAACCGGAGGCCCCGCCTGCCGCCGCCGAACCGGATGCCCCGTCCATCTCCTTGCCAGCCGCTGTGGAAGACCCAGAGCCGGAGACCTCGTGGGAAGGAGTGCCGGAGGTGACGCTGTCCCTGCTTCAGGAGAGTTATCCGGTGGGTGTGCAGAAGATCACGCTGGTACTGGACAACCGGAGCGAGATGGAATTTTTCTACGGCGAACATTTCTCCTGTCAGAAGTTTGTGGACGGCGCGTGGCAGCCTGTCGAGTTTCAGGATAAGGTGTTTTTTAGAGACGTAGCCTGGGTCCTTGAGGCCGATTCCGTAAGAACACTGCGGCTGGATATGAACGCTCTGGAGCAGCCTCTGGAGGAGGGCCTCTACCGCCTCACCGGAGGTGGAGTACATCTTCATGATACCGGAGAGTGGTCAGAACCGTGGCAGCTGGACTTCCGGGTGACGGCGGAAGCACAGCCGGAACCGGACTACGCCATGTATATTTCCAGGAAACCTGTCCCCACCGTAGACGGTTGTCTGGTGACGGACCGGCTGCCGGTGTATCTCATCAACAACACCGGCGAGGACGGACAGGTGCTGCACATCCCCCATCTGGAGCGCCGGAATGAAGCGGGAGGATGGGAGGAGGTCCCCTATCAGGACAACGTGGGATTCTGCGGTACGCCCGATCCCCTGCCCGCCGGAGGCGCGGAGTGGTCGGAGGATATGCTGTACCTCTGGGGGGCTCTGGAGGACGGACGGTACCGTCTGTCCTATAAGGTCGGGGATACCTTCGACACAGAGGAGCGGGCGTATGGGGAGTTTACGCTCTATACGTCGGAGGAGAACCACGGCCTGCCTCTGGCGGAATGATTTCCAAACATCAAAAGCGCGTCTCCGTTCGCCGGACGGAGACGCACTTTTTTGACGCTAGAAGCACTCGTCCTCTACCAGGTGCATGACGCTCACCTCGAAGGCGGTGCGCTCCTGGGCACAGCCCTCCACCACCTTGGTATAGGCCCGGCTCTGGACGCGGCCCTCCAGAGAGAGGGCTTCGCCTACGGCCATGTTCCCGGTAATCATGGCCACCTGTCCCCAGGCGATGCAGGGCAGATAGTCCGCGCGGCCATACCGGCGGTTCACCGCCAGCATCATATCGGATATGCACCGGCCCAGAGGGGTACGGCGAAGCACCGGCGGCTTGCAGATCACCCCCCGGAGGGCGATGCGGTTGCGGTCCTCTTCCTCCTCCCCGGCGGAGGTCAGGAGCTGGGCGAAGACGGAGATGACCAGACGGCTGCCGCTGCCGCTCTTATTATTGAAGGAGCGCAGCTGGCCGTCCACCGTCAGGCGGCGTCCGGTGAGGGGCAGCAGGCGGTGGAGCTGGTCCATGGTGGCGATGACCCAGAGAGTGTCCGTCTGGCCGGACAGCCGCCGGACGGCAAGGGGGAACCGGGAGAACTGCTGGCCGTGGTTTTCGTGGGAGGGCGCGGGTTCGCCCGCCGCCGTCCCGCAGAGCTGTACAAAATTTTTGGTGGTTTCCATATGTAGGTTTCTCCTCATTGGTTGTTTAGGTCGGTTGTCCCAATATATGAGGAGGGGGTTCTTTTTATACCGGCCAGGCAGCCTGACGGCTGCCCGGTCGCTTAGAATGTCTTTTATTCGTTACCCCGGGCCAACTTTTTGTGTGAACAAAAAGTTGCAAAAAGTCACTTAAGGAACGTAGTTCCTTAGGGATCCTCCTTCATTACGGGGGTATTTTGTTTTGCGCCCGAGGCACAGACGGTTTGGTCTGAACTGACTGCCGTCCGCTCTGCCGGTCTTCTGCGGTTGTTTCGGCGTGGTTGACGATGGCCCCTACCGTTTTAGCGGGGCGGACTCGCCGGGGTGCGGGATGGGGGATGGTTCGTTTAGATTGGGTGGAACGGGTCAATTGCTGTTTGATTTGTTGCAAAGATAACTGTCTTGTATTCAAGCCTAATTTAATATATAATTCAACTGTCAATTGACACGGAGGACAATATATGAACAACAATTTAATTGGTGAGCAGATCACGCAATACAGAAAGGCTTTGAACATGACCCAGGAGGAGCTTGGGAAGGCGGTGGGGGTTTCCACCCAGGCCGTCAGCCGGTGGGAGAACGGCGGCGCGCCGGACGTGGCCCTGCTGCCCGCTGTCGCGGATAAACTGGGCGTGACGATAGACGCCCTCTTCGGACGGGAGGGCGGCGAAAAGATGGACATCCACGATACCGTGGCCCGGTGGCTGGCGGGGATGCCCATAAAGGACCGGTTCGACCAGCTCTGCCGTTTGAACTGGACCGCGCTGAAAAACATGATTGCAGGGAAGGGAAAATTCCCGGAGATCAGCTATCTGGAAAACTGTGAGATGAGAAATGAGGAACCCGACCGCGTCGCTCTGGCAACCGCGCAGCTGTGGCTGGAGGGCGGATTCATGCTGGACGTCCATGCCGAAGATATGTCCTTTTCTACCCTGTGGCCCAGACCGGAGAAGGGATATGAAGCCTACTTCGCTTCCATGGACCAATACCGGACGCTGTTTACCGTCTTATCCCGGCCCGGGTGCCTTGAGCTGTTGGAGTACCTGAACAGTCAGACCAGCCGTTTGTACGTGCCGGAGGCCCTCGCCACGGCTCTGCGGATGCCGCGGCAGGAGGTAGAAACGATTTTGCAGGAGCTGCTGGCGCTGCATGTGATGCACAAAAAAGAACTGCAGCTGGCGGACGGACTGACCAGCGCTTATACTCTGTTCCAGGGCACAACGCTGGTGCCGTTCCTTTATATGGCCCGGTGCATGATGCAGTATGGGCAAAACCTGGTCGTCGTTGGAGACGGTGACGCAGCCCCGCTGCTGGATGGCGGCGGTCAGAATGACAAAAAGGAGAAAAAAGATGAAAAGAAATAAGAGGACCCCCGCCGCGCGGGAATACTTCCGCGCCTTTTATGAGAAAAACCATATCCGCTACTGGGCGGCCATGGTCCTGAGCGTCCTGAGCATTGGGGTAAATCTCTTCGTTACCTGGCTGCTGGGGGCGATGATCGACATCATCGCCGCCGGGGAAGCGGACCGGCTGCTGGAGATGCTGTGGGTCTGGATAGGATTGGCTGTCTTTACGGTGACGGTAGATACAGCCAGCTACTGGGCGAAATTAGGCTTTGTCCGCCGGGCGCTGGTGCAATATAAGGCTCTGGCCTTCCGGCGGCTGTCAGAGAAGAGCATCAGCGCCTTCTCTCAGGAGAACACCGGGCGGTACTTATCCACCCTGACCAACGATGTGACCACCATCGAAAGCAACTATCTGGAAAAACCGTTTGAGATGGCGGCCTACATGTTGACAGGCGTAGGAGCCTTTATGATGATGATCTGGTACAGCCCGCTGCTGGCGGCAGCGGACGTTCTGCTGGGACTGCTGCCCATTGCGGCGGTGGCGGTGACAGGCGGCGCTCTGGCAAAACGGGAGAAGGCTGTCAGCGACCAGAACGAAAGCTTTATGGCGCAGATCAAGGACCTGCTCAGCGGCTTTTCCGTTATCAAGAGCTTCAAGGCGGAAGAGGAGACCCGAAAGCGCTTCAACGGTTCCAACCAGACGCTGGAGAACGTCAAATACCGCCGCCGCTGGTGCGAGGCGCTCATCGGGGAGGCCTCCGGCCTCTGCGGGCTGGTCATGCAGATGGGCATCTTTTTCCTGGGCGCGTATCTCGCCATCCGGGGGGATATCACCGCCGGTACGGTCATCATGTTTATCAATCTGTCCGGTTATGTGCTGAATGCGATCAATATCCTGCCCAAAGGCCTGGCCAACCGCAGGGCCGCCGCCGGGCTGGTGGAGAAGCTGGCGGAGGTCACGGAGGAGAACGCGGGCCGCGCCGGGGACCCGGTCCCGCCGGTGCTGAAGGATGCCATTACCCTGGAAAACGTCACCTTCGGATACGAGCCGGGTGAGCCGGTACTGCGGGACCTGTCCATGCGGCTGGAGGCCGGGAAGAAGTACGCCCTGGTGGGCGGTTCCGGGTCGGGGAAGTCCACCCTGCTGAACCTTCTCATGGGGGCCTACGACGGGTATGAGGGCTCTGTCGCCATCGACGGGAAGGAACTGCGGGAGATCGACACCGACAGCCTCTACGACGTCATGAGCCTTATCGGACAGAACGTGTTCCTCTTTGACGACACGCTGTATCAGAACATCACCATGTTCCGGGACTTCCCGGAGGACAAACTGGAGCTGGCGGTCCACCGGGCGGGGCTGGACGGGCTCATTGAGCAGAGGGGCGAGAGTTACCGGTGCGGAGAGAACGGAAACGGACTCTCCGGCGGGGAGCGGCAGCGGGTCTCCATCGCCCGGTGCCTCATGCGGGAGACGCCGGTGCTGTTGTTGGACGAGGCCACGGCGGCGCTGGACAACCAGACGGCCTTCGCGGTAACGGACGCGATCCTGCACCTGGACGGGCTGACCCGGATGGTGGTCACCCACCGGCTGGAAGCCGAGCTGCTGGAGCAGTATGACGAGATCTTCGTCCTGCGGGGCGGAGAGGTCTGCGAGCGGGGACGGTTCGGCGAGCTGATGGAGCGGAAGGAGTATTTTTATTCGCTGTATAATGTGACCAATGGGTGATAACAGGACATATCGCACAGATGATGATGCAGCACCCGTTCTGAATCTGGTCCGTGGCTCTTCCCGCTGCTGCCAGGCGTTTTACACAGCTGTCCCCCAAATTGAATTGATGTTTGCGCTCCCTGTATTTCCGAAATTTTTTCTTTTTTGCTGAAAAGGCGTGACAGACCGTCTGTGCCGTGGTATGATACAGAAAACGCGGCAGGCAACGTATCCGCCGCGCGGGGAAAAATTGATGGAGGTACGATATCATGAACCGATTTGGAGTTGAGGTCTCCTTACAGCACGCACCGAAGCTGGACCCGGGATACATCCCCCTTTACAAGTTCAACCAGGCATTTCTGAAGGACGCCAAGCAGCCCCTGGGGCTGGCGGTGGAGCGCTCCTGCGGCGAGATGGCGGTGTGCGAGACCTTTATCCACGGCACCCCGGAGATGCGGGACGCGGATCACTACTACGTCAACCGGCTCATCAAGACCATCCTGTGGATGAAGGGCGGCTTCCGCATCTACGTGCGGGGGAGCGAGGACATCCGCGCCTATCTGAGCGAGGCATACTCCGCCGGCGGATGCCAGGAATTTGACTGGGACTACATGGCCAACGTGTTCGAGCACCCCTTCGAGGTGGTGTCCTGCGACAAGCTGCCCGAGGCCAAGGACAGCCCCAAGGCCATCGGCCGCCACCTGGACGGCTGCCGCATCGGCTTCGACGCCGGCGGGTCCGACCGGAAGGTCTCCGCCGTCATCGACGGCGAGAGCGTGTTCTCCGAAGAGGTGGTGTGGTTCCCCAAGACCAATTCCGACCCCGACTACCACTATGACGGCATCGTCGCGGCGCTGAAGTCCGCCGCGGAGCACATGCCTAGGGTGGACGCGGTGGGCGTCAGCTCCGCCGGCGTGTATATCAACGACCGGACCATGAACGCCTCCCTGTTCCTCCAGGTGCCCAAGGACCTCTTTGACGCCAAGGTGAAGGACATCTATATCCGGGCCATCACCGACACCTTCGGGAACGTCCCCTACGCGGTGGCCAACGACGGCGACGTGTCCGCCCTGGCGGGCGCTATGAGCCTGGAGGAGGACAACGTGCTGGGCATCGCCATGGGCACCAGCGAGGCCGTGGGCTACGTGGACCCCCAGGGCCGGATCACCGGGTGGCTCAACGAGCTGGCCTTCGTGCCCGTGGACGCCCAGGAGGACGCCATGCGGGACGAGTGGAGCGGCGACATCGGCTGCGGCGTGAAGTACTTCTCCCAGGACGGCGTCATCAAGCTGGCCCCCCGCGCGGGCATCGCGCTGGACGAGTCCCTCTCCCCCGCCGAGAAGCTGAAGGCCGTCCAGGGCCTCATGGCCCAGGACGATTCCCGCGCGGCGGACGTATACAGCTCCATCGGCGTGTACCTGGCCCACGCGCTGGCCTTCTATTTTGACCTGTATCACTACAAGCATGTGCTGCTGCTGGGCCGGGTCATGTCCGGCAAGGGCGGCGACCTGATCCTCTCCACCTGCAAGGCCGTCATGGCTGACGAATATCCGGAGATCGCCGCGCAGATCAACCCCACCCTGCCTGACGAGAAATTCCGCCGCGTGGGCCAGTCCGCCGCCGCCGCGTCTCTGCCCGAGATCGTGAAGTAAAGGGCGGCGGGATGAAAAAGATCTGCCTGGGAGATTCCAACACCCACGGCTACTGCGCGGATCCTGCGGACTGCACCGACCCGGAGCTGGCCCGGTTCAATGAGGACGAGCGGTGGACCTGCCTGCTGCAAAAGGCCCTGGGGGAGGACTGCAAGGTCTTCGAGGAGGGCCTCTCGGGACGGACCACGGTGTTTACCGACCCCCTCTACGAGGGGCTGGACGCCCTGCACTACCTCTGGCCCTGTCTGACGAGCCACGAGCCGGTGAGCCTGCTGACCGTCATGCTGGGCACCAACGACAGCAAGGAGCGATTCGGCATGAACGCCTTCGCCATCAGCCTCGGAATGCGCCGCCTGGTGCAGAAGGCCCAAACCACCCAGTGCTGGGGTCCCGGCGGAAAGCCCAATATTCTCATCATCGCGCCGCCCATCATTGAGGAAGGCGTCCTCACCTCCCCGGTGGCGGACGAAATGGGCACCATGGGCCACGGCTGCGTGGAGAAGTCCCGGAAGCTCCCCGCCTACTTCAAGCGGGTGGCGGAGGAGACGGGCTGTCACTTCCTGGACGCCAACCAGGTGGGGGCGGAGTTCAATACCATCGATTTCATGCACCTGACCCGCAAGGGCCACGCCGCCCTGGCGGACGCCCTGGCAAAGCTGGTCCCCACCCTGCTCTGAGATGGGAAGCCTGTTTGACCCGGAGGCATTCCTGTGGCGCTGGTGCAGCAGGATCTTGGACATCATGATCCTGAGCCTGTTCTGGCTGGCCTGCAGCCTGCCGGTGGTGACTATCGGGGCGGCCTCTGCCGCCCTGTACGACGCCGCCGTCCACGGCATCCGCCGGGAGGAGGCCGGGTGCTACCGGCGCTTCTTCCGCACCTTCCGCCAGGAGCTGAAGACCGCCGTCCCGGCCTGGCTCCTGTGGGGCGCGGTGGCCATAGCGCTGCTGCTGGGCGGACAGTACGGCATCGGCGCGGTCATCCAGTCGCCGGGGCCCGTGCTGGCGGCAACAGCAGTGCTGGTACTGCTGCTGTTTTTGGTGCTGGGCGTGATGGCGTGGATGTTCCCGCTGCTCAGCCGGTTCGAGTTCTCCTTCGGGGCGCTGAACCGGACGGCGGTCCAGTTCTGGATCGTCCATCTGCCCTCCAGCGTCCTGCTGGTGCTGATGACGGCCGGATGTGTCTGGGCCTGCTGGAGGCTCCTGTTCCAGGTCTTCTTCCTGCCGTGTACGCTGGCGCTGCTGTCGTCTTTCCTGGTGGAGCGCGCTTTTGCGAAGCACCTGCCGGAGGAGGCACAATAAGAATACAGAAAAACAGAGGACCCGGCTTCTGCCGGGTCCTCCGTTATTTCATCAGCGTTATTTACAGCCTCTTCGTCCAAGGATACGGGAGGTTCGGGCGGGTCCGGCGGTCCTTCCGGAGGTTCCGTCTCATCTGGCGTCTCGGGGCCCGGTTCCTCCGGGGTATCCGGTTCCGGGGTGTCAGGCGTTTCTGGTTCCTCCTCCGGCGGGGCGGGGTCCTCTTCCGTTATGTCGGGAGGTGTGATCTCCTCGGGAGGGTCCTCCTCTGGTGCGTCAGGAGGCAGGGGTTCCTCCGGGGGGATTTCCTCCGGAACGTCCGGGGTCTCGGGGTCCTCCGGGACCTCCTCCTCAGGCGCTTCGGGTCCTTCCACCTGTTCCGGGTCCGGATAGAGGGGGGCGAAGGTGAAGGTCAGCACCGCGCCGAAGGTGTCCGTATCGCTCCAGGGTTCCTCCGGGTAGACGGACATCGCGCCGAACATGCGGAAGTATCCTTCTCCCCCGGCCTCCAGGGTCAGCACGTTCTCGCCTTCATTATCCGCCAATACCTGATAGGGCAATCCCCAATATTCGCCTACCCACACGCTGGGGTCCGGCTGGAACTCCGCGTACAGGAACACATCCTTACCCGGCGCGTCCTGTGCGGGAGGCGCGGAGACAAACCCTGCTGCGCTCTCCGCCGGAATGGTGCCGGTGACGGAAACATCCACTATCACCGGGAAATCGCTCAGGTTGATTAGTGTCTGGCAGGAATGGACGATCTGGTCCGTGGTCACGCCGCCGTCCATGTCTACCTCCAGGCCGTAAGGATTAAGGACGATTTGGCCGCTGCTGGGGACCAGGACGTTGATCAAGTCTTCCAGGGGCACGGGGTCCGGCTCGGAGTCTTCCAGGGGTTCGTCTTCGGGTTCCGGCTCCTGGATATCCTCCTCCGGGCCCGTTATGTCTTCCGGAGGCTGGGACTCGTCCAGAGGCGTGTCCTCTGGGGGCTGGGGGGTATCCTGGATATCATCCAGACCCGGTACATCTTCCGGAGGCTGGATGTCTTCCGGGGCCTCCACATCCTCGCCAAGCTCCGGGGGGATATCCCCCTCCGAGGCCAGGGCAGGCGTTATCCATTGAAGCGCTAACAGCAGCGCCAGTATTATCGAAATCAAATTTCTTTTCTTCATGGCAGTTTCTCCATAGAAAAAGGCCGTGGGGCCGTGAGGCCCCACGGCGGGATAAAAAGCTGCTTTTAAGATATTTCCCGCTCAAGGGGCTTGAAGCTAAATGCAATCTTCACGTCAATTGTATCTGTGTCCTCCGACCATGGGTCAGTAGGATTTGGTGTGCAGTCACCTGTTAAGCGAAACACACCAAAATGATTTTGCTGATCCGCCTGACTTAAGGTAATCACATTTCTCCTGGTCACCTCTCTGCCGTCAAGGACTGGAGCGTGTATATCCTCATTATACTTGCTGTCCCAGACAACAGCATCCATGGAACTGGCGGCATGAAGCTCACAGTACAGAAATACATACTTCCTATTTGTGTCTACCTCGCGAGTGCTGTATGAAAGCAGGCGAAGGGTGCTCTCAGGGTTGACATTTCCTACTACAGTCATAGTAACTGCCAGCGGCACCTCGCTCTTGTTTTCCATTGCGACAGGGGTAAACACGATTTGTTGGGAGGACATCGTTCCGTCGATTTCGATTGGAATTTGATATGGATTCAGAAAAATCTGATCGCTATTTGGGACGGTCACCAGAATCTCCGGAAGGCTGCACCCAGCTGTGATCAGCGTGCCGCTTCCCTGAGTCACGGCGTGCGCCGGGAACGCCAGAGACAGCAGCAGTGCGAAGACCACGCTGAGCAGAACTGGTTTCTTCATAGTTGCTTCTCCCAGAATGGAAAAAAGGCCGCACGGCCGAAGCCGTGCGGCCTTAACTTATGGTGTGTGAATTATTGATTACTTGAAAACGACGTTAAGCCTTAGACACAATGTTGATCTTTACCGCCTTATCGGGCATGGTAAAGGTGAAGGTGCGGGACGTGCCAGTCGCTTTTGCCACGCTTCCGGACAGGCCATCAATGGCGTTGCCCTGCTCATCAACCACAGTCCAGTCAATCGCGTCATTCGCATTGTCTACTGTCACGTCAACGGACACGGTATCACCCGCAGCAGCCGCAGTAACAACAGCGCCCTCAACCTTGATTGCCATCGCAGTTGCAGCGTTAATACCAGTACCTGTTGCAGTCATTGTACCCTGGGCAACAGCATAGGTCGCAATCTGAGCAGGCGCAAAGGTATAGGCAACATTCACCGTAAAGCCATCGGTGTCAGCCCAGCCGCCTCTGGGATCCGCAGGGCAGTCACCAGCCAAGCGGACAAAGGCAATGCTGCCGTTCTTGTACTCATCAAATTCACCGGTGGTAGTATTCATCTTTGCGGCCTTCAAAACAGCGAAGTTCTCTGTGGAGGCACCTCTGTCACTTACGATGACATCGGTTGCAGCGTCATAGGCTTTTGCTTCCCATTCGGCAAACTTGCTAGAAATCTGCGCTTCAGTTACGGTAGTAGCATTACCAGTCAGGTCGCTGCTACCTGCCTGCAGGTATACATAGGCCATCTTGGTGGTATTGTCAGCAGCAAGAGCCTCAGTGGAAAAGCGCATATCGGAAGTCGCGTTGATGGCCCCAGTCACAGTTGCGCCAACCTTCAGGTTCATCGCAGTCTGATTCTTGAGGGACATGGGGGCGGTCACGATCTTCTGACCGCTGATGGTCACTTCGTTGTTCGCCGCATCCTTGACCTTCAAATCAAGACCGTAGGGGTTGATCAGAGCCGTGCCGGTCTGCGGAACGATAACCTTGATGTCGACCTTTTGGTAAGTTGCGGTGATTTCAGTCTGGGTGTTCATGGGAGTGTTGCCAGCGGCAAAAGCGGGAACTGCCAGGGACAGCGCAAGTACGCCGGCCATAGCGCCGGAACAAATGCGAGCCTTCAGGTTTTTCATGTTGGATATTCCTCCTAGTAGTAATATTTGTTTGCAGCTTTACACAACTGATTTAAAAACGCTATATGATACGATCACTCACTCACATGAAAATCCATGGTGTGCATGACCTGATTCTTAATGACCTGCTCGCCAGTCTCTTCATCCGTATCCACCTGGGTCAGTGCCACATAAACGGTGTGGTCACCGGGGTCCAGGGAATGCAGCAGTGTGATCTGCTCAAACCCACTGCCGGGAGGAACAAGCTGCGATAGGAATATCTGATCTGTCAGCTCCGCATCAGCAAAAATGTTTAAGTACATATCGTACTTATTGGATGCCGAATTGATAATACGGCACTCGAAATCTGTACCATTTTTGCTGTAAGCATCGTTTTGATAGTGCAGCCCAACATTGCCGTCCGCCGCGTTCCGCACAGCCTCATCGAAAGCGGCCTGCAGAGACTGTTGGTCCAACATAACCTTGGCGTCTGCGGCATAACCGATCGTACCAGATTGATTACCGTTGTCAGTGTTCCGTCCGGTAAGCAGTACAGCCGTCACAACAGCCAGCGCAGCAACAATGACAGCCGCAGCAATGATCACGACCTTATTTGACAGAGCGGACGTTTTTTGATTTTCCATGAGATGATCCTCCCGAAGATGAAACGATCACGTTGCAGGCGGCTCCGGCGGAAGTACGCCTCCGCCGGAGCGCAGAGCGAAAAATTAGCCGAGCAGCTGGAGAACGCCCTGAGGAATCTGGTTGGCCTGGGCCAGCATGGCCTGGGCGGACTGCACCAGGATGTTGTTCTTGGTGTAGCTCATCATTTCCTCGGCCACGTCGGTGTCGCGGATGGTGGACTCAGCGTCCTGGATGTTCTCCTTCATGACGCTCAGGTTGTTCTGGGTGTGCTCCAGACGGTTCTGGGTAGCGCCCAGAGTACCACGG
Source organism: uncultured Oscillospiraceae bacterium (assembly GCA_910579485.1). GTDB lineage: Bacteria > Bacillota > Clostridia > Oscillospirales > Oscillospiraceae > Pelethomonas. The sequence goes on along the minus strand of CAJTVO010000018.1, from coordinate 13,738 downwards.
ATGGAGGAGACGCTGTTGATGGCGTCCTTAATGGTGCTGATGGCGGCGGCGGCGCCAGCCTGGGAGGCAATGCTGATCTTGTCGATCCCCAGAGCCTTGGTATGGATGTCACCAACAGAAACCTTCAGCTGGTTGTAGCTTTCAGAGGTATCGCCAATCTGCAGGGTCAGGCCCTTGTCCAGAACAGTGGGGTCTACCTTGCCGGTCTGGATCAAACCAGCCCAGTCAGACCCCTTGGCATCCTGATTGGTAGTTCCATTAACGCCGTGGCTGCCCAGACCATCTGCACCTGCCAGGTTGTTCTTGGAGTAATCTACGCCGCCTTCTTTTTCGGTAACTGTAATAAACGGGCCGTTGACGGACGTACCGACCTTAAAACGAGTATTGTCCTGAGCAGCGGTAGACAGGCGCTGAGCCGCATAAGCGAGCAGATCAGGGGACTTTGCCGTCTGATCAGTCAAATCAACAACATTCTCAAGGCCCTTGTACTTGCTGTCCGGACCAATGGCAAAGACATAGGTTTCGTCACCAATCGTAACAGTGCCGCCGTCTACTACAGCCACTTTGCCAGCGCCAGCTTTTGTAGCCAGCTCGAACATGGCCTGACCGTACATCCGGCCCCGGGTGCTGTCCACAGCTTCCTGCTCCACGGTAACGGTGACTTCCTGGGCGTTATTTCCGGCAATGGACGTCTTATCGCTGTATACGAAATTGCCCTTGTTCGTACCGGTATCCACCAGCCACTCCTTTGTAGGTGCATTGCTCATGGTAAACACCAGCTTGTCGCCCTCTGCGGAGGCGTTCATCTTGAAGCCGTGGGTGGCCTCCCACTTGTCGGTGGAATCCGCATTCCAAGCTTCGGCAAACTTCTTTGCAAGCTCGGAACCACTGAGAGTGACATCCTTACCCAGGTCAACCTGCATGTCCTTGCCCCAGAGGCTGAGGGTCACGCTCTGATTGTCGGCGCTGGACGTTACAGACACCTTGGACAGATCAACAGAATAGACACCTGCCTGGGGGTCCTTGCCCAGCTGGCCGTCAGCAACGATATCTGCATCCCTAATGACATCCACATTGTTGATGACCTTGGTGCTGGCATCCAGAGAGCCGTCCAGCAGCTTGATGCCGTTGAAGTTGGAGCTGTCGGCAATACGGTTGATCTCGGCCTTCAACTGGTCGACTTCCTTCTGGAGGTTGGCGCGGTCCACTTCGTTGTCATAGGTGCCGTTGGCGGACTGAGTAGCCAGGTTGACCATGCGGTTGAGCATGTCCTGGACTTCCTGCATGGCGCCCTCAGCGGTCTTCACCAGGGAGATGCCGTCCTTGACGTTCTTGGTGGCGGCGTCCAGACCGGTGATCTGAGCGCGCATCTTCTCGGAAATAGCCAGACCGGCGGCGTCGTCGCCAGCAACGGTTGATCTTGTAGCCGGAAGACAGCTTCTCCAGGTTCTTGGAGACGGCGGAGGTGTTGATGTTGTAGTTGCGGTAGGCGTTCATCGCCGCAATGTTGTGTTGAATACGCATTTTATTGCATCCTTTCAATAAAATATTTTGTAGAAAAATGCGGTTTCCGGCGTGCCGGTGCATCCATTCACCAGCACTGGGTTTACGCGCCGTTTCCCGGTTCCGGCCGGACTGCCGGGGCGTGGCGCAGGGACTGTATTCCAGCCGGTTCGCGCAACCGGATGAAATCGATCGGATGGGATTTTCAAGGTGAGGCGGACGGTCCGGCTTCCGGAGCGCCGTCCTGGGTTTTGTGTGTTTCTTGTTGTATACTATTAAGAACGCTTTTTGGGGCCGCTGCACGGGCTGTTCTGTAGTACATATCGGCAGGTATTGGCAGAAATTAAGAAGCATTTTAAAATAAATTTTCCAGACCGGATGATATACTATAATATCTACTATGTGGGACAGCAGTTTAGGGGCGGTGTAGGGTGTGACGACTCGTCGCGCCGGGGTCGTCGCGCCCTACGGGCTGCCGTGGGGGCAACGAAAAGGCCGGTCAAAAAGCCCTCCGCAGGAGTTTCGCGCCCGCAGGCGCGAAATAAAATGAAATCGTTTTTCCCGCGGCATGTACGTGGGAAAAACTCTTTACGCGGAGTGAGCGTCGAATTGTGCGCCATGGGCGCACAACCGAGGCGCAGAGCGCAGCGAAACCCTTCTCAAAAAAGATGCAAAGCATCTTTTTTGACGCACAAAGGGCCGGAGCAGTATCTTGATACTGCTCCGGCCCTGTTCGGCCTGCTCTATTTCAAATATTTTTTCAGCTTCCGCGCCACGTCCTGCATGTCGATGGGCTTTGCCAGGTGGTCGTCCATGCCGCACTCCAGACACCTCTGGATGTCCTCCGAAAAGGCGTCGGCGGTCATGGCGATGATGGGGACGTCCGCGTCCGCCCGTTCCAGCTTCCGGATGGCGGCGGTGGCGGCGTAGCCGTCCATGACGGGCATCCGCACGTCCATGAGGATCGCGTCGTAGTACCCCTCCGGGGCGCTCTGGAACTTCTCCACGCACTGCCTGCCGTTTTCCACCCACTCCAGGTCCATCTCCAGAACGGAAAGCAGCTCGCTGGCCACCTCCCAGTTGAGCTCGTTGTCCTCCGCCACCAGGACGTGCTTGCCCTTCAGCTCCAGGCTGGCCTCCACCCTGGGGGCGGGGGCCTCGCGGTCCGGCGCGCCGGACAGGCCCTGCAGGGCGTCCAGCAGGGCGGACTTGAACAGGGGGCCGGAAATGATCCCGGAGGCCCCCGCGTCCCGGGCCGCCGCCTCCATCCCGCTCTGATCGCAGGAGACGAGGAGCAGGAAGGGCGCGTCCGTCCCGGCGTCCGCCCGGATGGCCCGGACCGCCTCCAGCCCGTCCATGTCCGGCAGCCGCCAGCTGAGGAGGACTGCCTGATACCCTTCATTCCGGCGGCGGCGCTCCCGGATCAGCTCCAGGGCCTCCCCGCCGCGCAGACGCCATTCGGCGCGGACGCCCAAGGACTCCAGGGCCTTGGCCGCGCTGGCGCACAGGCGCTGGTCGCCGTCCACCACCAGCACGTTCCAGGAGGGAAGGGGCCCGTCCACGGCAGGGGAGGCCGCCTTGGCGAGGTCCAGGATCACGTGGAACTCGCTGCCCTGGCCCTGCTCGCTGCGGACGGAGATGGAGCCGCCCATGGCGTCCACGATGTACTTGGTGATGGCCATGCCCAGGCCGGAGCCCTCGGTCTTTTGGACCCGGGTGTTGTCCTCCCGGCTGAAGGAGTCAAAGATCACCTTCTGATACTCCTGGGACATGCCGATGCCCGTGTCACTCACCAGGAAGTGGGTGCGGACGCAGAAGGTGTCCTCCGGAAGGGCCTCCTGGTACACGCTGACCTGGACGGAGCCCTTCTCGGGCGTGAATTTGACGGCGTTCCCCAGGAGGTTGATCAGCACCTGGTTCAGCCGCACGCTGTCACAGCACACGTCCTCGGCGATCATTTCGTAGGCGGCGGCGGTGAACTGCTGGTTCTTGGCCTTGATCTGGGGCTGGATGATGTTGATGATGCTGTCCATCACCTCCCGCAGGGATACCGGCTCCACGTTCAGGGTCATCTTGCCGCTCTCGATCTTGGAGATGTCCAGCACGTCGTTGATCAGCCCCAGCAGGTGCTTGCTGGACAGGGCGATCTTCCGCAGGTACTCCTGGACCTGCTCCGGGTCGCCGGCGCTGCTGGTGGCCAGGGAGGTCATGCCGATGATGGCGTTCATGGGGGTGCGGATGTCGTGGCTCATGCTGGAGAGGAACTCCTGCTTGGCCGCGTTGGCATGCTCCGCCTCCTTCCGGGCCGCGTCCATCTCCACGTTCATCCGCCGCAGCTCGGCCACCTGGTTCCTGTATACCTTCAGGTATTGGAAGAACAGGAGCAGGAGCATGGCGATGGCGGCGAAGGAGGCCGCGTAGACGATGGTCAGCCAGCGGCTGCTCATGCCCAGGATGGTCTGATCCAGCTTGTCAAAGGGCAGCACCGTCACCAGATACCAGTCGCAGTAGGGCAGGCCGGTGCAGTGGAGGTGCCATCGGGAAGCGCCGTCCTTCAGAATGACGGAGTAATCCTTTCCCGCGTCCATGGCCTCCGTCAGCTGCCGGATGTAGAAGTCCGCCGCCTCCTTCTGACCCTCGAAGATGCTGTAGAGCCGGTCGAAGTAGGTGCTGTGGACGGCGTCGTCGCTGCGGGCTACGAAGGTGCCGTCCCGGCGGATCACGAAGGAGTAGGCCAGGGAGCTGTCGGAGTCCAGGAACAGGACCTCGCTCATATAGGCGGAGGAGAGCCCCACCACGATGGCCAGGCTCTCAGTCCCGTCGGACATGGGATATTCGCAGGGAACGCCGAAGAGGATGACATCCTCTCCGCTGTCGCAGACGGCGGAAGCCGTCTTCCGCTCTCCCTTTTGCACGCTGGCCAAAAACAGGTCGGGATAGTTCAGCGTCACGGGGTCGCCGTAGATCATCTCGATCCGGCCGTCGGCGGAGTAGAGGAAGGCGCACAGGAAATGGCGCGCCCGCGCGCCGTATTCGATGTCCTCCTTCGTGCCATAGCTGCCGGACTTTTCATCCACCGCGATGCGGGCGATGGACTCCGCCATGGTCAGGCGGAGGTCGATGATCGTCTCGAAATGCAGGGAGACCTGCTCGTTCATTCCGTCCATGTAGGCCGTGCCGATATTTTCGACGGCGTTTTCGCTCATCGCGTCGATCGATATTCCCAAAACCGCAAAAACCAGTAGATTCAAGCAGACGACCACTACTATGCCGGTTTTCAGGGAGCGGGGGAAAGCCACGTGTTTCATCTCCATTTCATCATTGTACATATTCGAGGGCCCTCTAGTCGAAGTGATCCCAATACGGTTTCCTGATAAAGACATAAAAAGCGCTTACCGCGGCGCGCCAATGGGCCTGCGGCCCATTGAAAAAGCGCACATGCGCTTTTTCATTTGCGCTGGTCCCTATCTCTGCCGCCGGGTCAGGCGGTGGATGACCCGCAGCATCTTCCGGATGTCCACCGGCTTTGAGAGGTGCTCGTTCATCCCCGCGTCCTTTGAGAGGGCCATGTCTTCCTCGAAGGCGTTGGCCGACAGGGCGATGATGGGGATGGCGGCTGCGTCCGGCCGGTCAAGGCCGCGAATGACCCGGGAGGCCTCGTAGCCGCTCATGACCGGCATCATCAGGTCCATGAGGATGCAGTCGAAGGTCCACGGCGGGGAGGCCGCAAAGGTATCCACGGCGGCCTTGCCGTCGTTGGCGGTGACCACCTTCGCTCCCGCCTCCCGGAGCAGGAACTCCACGATCTCGCAGTTGATCTCGTTGTCCTCCACGAAGAGGACGCGCATCCCGGCGATATTGTCCGGCGCGCCGGGCTCCTCCTCCGGGGGCGGCGCGCTCTGGGACTCGTCCGTCCGGATGGGCAGGGCGATCCGGACCACGCTGCCCCGGCCCAGCTGGCTGTCGATCTCGACGGAGCCCTTCATCTGGTCCACCAGCTTCTTGACGATGGACATGCCCAGGCCGACGCCGTCGTAGTTGGTCCGCGCGCCCTGGTGCTCCTGGGCGAAGGGCTCGAAAATGTGGGCCTTAAAATCCTCCCCGATGCCGATGCCGGTGTCCTCCACCACGAACTGATATTCCGCCATGCCGTCCCGGAAGCCGGACTCCCCGGCCCGCACGAAGACCGAGCCCTGGGGCCGGTTGTACCGGAGGGCGTTGTCGATGACATTCGTCAGGATCTGCTTCAGGTGCAGGGGGTTCCCGATCACCCTGGGGTGGAGGAGGCCGGAGTCCTCCACCGTTAGGCGGACGCCCCGCTCCTCCGCCAGGGGGGAGAGGATGGTGATGCAGTCCTCCAATACCTCCCGCAGGCCGAAGGGTTCCTCCACTGCCGCGGGCCGCCCGCTCTCCAGCTTGCTGACCTGGAGGACGTCGTTCACCAGGGACAGAAGGTGCTCCGCGGATACCCGGATCTTCCTCCGGCACTCCCGCTGGCGCTCGGGGTCGTCCTGGTACTTCTCCAGGATGAACAGCATCCCCATGATGCCGTTGATGGGCGTGCGCAGGTCATGGGACATGTGGGAGAGGAATTCGCTCTTCGCCGAGTTGGCCATCCGCACCTTCTCCAGCAGCTCCATGATGGCCTGCTCCTGCTTCTTTCGGGTCACCATGGTATCGGTGATGTCCTGGTGGTAACCGTTCAGGCAGACGCCCGGCTTTTTGTAGTCCTTGTCCGGCACGCCGCCGCAGCGGACGTATATCTTCCCCAGGGTGGGATGGTTCCAGGGGTAGATCACCTCGGACCTGCCCGTCTCCAGGATCTCCCGCACCGCCTCCTGGACCATGTCCACGTAATTCGGCTCGATCCGCCGGAACCAGTGGGCGTAGCACTCCTCCGGCTCCAGCTCGCCGGATACCCCCAGGAGGATGCTCATGGTCCGGTCCGCGTACATCCGGGGCGGACAGCCCTCCTCCAGCTCGATGGTCCAGATGCCGGTCCGGGCCCCCTCCAGGATGTTCTCCAGGCTCCGCCGGGCCTCGCGCCGGTCCTTCTCCTCCTGGGCCACCACGGCGTTGACGTCCCGCAGGGCGAAGATGGCGCAGTTCTCCTCCGCCGTCTTCTCCGTGGCGGAGAAGTGCATCTCCAGGTGCTGCATCCCGCAGGAGGCGTCCTTCACCTGGTAGCGGACGGAGAGCTTCTTTTCCGCCCGGAGCTGGGCGAGCACGTAGTCCTTCCCGGTCTGGGCCCGGAGGCGCTCCTGGTCCTCGGGGACCACGTACCGGGCGATGTACCGCTCCATGGCCGCGGGGTAGCCCTCCTGAAAGCTGGCGGCCCAGTCCATGCTCATCCGGGTGCTCTCCCGGTAGGCCTCGCAGGCGCCGGTGTCGAAGTTCACCTGATAGATGCTCAGATAGTCCACGCTGAGGGCGTGGAGGACGTTGTAGCTCCGCTTCTGGAGTTCCCGGAACAGGTTGCGCCGCTTCAGGGAGGACACGATGAAATACGCCGCCGTCTGCAGCATGTTGGAGGCGTACTCCAGGGACTTTACGGGAGGGTTGTCCACGCCGTAAAAGCCGATGACCTTCTTGCCGTCGTAGAGGGGCACCACCACCAGGGAGTGGATATTCTGCCGCTTCAGGTTCTCGTACTGGAGGGGCGTGGTCTCCCGGATGTCCTCCAGGTCCTCGATGACGATGTGCCGCCCCACGCTGAAATTCCGGTACCAGCTGGCGCACACCTCCGGGGGCACGTTTTGCAGGTTCTCCTTCTCCGGCGCGACCCCCTCGGCGGCCCACTCGTAGGTGTTGTCGTCGCAGCCGTCCTCGTTCTGCTCGAATATGTAGGTCCGCTCGCCGTTCAGCGCCTTTCCCAGGTGCTCCAGCAGCGCCTCCAGGGACTGGTCCGGGGTATCCTCCAGCAGGGCGACGCGAAGGCCCTCGTTGATGACGGTCTCCGGATCCTGAACGCTCCGCATCCCGCCGCGCCGCTCGCCGGCCCGCTCAAAATATTCTCTTTCATTACCCATAAAACCGTCCTCCTGGCCGCAGTTCCACGTTACTTCAGAAACTCCGATTAAAATCATAAAAGACCGTGTCATGATACCATATGCCGCCGTTTCCGTCAATATAAAACGAGGGGTTTCGGCGGGTTTTTTGCCCAAATATTCCGGGGAGGACCGGCGCGGGCCGTCCGGGAGTGGGATCCTTGGGCGCGCCGTCAGGAAAAGGGCTTCACCTGGCGGCTTTGATATGGTATACTGATAAAAAACAAACAGAAAAACGAGGGACCCCCATGAAAAAACTTGTTGCCGGTATATTGGCCCACGTGGACGCGGGAAAGACCACCCTGTCTGAGGCCCTACTATATAAAACAGGAGCCATCCGCTCCCTGGGCCGGGTGGACCACCGGGACGCCTTCCTGGATACGGAGGACCTGGAGCGGGAGCGGGGCATCACCATCTTCTCCAAGCAGGCGGTGTTCCCCCTGGAGGACCGGGAGGTCACCCTCCTGGACACCCCGGGGCACGTGGACTTCTCCTGCGAGATGGAGCGCACCCTCCAGGTCCTGGACTGCGCCGTGCTGGTCATCAGCGCCGCCGACGGGGTCCAGGCTCACACCCTGACCCTCTGGCGGCTGCTGGAGAAGCGGCGGGTGCCGGTGTTCCTGTTCATCAACAAGATGGACCTGGCGGGCGCGGACCGGGAGGCCCTGCTGGCCTCCCTGCGGGAGCGGCTGGGGGAGGGCTTTGTGGACTTCGGCGGAGACCCCGAAGCGCTGTATGAGGAGGCCGCCACCGCCAGCGAGGAGGCCCTGACGGAGTATCTGGAGACCGGCACGCTGTCGGACGCCGCCCTGTCGGCGCTGATCGGGCAGCGGGCGGTGTTCCCCTGTTGGTTCGGATCGGCGCTGAAGCTCGAGGGGGTGGACGAATTTCTGGCGGGGCTGGCCCGGTACGCCCCCCGGCCCGTCTATCCGGAGGACTTCGCCGCCCGGGTGTACAAGATCGGCCGGGACCCCCAGGGGGCGCGGCTCACCTATATGAAGATCACCGGCGGCAGCCTGCGGGTAAAGGGCCTCCTCTCCGGCGCGGACGCCCGGGGGGAGCGCTGGGAGGAAAAGGCGGAACAGCTGCGGGTCTACTCCGGTGAGAAATTCCGGACACTGGAGGAGGCGGAGGCAGGGACGGTCTGCGCCGTCGCCGGACTGACCGCCACCTTCCCCGGTCAGGGGCTGGGCGGGGCGGAGGACGGCGCGCCGCCGGAGCTGGAGCCGGTGCTGAACTATCAGCTCCTGCTGCCGGAGGGGACGGACCCCCACGCGGCCCTGCAAAAGCTCCGCCAGCTCTCGGAGGAGGATCCCCAGCTCCACATCCTCTGGAACGAGCGCCTCCAGCAGATCCACGTGCGCCTTATGGGGCAGGTCCAGCTGGAGGTCCTGCGGCGGCTCATCGCCCGGCGCTTCGGGCTGGAAGTGGACTTCGGCGCGGGGGGCATCCTCTACAAGGAGACCATCGCCGCCCCCGCAGAGGGCATCGGCCACTACGAGCCCCTGCGGCACTACGCGGAGGTCCATCTGCTGCTGGAGCCCCTGCCCCGGGGCGGCGGCCTCCAGTTCGCCACGGTGTGCAGCGAGGATAAGCTGGACCGGAACTGGCAGCGGCTGATTTTGACCCATCTGGCGGAAAAGGCCCATCTGGGGGTCCTCACCGGATCCCCCGTTACAGATATGCGCCTCACCCTCACGGCGGGCCGGGCCCACCTGAAGCACACCGAGGGCGGCGACTTCCGGCAGGCCACCTACCGGGCGGTAAGACAAGGGCTCATGGGGGCTCAGAGCGTTCTGCTGGAGCCCTGGTACGATTTCCGGCTGGAGCTGCCCGGGGAGTGTCTGGGCAGGGCCATGAACGACATACAGCAGATGGGGGGCCGGTTCGATCCCCCGGAGGCGCTGGGGGAGACGGCCCTGCTCACTGGCAGCGCCCCGGTGTGGTCGCTGGGGGAGTACTGGCAGACGGTGGCCTCCTACACCCGGGGCCGGGGGCGGCTGAGCTGCGCCCCGGGGGACTATCAGGAGTGTCACAACGGGGAAGAGGTCATCGAAAGGCTGGCCTACGACCCGGAGGCGGACCTGGACAACTCCCCGGACTCCGTCTTCTGCGCCCACGGGGCGGGCTTCCCCGTCAAGTGGGACCAGGTGCCGGAATACGCCCACCTGGAGACCGGACTGGATATGGAAGAGGACGAGCCGGAGAGCGCGCCGCAGGCTTCCTCCAATCCCCGCCCGGCGGTCCCCTATCCCTCCTCGCAGGCGGAGGAGAAGTCCCTCCAGGCCATCTTCGAGCGGACCTATGGACAGGTGCGGCGGAAGGGCCCGGACCCCGGCGAGGCGTTCCGGTCAACCCCTAAGCCGCTGCCCTCCATGGAGAAGCGGACGGTGCCCTCCCGGGCTCCGGGGGCGGAGTTCCTGCTGGTGGACGGGTACAACATCATCTTCGCCTGGGACGAGCTGAAAAAAATGGCCGGGACCAGCCTGGAGGGCGCCCGGCACCTGTTGATGGACCTGTTGAGCAATTACCAAGGGTATAAAAAATGTGTCGTAATACTGGTCTTCGACGCCTACAAGGTGAAGGGCAACCCAGGTTCCGTGGAGCACTACCGGAACATCCACGTGGTCTACACCAAGGAGGCGGAGACGGCGGACGCGTACATCGAACGGGCTACCTACGAGATCGCCCGGGCCCATCCGGACCGCCGGGTCCGGGTGGCCACGTCGGACAACCTGGAGCAGCTCATCATCCTGGGCCACGGGGCGGTCCGGGTCTCCGCCCGGGAGTTCCTGGAGGAGGTGGAGGCCGCCGAGGGGCGGATATCCCAGATCATCCAGCAGAACAACCTCCGGGGAAGGGACTTCCGGCAGCTGAAGCATCAGCTGAAGCAGAAATGAGCGGTCCCTACGCCGTCCCGAACAGCAGCCGCACCGCCATCGCCGCCGCCATGAAGCCCGCCAGGTCCGCGATCAGGGCGGCGGGGATGGCGTACCGGGTCTTGCGGATTCCGGCGGAGCCGAAGTAGACGGCGATGGTGTAGAAGGTGGTCTCCGTGCTGCCCAGCATCACCGCGGCCACCCGGCCGATGTAGGAGTCGGGCCCGTGGGCGGCCATCAGCTCGCTGCCCACGGCCAGGGCGCCGCTGCCGCTGACGGGCCGGATGAACAGCAGCGCCGCCGTCTCCGGCGGGATGCCCAGCCTTACCAGCGCCGGGGCCAGCAGGCCCCCCAGGGCGTCCATCAGGCCGGAGGCCCGGAGCATATACACCGCCGTCATCAGCCCCACCAGGTTGGGCAGGATGCCCAGGAGGATGTCCAGGCCCTCCCTGGCCCCCAGGGAGAGGGCGTCGTAGACGTTCACCCGCTTCCACAGGCCGAACAGGGCCGTGAAGGCCAGCAGCAGCGGCACCAGATAGGCGGAATAGTCCATTCACCGGCCCTCCCGCCGCGTCCAGAGCCGCCCGAGCAGCTTGGCTGCCAGCAATCCCGCCGCCACCGACAGCGCCGACGCCATCCACACAGCGGGCAGGATGTCAAAAGCGCTCTCCGCCCCTAGGGCTGCCCGGACCCCCGCCACCGTGGTCGGCAGGAGCTGGACGGAGGCGGTGTTCAGCACTACCAGGGTACACAGCTCGTTGCTGGCCGTGCCGCCGCAGCCCTCCGCCATCCGCCTTGCCGCCCGGATGCCCAGAGGGGTGGCCGCGTTGCCCAGGCCCAGCAGGTTGGCGGACACGTTGCCTGACAGCGCCGCCAGGGTCTCTGGGTCCCGGCACGCCCGGGGCAGAAGACGGCCCAGCAGGGGACGGAACAGGCGGCTCAGGCCGTCCATGAGCCCGCTGGCCTTCATGATGGACATCACCCCGCTCCACAGGCACAGAACCCCCGCCATACGCAGGCACAGCTCCACCGCCGCCGCCGCGCCCTCCAGGGCCGCGTCCCCCACCGCGCCGATGGTGCCGCTGCATATCCCGTAAAGGACGGAGGCCGCCACCATCCCCGTCCAGATCCAAGCCATTGCCATAAAAAACCACCCCTTTCCCTCTATATATAGAAGGAAAGGGGTGAAAACATGCCTGCATCATTTGCCCACCTGGATGAGGATATTCCCCTCCTCGTCCGTCCGGCGGAGCGTCATACCGGCCCCGGTCATCCGGTCCATGGCTTCCTGGGTGGGGTGGCCGAAGCGGTTCTGACCCACGCTGATGATCCCCACCTCCGGCGTCACCGCCTCCAGCAGCGCCTGGGAGGTAGAGCCCTTGCTGCCGTGGTGCCCCGCCAGAAGGACCTCCACGTCCGGGAGCTCGTACAGCGCCGTCAGCTTCTTCTCCGTGGAGGCGTTCATGTCGCCGGTGATCAGGAAGTCGAACTCCCCCGCCGTGCAGAGCACGGTGAGGCCCATCTCGTTGACGCCGCCCTCCGCCACCGGCGGGTAGACCGTCAGCACACCCTCTCCCAGGGCCGCCGACCGGGGCGTCTCAATGTACCGCGCCGCCGCGCCGTGAGCCTCCGCCAGCGCGAGGACGTCCTGCTGGAGGCCCTCCTGGTCGCTGCCGGACAGCTGGGGCAGCAAAAATTCCTCCGCCTCCACCCGGGCCAGCAGCCAGGGCAGTCCCCCGGCGTGGTCCTCGTGGTAGTGGGTCAGGACCACGCAGTGGAGCTTGTCCCAGCCGTACTCCTCCATGGCCACCGCCACCGCCTGCCCCGCCATCCGGGGGCTGTTGAGGCTCCCGCAGTCCACCAGCACGGTCCGGTCCCCGGAATGGAACAGCATGGCCGCTCCCTGGCCCACGTCCACCGCGACGGCGGTGAGGCGGTCGTTCCGGACCTGCATCCGGGGACCGGTCTTTACCGCGAGCAGGCAGGCCACAGAAAGGACCAGGGCCACGCCCCACTTCCAGCGTCGGCCCCTCACCAGCAGGCACAGGGCCAGCAGGGCATAGGTCCCCGCCATCCAGAGCCAGAGCGCCGGGCGGGTGAAATAGACGCTGTGCCCCGGGATGCCTGCGGCCAGACGGGCCGCCCACAGCAGATACCGCCCCAGCCATTCCGGCCCCGTGGCCAGCCATGCCAGCGCCGGGAACGCCCCGACCAGGATGGTGGCCAGCAGCGCGCAGGCGAACAGCGCCGGGGCCATCCACAGCACCAGCAGATTGGACAGCGGCGCGGCCAGAGAAACCGTGCCGAAATAGACCGCGCTGAGCGGCGCGGTGGCCGCCATGACCCCCAGGCTGGCGGCGGTGGTGGCGGCGAAAAACCGCCAGAGCGTCCCGGCGGCTCCCGGGAGCTTCTTCGGCCCCAGGCGGGTCAGCCCGGCGTAAATTTTCGGCGCGGGCAGGAGCAGTCCCGCCACGGCGGCAAAGGACAGCTGCAGGCTCACCGACGCCGCCGCAAAGGGATTTGCCAGCAAAATGACCAGCAGCGCCCCGGACAGGGCCGTGGGCGTGTCTCCCTCCCGTCCTGCCAGCGGAGCCAGCAGGACGAACCCCGCCATCACGCAGGAGCGGACCACCGACGGCGTACACCCCACCATGAACATGTAAAACAGCAGCACCGGATACCCCAGGAAGGCCGTCAGCCTCTGCCGCCGGAAGACCAGCAGTCCCAGCAGCGCGATCAAGAACCCGCAGTGCAGCCCCGATACGGCGGTGACGTGCATCAGTCCCGCCTCGCTGAGGTCCATGTATTCCTGGGGACCCAGACCATCCCGTTCGCCGGTGAGCAGGGCGGCAATAAGGCCCCCGGTCCGGGGCGAATACAACGCCTCCGCCCTCTCCCGCACCCAGCGGGACAGCCGTGCCGGAAGATACCGCCAGCTTCCGGCGTTCCCCTCCCGGACGTCCAGCGGCTCCCCGCTGCCGTAGAGCCGGAGGAACACGCCCTTCGATAGATAGTAGCCGCTCTCCTCGCCGGAGAGGGTGGACGCGCTGTAGCACTTCGCCTGGGTCAGGACGCGGTTTCCCGGCTCCAGGGACAGGAGGCTTCGGTCCCCGTAAAAGACGATCTTTCCCCGCAGGCCGTCCATCCTGGCCTCGCACCGGGCGCCGCCGGGGGCTTCCTCCGGACAGCCCGTCAGCTCCAGCTCCAGGACAAGCGTCCGGCCTGCCAGGGCCTCCGCCGGAGCCAGATAGAGCGCGGCGTATCCGGAGAACCATAAGATCCCTGCCGCGCACCCCGCGGCGGCGATCC
>CAJTVO010000017.1 GCA_910579485.1 uncultured Oscillospiraceae bacterium | reverse complement strand
AGGCCAATTCCGAGGTTAGGGCCTACTAACCATATCCCGGAGGGAGGCGAGGCAATGATGCCGCTGACAATGGCAAAGGCAGGGGAAACCGCGACTATCCGCAAAATCTCCGGCAAGGACGAGGTGCGCCAGCATCTGGCGGAGCTGGGATTTGTGGTGGACAGCGATGTGACGGTGGTCAGCGAGATTGGAGGAAATCTGATTGTGCAGGTAAAGGACAGCCGCATCGCGCTGGATAAGACCATGGCAAACCGCATTATGGTTTAAGAAATCAAAAAGGAGGAGAGCAGCATGAAAACATTAAAAGATGTGAAGGTGGGCGAAACCGTGACTGTGGCGAAGCTCCACGGCGAAGGGCCGGTGAAGCGCCGGATCATGGACATGGGCATCACTAAGGGCGTGGAGATTTTCGTCCGCAAGGTGGCCCCCCTGGGTGACCCCATGGAGCTGAACGTCCGGGGCTACGAGCTGTCCGTCCGCAAGGGCGACGCGGAGATGATCGAGGTCCAGTAAATCAATGCGGCAGGATGCCGCTATTCTTTAGAGCAAAAGTTAGCCATAGCTAACATTTGAAAGGAGAGAAGAATAATGGACATCAAGATTGCCCTGGCGGGCAACCCCAACTGCGGCAAGACCACGCTGTTCAACGCCCTCACCGGCTCCAGCCAGTATGTGGGCAACTGGCCCGGCGTCACCGTAGAGAAGAAGGAGGGCAGGCTGAAGGGTCATAAGGACGTGGTGATCCAGGACCTGCCCGGTATCTATTCCCTGTCCCCCTACACCCTGGAGGAAGTGGTGGCCCGGTCCTATCTGGTAAACGAGAAGCCGGACGCCATCCTCAACATTGTGGACGGCACCAACATCGAGCGAAATCTGTACCTCACCACCCAGCTCATCGAGCTGGGCATGCCCGTGGTAGTGGCGGTGAACATGATCGACCTGGTGCGGAAGAACGGCGACACCATCAACCTCAATAAGCTGGGCGAGGCCCTGGGCTGTGAGGTAGTCGAGATGAGCGCCCTCAAGGGCGAGGGCGGCATGGCGGCGGCGGAAAAGGCCGTGGCTCTGGCGCAGAAGAAGCAGGCCGGGGAGCTGCCCCATGTGTTCACCGGCAGCGTGGAACACGCCCTGGCCCACATTGAGGAATCCATCCAGGGCAAGGTGTCGGAGGGCTATCTCCGCTGGTACGCCATCAAGATTTTTGAGCGGGATGAGAAGGTCCTGGAGGAGTTGAACCTCTCCGCCGACCTGAAAGCCCACCTGGAACAGCACATCGCCGACTGCGAGAAGGAGCTGGACGACGACGCCGAGAGCATCATCACCAACCAGCGGTATTCCTACATCAACTCTGTGGTCACCAAGGCCGTGAAGAAGAAAGCGGCCAAGGGCAGTTTGTCCGTCTCTGACAAAATCGACCAGATCGTCACCAACCGTATCCTGGCCCTGCCCATCTTTGTGGCGGTGATGTTCCTGGTGTACGCTCTGGCCATGGGCGGCTGGGGCATCTCCATCGGCACCGCCGCTACCGATTGGGCCAACGACGGCCTGTTTGGGGACGGCTGGTTCCTGCCCTTCTCCGGCTCCGACGTGGACGGCTATGACGAGGCCGCGGGCGCGTTTGAGGAGGCGGACGCCATCATCGCCGCCTACGAGGCCGGAGAGACGGAAGCCTATCTGTACGATGACGAGGCCGGGGAGACCATCGCCCTGGAGGTCACATCGGAGAGTTATGCCGAGGCCCTTAACGTGGAGGAACCTGACCCCGCCAGCTATGGAACTTGGGTCCCCGGCCTGCCAGTATTAGTAGAGGGCCTGCTGGATACCATGGGGGTCAGCGGTGTGCTGGCGTCCCTGATCCTGGACGGCATTGTGGGCGGCGTGGGCGCTGTCCTGGGCTTCGTGCCCCAGATGCTGGTGCTGTTCCTGTTGCTGGCCATTTTGGAGGACGTGGGCTATATGGCCCGGATTGCCTTCATCATGGACCGCATCTTCCGCCGCTTCGGCCTGTCCGGCAAGAGCTTCATCCCCATGCTGGTAGCCACCGGCTGCGGCGTCCCCGGCATCATGGCCTCCCGGACCATTGAGCAGGACCGGGACCGGAAAATGACCATCATGACCACCGGCTTCATCCCCTGCGGGGCAAAAATGCCCATCATCGGCCTGTTCGCAGGCGCGGTGTTCGGCGGGTCCGCTCTGGTGGCCGTCTCCGCCTTCTTCATCGGTATTGCCGCTGTAGTGATTTCCGGCATCATGCTGAAAAAGTTCAAAGCCTTTGCCGGCGAGCCTGCCCCTTTTGTCATGGAACTGCCCACCTATCATGCGCCCTCCATGGGCAACGTACTTCGTGCCACCTGGGAGCGGGGCTGGAGCTTCATCAAGCGGGCCGGAACGGTGATCCTGCTGTCTACCATCGTGCTATGGTTCCTCCAGGGCTACGGCTTTACTGACGGCGTGTTTGGCCCGGTGGAGGACAACAATTCCTCCTTGCTGGCCGCTATCGGCAATGCCATCGCTTGGATTTTCTATCCCCTGGGCTGGACGGGCGATATGGCTTGGAAGGCCACCGTGGCCTCCTTCACCGGCCTGATCGCTAAGGAGAATGTTGTGGGCACCATGGCCACGCTCTACCACTTCGCCGGTGAGGTCAGTGAGAACGGCGAGGAGATCTGGGCCTTGGTGGGGGCGGACTTCGGTGCCATCACCGCCTACAGCTTCATGATCTTCAATCTGCTGTGCGCTCCCTGCTTCGCCGCCATGGGCGCCATCAAGCGGGAGATGAACAGCGCCAAGTGGACCTGGGGGGCCATCGGCTACATGTGCGGCTTCGCGTATGTCATTGCCATGATCGTCTATCAGATCGGCGGTCTTATCACCGGAGAAGCGCCGTTCGGAATTTTCAGCGTCATTGCAATCGTCCTGCTGGCCGGGCTGCTGTATCTGCTGTTCCGTCCCTACAAGGAGAACAACAGCGCGATTCGTATCAATGACCGCTCTGTGGCAAACGCGCGCTGATGTGAAAGGAAGGGATTCCCATGTTCGCCTACATTGCATCCCATATGGGCTACATCGTGGTAACGCTGGTTCTGATCCTGATCGTAGCCGCCGTTATCGTGCGGATGGTTAGGGAGCGAAAGTCCGGCAAAGGCGGATGCGGCTGCGGCTGCAAGGGCTGCGCCAACGCTCCGTATTGCCATCCTCAAAACGTGAGCAACGCTCACGCTCCGGGGGCCCCTAAGATTTAACTTGAATTGTCCGGAATGGATCCGGCCCCAAGGTTTTCGCTCCGCGAAAACGCTTGTACGCGCCGTCCGGCGCGGAAGAACGGGTTTCAGCCCAAACAATAACTTACGTCCTCTCGCGGTTTCTCCCCGCGATTTGACAGCCATACTCCTGAATGAATGATTACCAAACCTGTAGAGGGCTCCGGCTTTTGACCGGAGCCCTCTATGGGTCCTATTGCAGCTTTGCGGCGATTTCCTCCACCGCGTCCGCCTGGCTGGCCCCGAACAGGTACAGCGTCCCATCCTCCGCCGTCACCAGCAGCCATGGCCCTGTCCGGGGATCGATGCACACCGTCACCCGGCCCCAGTCCTCCGCGCTGAACTGCCCGGTGAGGGCGTTCTCCATCCCGGTGCCCGCCACCCGGCGGAGCTTGGGCCTCTCCGGGAGGACCTGGATTTCCGCAATATCCTCCAGCGTCACGCTCCACTCCCCGCCGAAGTAGGAGCCCACCAGCTCGGTCTCCGTGACCTCCAGCTCCACCGGGGCCCGCTCCATTCTCATTTCCCATACACCCACCAGCGGTAAGGCCAGCATCATCGCGGCCAGAAACAGGGCGATGATCTGGCCGGGCCGCTTTGCCAGATTGAAGGTGGCATTGATCCCGGTCCTGGCATTGACGATCACCCGGCAGTCGTCGGGGTTGTAGTAGAAAGCGCCCCAGAGCCAGCGGTCATCGTCGTCCACGTAGTACCCCCGCCCGCTGTCCGCCGTCAGCTTCTCCTGTAAACGCCGGACCCGGAGCTCGATGCTCACCGCCTCTGCCACAGTTATCAGGCCATACAGCAGGCACACGCCCATACACAGCCACACGTGATTCAGGGTCAGCCACAGCAGCGCGTTGAATATCCCTGTGGCCCAGGCCATGACCAGCCAGAATTTCCCCCAGTTGTACCGCCGGATACGTGTGAGAGCCATGGTCCGCTGGCTGTCGGCGTCCACCACCTCCGCCCGGTTCCGGTACAGCCACCGGTAGCAGAGATAAAATACCGGCACCATTACCGCGCACACCGTCCACGCCCACCAGACATCCGGCTCAAAGAACAGAGGAATCAAAGCGATGAGAAACGGCGGCAAAAACCACCATGGGGAGAGCCACCGTATTTCCTCCGCCGCGGCCTGCAAGTCTGTGACCACTTGGGGCACTTCCTCTCTTTGCCGCCAGCACCGTGCTTCCTTGAGCCGCCGCAGGGCCTTGTTGCAGCGGACATAGGGGATGAAAAATATGACGCAGATAGCCTCCACCCAGAGCATCCAGACCGTCAGGAAGGCCCCGAAGCTCCGGAGGAACAAGCTGGGCAGCCCCGCCGCAAGCATGATCCAGCAGATCAGCTTCATCTCCCGCTTGTACCGCTCCAGCAGGGCGAGGACCTCCCCGTCCCCCTGCGCCTCGTAGGGCAGGGTCACGCCGACGATGATATTCTTCTTCGGCTTGCACTCGTTTTTCTGCACGAAATACATGATGGGCAGAACCGGCAGTGCGGCGGCCCACATGAACAGTCTCCAGCCCAAGGTCATTTCCCCGACACCTCCCCGTCATACAGCCTCCCGCACAGCTCCAGAACTTCCTCCCGTCCCATCCCCCCCAGCCGCAGCTCGCACAGCCGCAGCCGCAGGCCCTCCAGAGTCCGGGGGTCCGGCGCGCCCGCCGGGAGGCGCACCACCGCCCCGTCCCTGCGGCCCGTGGTGATATACCCCTCCGCTTTCAACAGCTGGTAGGCCTTACTGGCGGTCATCATGTTGATGCCGCACTCCTCCGCCAGAGCCCGGATGGTGGGCAGCCGTTCCCCGGGCCGCAGTTCGCCCGAGGCGATGGCGGCCACCACCTGGTTCCGTATCTGCTGATAGATGGGCGCATCGCCGGAAAAATCCAATCGCAGCAGCATGGCAGCACCTCCTTTGCATTATCTATTATAATGCAAATGATGCAAATTGTCAATCCTTCTTTTCGAAAGAAATGATGCAAAAGTCATACAGAGATGATGGGATATAAATACAAATCGGAAGAAAATAGAATACATTCCCCCCATATACTGGGTTTTATTACAAAAAGAAGGGAGAAATGGATATGAAGATCAAATGGTGGATGCTGTGGCTGCTCCTGCCGCTGTGCCTGACCGCCTGCGGCGGGACGCCGGAGAAGGAAAAAACCCCGGAGCCGGGACCGGTGGAACCCGTCAGCGGGATGGTCTACGTGCCGAAATTTACCGGGGCGGCGTTCGACGCCAACTACGTCATGGAGGCGTGCGTCAGCGGCGGGAAGGTCTATCTGGTGGGAGATGCCGGCCAGTACAAAGAGATAGAGGGTCCCGATGGGGAAATGGTCACCGAGTTCTTCTCCGGCACAGCTCTCTTCCAAGGTGAGCCCGGCGGGACGGCCTTCCGGAGGATAGAGGGCTACCGGTCCTTCGATCTTCTCGATGGAAAGAGGGGACACGTCATTGCGCCCGCCTGCTGGCCCGGAGAGGAGGACACGGTCTGGCTCTGGACCTCCATCTCGTGCTGGGACGACCATGTATTCCCGGACTATGTGCAGCAGTTCGACGCCGAGGGAAAAGAGCTGGTACGGATCGAGCTGGACGCTCTGCCAGGGGACCTGGCGGAGGGAGGCATCGACGCAAACAGCATCTACAGCGTCATAACGGACCGGGAGGGACGGCTGTACGCCAGCACGCTGGACAGCGTCTTCGCTTATGACGGGGACGGACGTCTCCTGTGCAGTCTGGACGCGCAGGGGAACTGCGGGGGTCCGCTGGTCCAGCTGGCGGACGGCCGGGTGGCGATACAGGTCTTTGGCCATACCGCGCCGGGCAGCCGGGAGCTGCTGGTCATCCGCCCGGAGACCGGGGACTGGGGGGAGTCCTATGCCCTCCCGATAGGGGACGGTATGATCTACAACGGCGGAGGCGGCTGGCTGTTTTTTTGCGATAACGGGGATTCCCTATGCGGATACAGCATCGGGACCGGGCAGCTGGAGCGGATACTGTCCTGGACGGGAGTGGGCGTCAAGAGTTATGAGGTCCGCTGCCTCGCCCCTCCGGAAGACGGACGGCTGCTGGCCGTGACCAAACAGTTCCACAGCGCGGAGACCGTCGTCCTGACGCCCACAGACCCCGCCTCCCTGCCGGAGATGACGGTGCTGACCTACGCCGCCCTGTCCCTGGACAGCGGGACGCGCTCGAAGATCGTGGAGTTCAACAAGGCCCACCCCGACTGCCGGATCGAGGTCCGGGATTACTCCGAGTACAACACAGGCGCCGACCCGTCCGCCGGGCGGACCCGGCTCCAGACGGAGCTGCTGGCGGGGAACATCCCCGACCTGCTGGACAACGCCGGCCTTCCCATGGGGCAGTATGCGCGGCGGGGATACCTGGAGGACCTGCTCCCCTGGCTGGAGGGCGACCCGGACCTGGGCCGGGAGGCGGTGATGACCCAGGTGATCGACGCGGCCTGCCGGGACGGGAAGCTCTACCAGGCGTTCCCCTCCTTCACCATCCTCACCGCCGCCGGGCGGACCGGCGCGGTGGGGGACCGGGTAAGCTGGACCTGGGCGGACCTGCGGGAGGCCATGGAGGCCCTGCCGGAGGACAGCACGGTCTTTGGCGCGTGCGGCAGGGTGGAGCTTCTGGACCTGCTCCTGCCCGTGACCGTTGACGCCCTGGTGGACCGGGAGGCGGGGACCGTCCGGGAGGAGGCGGTGCGGTCCTTCCTGGCGTTCTGCGCCGCCGCGCCCCTCCGGACGGAAGGGGCGGAGGACATCTACACCGCCGCCCTGGACGGGGAGCTGCTCCTGCTCCCGGCGGAATTGACCAGACTGGACTCCGCCGGGGAGATTCAGATGTATACCACCGCCTTCGGCGGGCCGTGCAGCTATGTAGGCTATCCCCGGGAGGACGGGGGCGCGGGCAGCTTCTTCCTCCTGTGGGACGGGATATCCATGGCCTCCGGCTGCAGGAACAAGGAGGCCGCCTGGAGCTTTCTCCGGGAGGCTTTCCTGCCCAAGTACCCCACGGGAATTTACTTCGGCCCGGCCCTGCCCATCAGCCGCGCGGACTTTGACAGAATGGCGGAAATATCCACCGGTCCCATGCTGGACGAGACGGGACAGCCCATGGAGACGGCGGGCCCCGCCTGTGTCATGATGCCGGGCAGCGATCTGGAGATCCCCATCCGCCCCGTCACCCAGGAGGAATACGACCACTTCATGACCTTATACAACGCCGTGGATCAGGTCTACGACCCGGACGAGGCGCTGACCGCCATCATACGGGAGGAGGCGCTGTCCTTCCTCGACGGAAGCCGGACGCTGGACGATACCGTCCGCCTAATCGAGAACCGCGGCAAGCTGTATCTCCAGGAAACGCAATAAAGCAAAAGGGGCGGCACATCAACGTGCCGCCCCTTTGCTTCCAATGTCCTTACTCGCCGCGTTCTTCCAGAATATTCATCTTCAAATTTGATAACTGTATTAAACGATCTCATGGGGCATTTTTAACTTCTTCCAACGACATCTCTGTCAGCAATGTGCTTGCTATTCTCGTTACCAGTGGTACTACCAGCGCGTTCCCCATACAGAAGTATCGCATCCGCTCCGGCATGACAGTATTTGTCCAACCATCCGGAAAACCATTCAATCGTTCGCATTCAACTGGGGTCAACACCCGCAATCGACCTGTTGTTTGATCCTGGACTACATGCGAAGTTCGTCCAACCTGCGATTCCGAAGTCAGCACCGTTCTCGATGGTTTGTTCAATGGCTCCGGAAACGGAACACTGCCTTCAGAGAAATAATACTGACTTCCATCTCGTCTACGCCTTTTCTCGTGTTTTGCTCCCTTGAAATATACCCATCGAGACATATCTTCATCGCAGAGAAAATAATGCTCAGGCACAGGGTCTCGTTCCAAGATAGCTTTGATCGGAGTAGGGACTTCCTGCTGAGGGGTCACATCCACAGAATATATTCTTCCGTTCATCATAACACCGGCGTTGTAGAGATATACCCGCTGCGCCTTTGAAACATCAGGAATACCCGCATACTCCAATTCATCGATCCAACTTTCAACATATGACCTGCTATGGTTTTTGATTGGAAATGCTTTTGCAAAAATGCATTTCTCCATGATATGCCTATGCATCGACTTGAGTCCTTGAACACATACGATTTCTGCGAGATCACGGAACGCCTTTGTTTGATTATGATAAGCCACGATAAAAGTCCTGCGCCGCCGTTGCGCGTACCCATGATCGGCAGCATTGATAACACGCCAATCTACTGCGTAACCTTTTTCATAGAAGCAGCGCAAGATAATAGAGAAATCTCGACCGCATTGTTTTGCCGGAGACCGAATGATCCTGTCCACATTTTCCAGCAGTACATACTTTGGCCTTTTTTCTTGGAGGATGTCATCTATTTGCCACCATAATGCACCCTTGGCACCTTCTATACCCGCAGAGTTTTTCTTCATGATGGAATAGTCCTGACAAGGAAACCCACCAACCAGTAGGTCATGGTCAGGCACATCACATTTGGCCTTCGCGATATCTTGGCAAACATGGTGTTTACCATTACCGAAATGAGCTATATAGCAATCAAACGCATACTGCTCTCGCATGGACGGTTCCCATTGGTTTGCCCATATGACTTTGAATTTATCAGACGCAGCTTCCAGGCCTAGGCGAAACCCGCCCACGCCTGCGAAAAGCTCTACTGTTCTGATAAATTTCATAAATAGCAACTCCTGTTGGAGAGAATGGATACTATGCTTCCTGGTCCAGTATCTCTAAATTTTCTACACTATCAACGATTTGACTTAGGACCACATCTTCAATTTCCGCAATACACACAGGCAAATTTCTTAGGACTTCTTTTTCCCAAAAGTGAACAGGCGTCCATCCTATCTGCGCCAGCAAACGGTCGTCCCGTATATCGCGGGCAATGTTTTCTTCTATCTTCTCGATCCAATACTCTCGATTGCTCTTGAGCCTATCCTTCCGTGTCTCCCAGTTTTTTCCATGCCAAAACTCGCCGTCAACAAATATAGCTATCCGGTATTTGAGGATAGCTATATCTGGAGAGCCGGGCAAACGCTTATCATTTCTTCTGTAGCGATATCCTTGCCACCAAAGGGCTTTTGCCAGCGCAATTTCTGCCTTACCGCCTTTCAGTTTTACCTTGGACATGCGTTTTCGGGTCTCGGGAGTGGAATCATATGATTTGGGATGTTTCACTTTTGCTTGCTCCTCGACTCACAACTGTTATCGAATCGCTCATGTCCAATATAAGGTATAGACTTCAATTTCTCCACAAGAAAGGTTCCCTTGATCCAATAATCCTGCCGTAACATCGATAGGCCATTTATGATCACTTTATCGCGAGCATCCCGGCCTGTGCCCCGAAAGAATATCAGGTGGTCCTTCGCTTTGGGGAGATTTGGTGCCCCCATAGGGAGCCCTGTTTTAGGGCTAACACGCTGACAGCTATATTTATTTAGACATGGAATAAATTCAAGCTGGCCGCTTTTGATCAATGCCCGCGTCTCCTCCCACGTTCGTCTGGCCTCATTCATGATCTTGTCATCTGAAAGGTCAATGATCTTGAAACCCAGGAACCTGTTATCACCTAAGGTGATTTTTCCATTATAGCTCGGGTGGTCTTCTTGAAAAATAACACAAAGAAGCTTGTTATCATGCAGGTACTGATAGAGTTCGGAATCCTCAAAAAACTTTTTCCGTAGAGTGCCGTCCTCATCTTCTACCCATTCTTCTGTCAGCTCATCAAAATCGACGGAAAATAATTTGGTATCTTCAGTTCTTGTCCCCCTGGCAGACACCGTTACAGCTTTTCCGATATACCCTAACTTTCTGAACATTTCTATTTGGGATATCTTCTTGGCAGTTCCACCAAACATTCTAACGATCACTTGTTCAGCATACTGTTTTGCTGTGGCTTTTGCAGCAGGGTCAACCTTCACGCCAAAGTGTACGAGAATATCTGCCATGGAAAAGTCACGAAAACGTCCTATCAATTCAGTACACTTTTTCTCAACATCGGATGCTCCAAGATACCGGTCTGGAAGCTTCTCAAAAACTTCACCCTCAAAACTCTGCTGTATGATAACAGTTACCACACGTTTTCTGAGGCGAAACCTTGGTGGATGTGGATACTTGGGGGCTGTGTCTAGATATGTAGTTTGCCTGTTGATGATAGTAGACAAATTAGGGTATTCTTTTTTTGCGTCTTCTTCACTATACCGCGCTTGAATATCTGCTATAAAGTCATGGATGAGCTGCCAGTCACGCTGGATTATCGCCCTATCGTCTTCGGAAAACTCATGAAAACGGAAGCCCCTGATATGGAAATTTGCATATTCGGCAGCTGGGACCGTTTTAGGCGCTTCATACTGGTAGAAGACAAACAGCATATGTTCTGCTTTATGCCAAAAGGTAGATGAAAGAAATGTCTCTCTCGCAATGGTATTGATAGAGACCGCTGTTATGCTGGCGGGTTCTTTTGCCTCATACACACACTTCATGCCATCGCTTTTGCGCCGCATACCGGTTGTTTTCAGTTCCGTTGCCACTCCATCAACATCAAGGTCGGGACGTTGGGCCCGATCTGCCGGGTATCCTAGAACAGACTGCTCAATAACATCACCCACAATGCCGGTAATTTTAGGATTTATTTTTGTCTTATCAAGCACATGATTCTTATCGACCTCACCAAATGTTTTGTCCGTTACAGCAAATAGGATCGCTTCTAATTCGTCTCTCTTGAAAAAATGACTGCCTTTCATAATAACATCCTTTCTTGGTGAGGTGTATGACTACACTGCAGTTGCGGATCAATTTTCTTCGGCTATGATCCCATCCAAAACTTTGCCCATTCTGGTTATCATCGACACGACCAGGGCATTTCCCATGCAAAAGTATCTCATCCTATCTGGCATACCAGAGTTTGTCCATTCATCATCAAAACCTTGCAATCTCTCCGCCTCAACAGGGGTAAGTAAACGCAGCTTACCTGTTCCAGGGTCAGAGACCACATGGGTAGAGCGGTTAAGAGTCGATTCACTTGTCAGCATAGTACGGCCAGGTCTGTCCCGAGGGTCCGGGAATGCAATAGGGCCTTCAGAGAAGAAATACTCATGACCATCAGCTGATTTCCTCAGAATTTTCTTTGCACCTTTGAGATATATCCACTTTGCTATCTTGTCCTCAGAGATGTAATATTTTTCGCTGACATTTTTCTGCAGGATATCACTCAACAGAATAGGTTTCTCTTCCGCTTCAACGATTTTAGCTGTATAAATTCTTCCTTTACACATATAGCCTGCATTTTCAAATGTAAATGCAAAGCTATCACTCACATCTACAATATTACCGTTAAGGACAGTCTCAGCCGTCTTTCCCATCGCCTGAATGGGGAATGCTTTTGCCATTAGTCCTTCAGCCTTAATAATTGATCCGGCGTGTACACTTGCCAGCTTTTGACCATAAACCGTATCATTTCTGTATGCGTAGATAAATGTCCTGCGCCGTCGCTGAGCTGCGCCATATTGTGCTGCGTTGACGACTCGCCATTCTACGCTATATCCTTCTTCCGCAAGGCATGCAAGAATGACGCCGAAGTCACGACCCCGCTGTTTTGCAGGTGATTTGAGCAATCTATCGACATTTTCAAAGATGCAGAACGGTGGTTTTTTGGCTATGATCGTATCTCTGATCTGCCACCACAAAACGCCTTTTTTCCCTTCTATCCCATGAGAAGATGGTAATGTGTGCGCCACGCTGTAGTCTTGACAAGGAAATCCGCCTACCAGGAGCGAATGATCAGGAATAAACTGCTTATCCACCGTACTGATGTCTTCGCCGGTATGAAATTCTTTTTTTAGATCTGGACTATCCCCAAAATGTTGCACATAACAGTCATGAGCCCACTGTGTTTTCGCACCTGGTTCCCATTGAGAAAACCAGGTCGTTTTCCATCCTGATTTAAGTCGGTCAAATCCCAATCGGAATCCACCGACGCCTGCGAACAACTCGCAAATCGTCTTTTGCATAAAGCCCTCCTTTGGCCGTCATGTGACCAGCTCGCTTATTTTTAGGCCGAGAGTACGTCCTATGTTAGCACCGACAGACGTCGGATCAATAGCCTTTTTGACCATATCAGTAACTGATTCGATCAGCATTTGCTTTTATTGCCCGGCCTCATGACATTAACTACCTCTTTATATCTCACAAGTATTTTGCACGATTTCCGTGATGTGCTCCATCTTGATATACAAGCAATGCTCTGCTGCCCAGCAGAGCATTGCTATGGATACCTACTGCCGAGACCTAAATACTAACTGTGCTTTGTTTTATGTTAGCATATTCAGTTAGAAAAAGCAATAAAATGATAAATCCACACGATTTTTAATTTGTTTATACTTAGGTGCAAAACACTTAATTGTAGGGCAAAAACGAAAGTCCCTCAATATCCTGCGTCCGCACAGAACTTCTGAACAGATGGATATCGTGCATATGCTCGTTTAGCGGTAGATATTCCACCTTTTATGTCATGAATATTGGCAGCATGAGCCGCAACAGACAACAGGCAGCCCAGCACATCCACTGCAATGTGACGCTTCCTGCCTTTCGTTTTTTCCCTCCGTCAATTCCGCGTTCTTTGCTGGCTGCTACCGTTTTCACACTCAGGAAATCAATGATCGCGTAGCTCGAACTCTCCTTACGTCCGGCGTTTGCTTATGTCTTTTCTGCAAGATACTCCAGGATTTTATCCCACAGCCCACTGATCCGAGCGCGGCGATAAAATTTGTGTACTGCTGAATACGGCAGAAAATTATGGGGCAACTGTCTCCATTTGTACTCAGAATCCACCAAGTACAGCACAGTGCCTGTCAATTCCCGGTTGCTCCACGTGCCGCTGCACATCCCCGTATACAGTGAGGCGAGTTCTTTCCACTGCTCATCTGTCAAGTCGCTGTACTGGGCCTTTTTCTTCCATGCCGCTATTTTACAACAGCTTTTTCCTCTTTCGAATACAGGTGCTTACTCTTGCGCACAGTTCTACCGATAGTGCTGGTTGCCTCGCGGCACTCGGCACGAGGGTCTGGCATAAAGGGTGCGAATTTGCAAAATGTACCATTAGAACAAGTGCCCCTTGCACCGCAGCACCCCTTTGAAAGGCCGGCAGGCGGACTTCTACACGTACCAGAGCGGCTGAAGAAGTACCACCAATTCGGAGGCTTCGCCTAACCAAGAACCCTGCCGCACAGCCCTTTCCTCCCCCGCCGAGGTGGACGCCCAAGGGCGGCCCCGAGAAAGGAGTCCAGAACCATTGGTTCTGGCGCGTTTTTGGTTACTTTTGCCGCGCGGCAAAAGTAACCGCAGGGTCCGGGGCTGCGTAAGCCCCGGGCTATCGAATAGAAACGGAAAGCGGTGCGGCCCGCAGGGCCGCAGATAAACCCGCCGTGATACGCACATGAAGGAGGGAACCCCCTATGATGGAAGCCGTCAAAAAACTGAAGGACTGGATCGGCCAAAGCGAAAACATCGTCTTCTTCGGCGGAGCCGGAGTCAGCACAGAGAGCGGCATCCCCGATTTCCGGAGCACGGACGGCCTCTATAACCAGGAGTACGACTACCCTCCGGAGACCATCCTGAGCCACAGCTTCTATGAATCAAACCCCGAGGAATTTTTCCGCTTCTACCGCAACAAGATGCTCTACCTGGACGCCCAGCCCAACGCCGCCCACAAAAAGCTGGCGGAGTGGGAAGCGGCGGGAAAGCTGAAAGCCGTCATCACCCAGAACATCGACGGCCTCCACCAGAAGGCGGGGAGCAAAAACGTCCTGGAGCTCCACGGGAGCGTCCTGCGGAACTACTGCGCCAAGTGCGGCGCGTTCCACGGAGTGGAATGCGTCACCGGCAGCGCTGGCGTGCCCCGGTGCCGGTGCGGCGGCATCGTCAAGCCCGACGTGGTCCTCTACGAGGAGGGCCTCAGCGAGGACGTGCTGGCAAAGTCCGTCTCCGCCATCCGGCAGGCGGACGTGCTCATCATCGGGGGCACGTCCCTGACGGTGTACCCGGCGGCGGGGCTGGTGCGCTACTACCGGGGGGACAAGCTGGTGGTCATCAACAAGACCGCCCTGGGCACCGGGGCGGACCTCACCATTACGGGGCCCATCGGGGAAGTGATGTCCCAGCTCTAGCTCATCATATCACAAAAAGACGGAAGAGGGAAGCATGGAAAAAACGAGACGTCTGGGCAGGGACGATTTTTACAGCCAGATCTTCAAGCTGGTCCTGCCGATCATCATCCAGAACCTGTTGAGCGCCGCCGTCAGCTCCGCCGACGTGGTGATGCTCAACTATGTGGGACAGTCCTCCATCTCGGCGGTCTCCCTGGCCGCCCAGTACGCCAGCGTGCTGTTCATGGTCTTCTACGGACTGGGCACCGGCGTCACCATCCTCTGCGCCCAGTACTACGGCAAGGGGGACATGCGGGCCATCCAGGTGGTGGAGGGCATCGCCATGCGCTTCTCCATCCCCATCGCGGCGGCCTTCGCGGCGGCGGCGCTGCTGATGCCGGAGACCATGATGCTGCTGTTCACCGACGATGCGGAGCTCATCTCCATCGGCGCGTCCTACCTCCGCTGCATGAGCGTGGCCTACCTCTGCTGGGGCGTGGTGGAGGTCTATCTGGCGGTGCTGCGGAGCATCAACCGGGTGGTCATCAGCACCGTGATGAACGTGCTGGCCTTTTCCCTGAACATCATCCTCAACGCGGTGTGGATCTTCGGACTCTTCGGCGCGCCCAAGCTGGGCGCCATGGGGGTAGCCCTGGCTACCAGCCTGTCCCGTCTTATCGAGCTGGCGGCCTGCATCGTGGTGTCCGTCCTCAGCAAGGACGTGCATCTGAACCTTCGGTACATCTTCGCGCGCAACAAGCTGCTGTTCTCCGACTTCGTCCGTCTGTCCCTTCCCGCGCTGGGGAACGACATCAGCTGGAGCGTGGCTTTCTCCATGTACTCGGTGATCATCGGCCACCTAGGCACCGACGCGGTGGCGGCCAATTCCTTCGTGGTGGTGGTGCGCAACTTCGGCACCATCCTCTGCTTCGGCATGGCCAGCGCCGGAGGCATCCTTCTGGGGAACATCATCGGGGAGAACAAGCTGGAGGAGGCCCGGGAGGGCGCCAAAAAGCTGATGAAGCTGACGGTCATCACCGGTGCCATCGGCGGGCTGATCGTGCTGGCGGCCATGCCGCTGGTCATGGCCTACGCAAGGGAGTCCCTGTCGGAGCAGGCCATGTATTACCTGCGGAATATGCTCCTTATCAACACCTACTACGTCATGGGCGCGGCGGTGAATACCACCCTGATCGCCGGCGTGTTCCGGGCCGGGGGAGACAGCCGGTTCGGGTTCGTCTGCGATACCATCGATATGTGGTGCTACGCGGTGCCCCTGGGATTCATCGCCGCCTTCGCGCTGAAACTGCCGGTCATGTGGGTGTATTTCCTGCTGTGTACCGACGAATTTGTCAAGTGGCCCTGGGTCCTTGGCCACTACCGGAAGGGGACCTGGCTGAAGAACATCACCCGGGAGGGTCTTTTTACAGAGGAAAAGGGCTGAGACGGCCTGTTTTGGACTGGAGGTCCGGCGTTTGAGAAATGCTATGAAGTACTTCATTGATTTTGCGGCCTTGGCGCTGTTATACGCCCGGTTTTTTTACCGCAGGTGGCGCCGCGAGGGCCTGGACGTACTGTTTGTCAACACGCTTCTGTATGTCTACCTCTCCCTGGTGCTCTATGTTACCCTGATGCCGGTGATCGTATCGCTGCCCTTCCTGTTCAACCATCCCTATTCGCCCATGAACCTGATCCCGTTTGTTGACGTCCTGGCGGGGCGGGGGGATTTTTTAAGGCAGGTGCTGCTGAACGTTATCATGACCATGCCCTTCGGCTTCCTGTTTCCGCTGGCCGGGAACAGGACGGCCAAATTTGGCAGGACGGTATTTTTCTGTTTTTTGATGACCCTGGGTATAGAGCTGCTGCAGCCGCTTATCAACGGCACCCGCTCCTCGGATATCACGGACATCATCACCAATATGACCGGCGGGATACTGGGATACGGTCTTTATCTGGTTTTCAGGCCGGCCGCGTTTTGGATATTGGACCGTCTGAAAAAGTTGGGGCAGCATTTGCCGCCGCAATGATCGCAGCGATAAATTCCTGAGAAGGAGAGATGTTATGGAAAAAACCGACTCCCGCTACCGCCATTTTGTTCAGATCCTCCGGGAGGAGCTGGTCCCGGCCATGGGCTGTACGGAGCCCATCGCCATCGCCTACGGCGCCGCCAAGGCCCGGGAGGTCCTGGGCTGCCTGCCGGAGCGGATGCTGGTGGAAGCCAGCGGGAATATCATCAAAAACGTCAAGAGCGTAGTGGTCCCCAACACCGGCGGACTCAAGGGCATTGCCGCCGCCGCCGCGGCCGGCGCGGTGGCCGGAGACCCGGGGAAGATACTGGAGGTCATCTCCTCCGTCACCCAGGAGCAGAAGGCGGAGATCAAGGACTACCTGGAGAGCCGCGAGATCCAGGTCCGGCCCGCGCCGGGGGAGGTGGTCTTCGATGTGATCCTCACCCTCTGGGCGGGAGGGGACAGCGTGCGGCTGCGCATCGCGGACTACCACACCAACATCGTGCTCATCGAGAAAAACGGGGAGCCCCTGCTGAAATGCGGCACGGTGACGCCCGCCGGGGAGGCCGCCAGCGGCCTGACGGACCGGAGCTGCCTGTCGGTGGACGCCATCGTGGATTTTGCGGATACCGTGGCGCTGGAGGACGTGGCCGCGCCGGTGGAGCGGCAGCTGGAGTACAACTGCGCCATCGCCCAAGAGGGCATGGCCCGGGACTGGGGGGCCAACATCGGCAAGGTCCTCCAGGAGTACTACGGCGAGGACGTGAAGGTCCGGGCCCGGTACATGGCCGCCGCCGGGTCCGATGCCCGGATGAGCGGGTGCGAGATGCCGGTCATCATCGTCTCCGGCAGCGGCAACCAGGGGATCACCGCCTCGGTACCCGTGGCGGTGTACGCCCAGGAGCTGGGCGTGAGTCATGAGAAGCTCCTCCGGGCGGTGGTCCTCAGCGATCTGCTGACCATCCACATGAAGACCGGCATCGGGCGGCTGAGCGCCTACTGCGGCGCGGTCAGCGCCGGGTGCGCCGCCGGAGCGGCGGTGGCCTATCTCCACGGCGGGGGCCGCCGGGAGGTGGGGCATACCCTGGTCAACGCATTGGCCACCATCTCCGGCATGATCTGCGACGGGGCGAAACCCTCCTGCGCCGCCAAGATCGCCGCCGCCGTGGACGCGGGCGTCCTGGGGTACCACATGTTCCGCAGCGGGCAGCAGTTCCGGGGCGGCGAGGGCATCGTCACCAAGGGCGTGGAGGAGACCATCGCCAACATCGGCCGCCTGGGCCGCTTCGGTATGCGGGAGACGGACCGGGAAATCATCCGCATTATGACCGATTGCCGCTCCTGAAACGCCGTCAGACCGCCGCAGGGCGGTATAACACGCAGCGCAATATCCTATCCGGCAAACAACAGCACAGCAATGATTCAGAAAGCGAGGAAATCAACGATGGAAAAACGCAAAAGATCCTTCCGGCTGCGCCCGGCCCTGCTGGCCGCGGTCATGTTCCTTTCCCTGCTGGCCCCGATGGCTCCTGCGGCACAGGGGGCGGACGCTGTCACCGGCAGCGTCTCCGCCACCGTGCGCCTGGACTTTGACCAGCCGCTGGCGGAGCTCCGCCGCCGGGAGGTCCGGGCGGAGCTTTGGCAGGAGGGGAACTACCTGGGCGCGGCCAATTTGGCGGACGCCGGGAACGTGTCCTTCTCCGGCTATGCCGCCGCCGTCTCCCACCGGGACGCCGCCGGGGAGCCCCTCTATGGGGAAACGCCCGGCTTCCTGGACCTCCGGGTGGACGGCCTGCCCCAGGGGAACTATACCCTGCGCCTCTCCGGACGGGGATACGTCACCTGCGAGCGGACGGTGGTCATGAACGACTGCGCCCGCCATCTGGTGGTGGGCACCGGCGACGCCTCCTTCGCGCTGGGCGACTTTGACGGGAACGGCGTGGTAGACGCCCAGGACCGGGAGCTGCTGGCGGACGCCCTGGGCTCCGCCGGCAGCCAGGAGCTGGAGCGCTTCGACCTCAACGGGGACGGGGAGATCGACATCATTGACCTGGCCTGCGTCAACCGGCAGACTGGCGCGGAGGGCCAGGCCCAGGTGCTGGAGACCGCCCTGCTGGCCCCGCCGGTGGACATGTCCGGCCTGAACGCGGAGATGGAGCGGGAGGGCGTGATCCTGCTCTCCGGCGATCCGGCGGACCTGTTCCAGGCCGGGGGCTCGCCCGTGGTCTTCCAGGCCCATGAGAACGGGGAGATCGTCCTCCCCATCCCCTTCCGCGAGCCCGTGGAGATGGAACAGCTGCAGATCGAAAGCACCGGCGACGCCCCCATCCTGGCCGGCGTGGCAGAGATCGTGGACGAGTACGGGGAGAGCACCTTCCACGCCTTTGACTCCGCCCGTTCCGGCGGGGCGCAGACCCTCAGCCTGCCCCAGGCGGAGGACGCCGTCATCACCATCGACCTGGGCCGCCGGGTGGCGGTGAAGAAGATCACCATCACCGTCACCAAGACCGAGGACGGCTTTGCCGCCGTGGAATCCATCCAGTTCCTCAAAGAGATGGTGCCCCTGGACCCCGAGGCCGCCGAAGCCCGGGTCAAGGGCCTGACCGCCGAGGCCGGGGACGGGAAGGTGGACCTCACCTGGAACCGGCTGCCCAACATCACCGGCTACCGGGTGGACTGGGAGTGCCTGTCCGATGCCCGGCAGACCGGGTCCCTCTACGTGGAGGTCAACCGGGCGGAGATCACCGGGCTGGACAACCTGAAGGAATACCGGTTCACCGTCACGGCGGTCAACGGCTCCTGGAGCGGCAAGCCCTCCCAGCCTGTCACCGCCATCCCCCAGCCGGCCTCCGCGCCGAAAGCGCCGGATATGGTCAGCGTCACCTCCCTGGACGGGGCTCTGGAGGTAGGCTGGAAGGCCGCCAAGGGCGCGACCTGGTATGAGCTGTATTACACCGACCGGGAGAACGCCTCCACGGATTCTTACATCCCCCTGGGCGAGACCCTGACCGCCACGGGGACCACCCTCACGGGCCTGACCAACGGCGTGACCTACTATCTTTACATCGTGGCCGGGAACGACATGGGCCGCAGCGGCCCCTCCCGGATCGCCGCCGGGACGCCCAAGGCCGTGGTCTACGAGCGGCCCGCCGGGATCCCCGCGCTGGGCGTGCTGGACTGGCAGGATATCGCCTCCATCCGGCTGGCGGACCCGGGCAACATAGACGGAGCGGCCTACCCCGGCGGATTCACGCCCAACTATATGGCGGACGGAGACTACCGCACCCACTGGACGGTCCAGAACTGGTGGCGCAACGAGCACGTGATCGTCACCTTCCGCCAGCCCCAGGACATCCAGGCCGTCATCTGGGTGCCCCGGCTGGACGGCGCTTATGCCTCCAGCCTGCGCACCTACAGCGTCCAGGTCTGGTACACGGGGGAGGACCTCAGCGGCCCCGGCCATCTGGTGACG
This sequence comes from uncultured Oscillospiraceae bacterium, assembly GCA_910579485.1. GTDB lineage: Bacteria > Bacillota > Clostridia > Oscillospirales > Oscillospiraceae > Pelethomonas. The sequence continues at coordinate 15,881 of CAJTVO010000017.1, read as the reverse complement.
CCGGGCACGGACCACAACAACATGAGCCAGGCGGACGTGGACTCCTGGCCCAACGTCCGGGGGAACCCCGCCGTGACCAAATTCGGCGTCCTGCCCTTCACCCCCCAGAAGCAGGTCGCTCAGGTCAGCGTGGCCGTTGAGCAGGTGGGATACGCCAAGCTCAGCCTCTCGGAGCTGATGTTCCTGAAGTACGACGAGAACCACCGCCTGCCCGATGAGATCGGGGAGCTGTTTGCCGACGAGCTGCACACCGTTCTGGCCTCCGGCGTTACCCGGGAGCGGATCAACGAGCTGCGCCGCCGGCTGGAGAGCGACGAGCGGAACTACTACATGGATCTGGACACCATGGCCGACGAGCTGGTCCTGGCCCAGGAGCTTCTGGACGGCGGACGCAGCTCGGGCGTGATCGTGGACGGCATCGATTCCCGCAGCAGCGGAGAGGACAGCAAGCGGTACGGGCAGGGCGGCAGCGAGCTGCAGCCCCTGGGCGTAGCCGCCGCCGCCGGACGGGAGATCGCCGTCTATGCCACAGGCATCCCCGCCGGGAAAACGGTGACGGTCTACGCCACCCAGTTCAACGCCGAGGCCTCCGCGTGGCAGGCAAAGGCAGGCGAGCTGGTCAACGGCCGGAACATCCTCACCATTCCCCAGATCGGCAGTCAGAACACCCCCCGCGGCGGCAGTCTGTATCTCACCTACAGCGGCACCGGCCCTGAGGGCATCCGGCTCCACATCCGCCGTGCCACGGATATTCCGGTGCTGGAGCTGGGCGGCTGGAATGCCATGACCGACGCAGAGCGCTCCCAGACCATCAGCGCCTATCTGGCGGAGCTGGACAACTACCTGGCAGTCAACAAGGTGGGCGCTTCCCAGACGGATTGGCGCAACGTGACGGAGATCTCCACGCCGTCGGTGCTTCTGAGTCTGCCCGCCGGAGCGGTCCAGGCCGGGCTGAGCCGGGTCTCCGACCGGGCCGCCCAGCTGGAGAATTCCCTGCTGGCCTGGGAGGACGTGCTGTCCATCTGCCAGACCGTCCAGGGCATTTCCGGCCCCATGGAGTCCCGGCAGAATATCCGGTGTATGCAGATGTTCACCGGCGCGTTTATGTACGCCGCCGGGAACCACATCGGCATCGGCTACGGCTCCTGCTCCGGCATGGTGGGCGGCGCGCCCCTGAGCCAGCTGCCCGACGGGGCAGCGGCCAACAGCCTCTTCGGCTGGGGCATCGCCCACGAGATCGGGCACAACATGGACAAGCTGGGCAAGGCGGAGATCACCAACAACATCTACGCCCTGGCCATCCAGACCAGCGATGGGAAGCAGAATACCTTCACCTCCCGTCTGGAGGCCAGCAACAAGTATGCCGCCATCTTCAACAAGACTGCCCAGGGCCGCGCGGGCGCTTCCGGAGACGTGTTCGTCCAGCTGGGTATGTACTGGCAGCTCCATCTGGCCTATGACGGCGGAGACAAGCCGCTGGACTTCTTCAACCGGTTCTTCGCCGCGTGGAAGAGCGGACAGTACTTTAACGGCGCTTCTGCCTATGACGACAAGGTGGCCCTGACCGCCTCCGCCATCGCCGGCAGGAACCTGACCGATTTCTTCACCCGCTGGGGCATGACCCTCAGTCCGGAGACCCGGACCAAGCTGAGCGGCTATCCCGACGAGACCCGGGCCATCTGGTACCTCAACGACCAGAGCCGCAGGGACCGGCTGACGGGAGTCTCCGCCGGTGCGGGCACCGTCAGCGCGCAGGCAAGCAAAGTGGGGGACAGCCAGTTTGAGCTGACCTTCTCCGCCGCTTTGACCTCCGGCAAGGTCCAGGGCTATGAGATCCGGCGCGGCGACGAGACCATCGCCTTTACCACGGACACCACCTTCACCGATACCATCGGCTCCGGCAACAACCTGACCTATGCCTACACCGTTACCGCCTACGACACCCTGGGCAACCAGATCGGCTCCGCCGTAACCCAGGAATTCCGTGTCTCCTACGATCTGCTGGTCGATCCCTCGGAGTACGCCATCCGCCGGGATGCCAATGGAAACGTGCAGATCGATCTCCACAAGCCCGCCGCCGTCTCCGGACTGCGCCTGCCCGCGTCTGTGACGGGCGGAGGCAGCTTCCAGGTCTTCGTTACCGAGGCGGACGGCACCAAGACCCTCGTGCGGGACGGCAGCTTCGCCAATAGCAGCCAGCCTCTGGAGAGTGACCGGTTCATCAGCTACTTCCATCTGGCGAACGCGCCGGAGGACGACGCCCGGATCGGCACCTATCAGGCCAAAAGCGTGACCATCTCCGGTATTCCTGAGAATATAGCGCTCTCCGATGTGCGGCTCATCAGCTATGTGGGCGATGACATCGCCTTCCGCTCCGGTCCCACCGTGGGAAAAATGTCCGAGGATTACCGGTACGGCGACGGCGCGAACGATGTGATCCGGAAGGGCTCCCTGATCATCGTCGGGACCTTCTCCGGCGATCCGGTGTATAACACCGTCCGTATCGAGGGTGAGTTCGCCCCGCCGGATATGGCCGCGGCCAACGGCGAGAACGGAACGGGGAGCGCCGTCACCCGCTACCTCAACGGCTACGCCCTCCTCTTCGCCGACGAGCAGGCGGACGGCATCTATACCAACATCAGCAACGGCATCTTCATCTTCGTGCCGGACGTGCAGGCGGAAAAGGAGCTCCAGGCGGGCGAGACCTCCTGCGGCAGTGAGAACGTGCTGCCCAGCCGCATCCGCGCGGAGCTGTGGCGCACCGACACGCCGGACAGCGCCGAGGGCACCCGCCGCACCGCGCAGACCATGTGGATCAACAGCCCCGGCGGCAGCGAGCTGCCCCTGGTGGTACTGGAAGGAGGCAGCAAGTGATGCGTAAACGGACCCTCGCGCTTTTGATGGCCCTGGCGCTGGCCCTGGGGGCCGCGCCCACGGCCCTTGCGGCGGCGGAGCCCGCCCTGATATGCGAATTTCTGCGGGACAATGAGACTGCGTTCCTCACCCTGGAGGACCTGGACGGAAGCGATGTGTACGGCGTCCAGCTGGAGCTGACGCTGGAGGGGGAATATCCGGACTGCGTCTTCACCCCCGACAGCCGGACGGCCTACGCGCCGGAGTGCGGCCTGCGGGTCTCCCGGGGAAGGACCCATGTGACCGTCTATCTGACGGACCGGGACGCCCTGAACGGGGGGAACGTCCTGGAGCTGGGCGAGCTGGACCTGGGCGAATACGGCGCGGACGCCTTCCCGGAGACCGCGCGGATCATCCTGCTGGGGGAGGATCTGAAGCCCCTGGCCGGAGGCATGACCGGGACGGCGGACGTGGAGGCCTTCCCCTGGGAGGACGAGGAGCCCTCCAGACCCGGAATCGGGACGGAGGAGCCGGTACAGCCGCCCTCCCAGCCGGATGCGGAGCCCCAGGACCCATCGGCGCCGGTCTATCTTCCCTTTACCGACGTGAGCGCGGCGGACTGGTTCTACGAGGCGGTGGGCTACGTTTACGCCAAGGGCATGATGCGGGGCCTGTCGGAGAACACCTTTGCCCCCTACGCCACCACGGACCGGGCCATGATCGTCACCATCCTCCACCGGCTGGAGGGCAGTCCCGCCGCCCTGCCCGCCGCCTTTACCGACGTGTCGGAGGGACAGTACTACGCCGTCCCGGTGGCCTGGGCCTCCTCGGCGGGTATCGTGGAGGGCTATGAGGACGCCACCTTCCGCCCGGAGGCCCCCATCACCCGGGAGCAGCTGGCGGCCATCCTCTACCGCTATGCCCGGTACAAGGGCCTGGACGTCTCCGTCATGGGTGATCTGGGCCGGTTCCCGGATGCCTCCTCCGTCTCCCTGTACGCCTCCGACGCCATGAGCTGGGCGGTGGGCAGCGGGCTGATCGCCGGATTGGACGGCGCGCTCCAGCCCGGCGGCGCGGCCGGACGGGCCCAGGTGGCGGTGATCCTCCAGCGGCTGTGCGCCGGACTGTTACAGATGCCGTGAGGATCGCGGTATGTATCGACAGCCGGGGCGGGATGCTCTTCAACCGCCGCCGGCAGAGTCAGGACCGGCTCCTCCGGCAGGATCTCCTGTCGGAGGCCGCCGGGGGCCCCCTGTGGATGAGCCCCTACTCCCTGGAGCAGTTCTCCGATCCGCCGGAGTATATCCGCCCGGCGGAGGACTTTCCCCGCCGGGCGGGTCCGGGAGAGCTGTGCTTTTTCGAGGACCTGGACCCCGCCCCCTGGCTGGAGGAGGCGGAGGAGGTCGTCCTCTACCACTGGAACCGGACCTATCCCGCCGACCGCCGGTTCCCCCTGCCCCTGACGGGGTGGACCCTGGAGCGGCGGGAGGAGTTTTCCGGATCCAGCCATGAGAAGATCACAAAGGAGGTGTACCGCCGGTGAAGGTGAAGAAACAGAATAGAGTCTGGCTGTCCCTGGCACTCCTGCTGATCCTCCTGGCAGGGCTGTGGTATCTGCACACTGCCGGGGACATCCAGAGCCAACATGTCCAGAGCGTTACCGCCATCTATCTGGACGATATCCCGCCCTTCTCCGGGGAGCCTTATGTGGCTGTCAACGGCAACGAGCCCTCCTTCCTGCCGGGGGAGATGACCACCTCCTCCTATGAGGTCTACAGCCCCCTGGACGCGCTGGGGCGCTGCGGCGTTGCCTCCGCCTGCGTGGGTGTGGACCTGATGCCTACCGAGGAACGGGAGTCCATCGGCCAGGTGAAGCCCTCCGGATGGCAGACGGTGAAGTATGACTGCGTGGACGGAAAGTATCTCTACAACCGGTGCCACCTCATCGGCTTCCAGCTGACGGGGGAGAACGCCAACAAGCAGAATCTCATCACCGGCACCCGGTACATGAATGTGGAGGGGATGCTGCCCTTCGAGAACATGGTGGCGGACTACGTGAAGGAAACCGAGAACCACGTGCTCTACCGGGTGACGCCCATATACGACGGCGACGCCCTGGTGGCCGGCGGCGTCCAGATGGAGGCCCTGAGCGTGGAGGACGAGGGAAAGGGCGTCAGCTTCAACGTCTACGTCTACAACAGCCAGCCCGGGGTGGAGATCGACTACGCCACTGGGGAGAGCTGGCTGGAGGGCGGGGACCGTCCGGAGACGCCGGCGGAGACCGCCTACGTCCTCAACACCAGCTCCAAGAAGTTCCACCTGCCCGATTGCGCCGGAGCCTCCACCATCAAGGCGGAGAACCGGGAGGAATACAGCGGCGCCCGGGAGGAGCTGGTCGAACAGGGGTACAAGCCCTGCGGAACGTGCAAACCGTAATAAAAAGATTTCCCCGAGGAAGGCGGTACGCTTTCCTCGGGGAAACTTTTTGCTTTTTGAAATAGGGGATCAATCCCAGTCCACCCCGAAATCAGGCCGGGCGGGGTCCATAATATCCTTGGCGTCATAGAACTGCAGATACCGCTTCCGGGAGTTGCGGAGGGTGGTGCCGTCGGGGTGGAGGCGGTCGCAGATCACGGCACAGATGTCCTTCTTGATGAAGCTGAAGCTCTCGATGCCCACAGAGCAGAACACCCGGAAGCCCTGGCTCTGCAAATATTGGAAGATAGGCCCGGTCTGGGTCCAGTCGCCGCCGTCGGGGCGCTCGCCGTGGGGGTAGTACAGGATGGGGGTCTCGCCCACCAGGCTGCCCACCTCGTCAAGCCACTTCTGGGTGTCCTTCTGGATGGCGTCCAGGCCCAGGCGCTGGCCGCTGAGGCGGATGTGTCCCCAGGTGTGGCTGCCGAAGGTCCAGCCGGTGCGCTTCAATTCCTCGATGATGGGCTTCACCGCCTCCCGCTCGGCCTGGCGGTTGGCCTCCAGCTCGTCGGTCCACTCCACAGCGCCGTCGGTCTGGGTGCGGTAGCCCAGGATGCCCTGATAGCCGGTGAGGCTCAGGCTGGCCTTGGCCCCGAAGGGGGAGAAGTCGGGGTGATCCTCCACGAACTTGTCCAATGCGGGGATGGCGTCCAGCTCCCGGCTGGTGACCTCCTTGCCGTCAGGGTCCAGCCCCCAGGAGGTCACCTTCCCGTCCTCGCCCAGGATCAGCTTGTAGGTGAAGCCGTTGTCCAGCATATAGGGGTAGTAGTTGGTATCGTCATAGGAGAAGATCAGCGGCTTTTTTCCCTCGGGGAGGTAGAGGGTGTTGCGGACCATCTTGGGCTGGCCGTCGTCGCCGGTGGTCTCGCTCCACACGTCGCCGATATCCACCAGCACATAGCCGTTGGCGTAGCAGCTGTCCATGATCTTCCAAAATTCGTCCGCCGTCACCATGAAGTCATCCAGCCCCTTCTCCTCGCTGTCTCCATCGAAAGCCAGCTCGGGATAGGCGATGATGGGGTGGAAGAAGAGATGCTCCACAATGCCGTTATAGGCCTCGTATTTCACGCCGTCCCGCTCCCCGCCCTCGGGCATGACGGTAGGGTCCAGGATCTCATAGGGCTCCTTTTCCACCGGGGCGGGGGGTTCCGGTTCGGGCTCTGGTTCCGCTTCAGGCTCCGGAGCGGGCTCGTCCGGGGCGTCTGTCTCCGCCGGGGGCGTTTGCTCCTGGACGGGAGGGGAGTCGGGGGCGTCCGGCGTATCCTGCGTCCCCTCGCCGCCGGCGCAGGCGGATGTAAACAGCAGCGTCAGGGCCAGCAGCAGCGCGGTAAGCTTTTTCATGTGTACAGTTACCTCCTGGAGGCGGTTCGCACCGCCTTTTTTCTTTCCCTAGTATACCACGCCCGCCGTCAGAAGCAAGCCAACTTTTTGTATCATATTGGTGACAAAAGGGTAACAAGGGGTCAATCCTTCACCGGGTCCATATAGTAGATGCTGTTCATCGTCTCCACGATGATCCTCCCGGAGTCGGGGTCCTTTTTCCAGTTTTGGACCAGGCTCGTGCGGATATAGCGGTTGCAGGGGTCGCCGTGGCTGTCGTAGCGGCAGCGGAAGAGGACGCAGCCGTCCTCCATCTTGGCTTCGCCGATGCAGCCCAGATGGGCCCGGTCGGCGGGCTCCGCCTTGGCGACGCCTTCTTTATCCGTAATGTGTTTGATCTGATACATTCTTCCTTCTCCTTTTTCGGTTTTTGGCTTCTTCCCGCAGCGCGGAGGGGGCTGTGCCGCGCCATGGGCCGTTCATCGCGGCCCGCGCAGGGCGGCGAAAAAATCGGCCAGGACCTTGCGGCACTCCTCTTCCAATATCCCGCCCGTCAGGGCGGGGGTGTTGGGGAAATCCTCCATGAATAAATTGAGCACCCCGCCGCAGGCCCCCATGGCGCTGTCCCGGGCCCCGTAATATACTCGCGGTATCCGGGCGTTTATGATCGCCCCGGCGCACATGGGGCAGGGCTCCAGGGTGACGTACAGCGCGCACTCCTCCAGACGCCAGGAGTTCAGGGCGGCGTTAGCCTCCCGGATGGCCTCGGTCTCCGCGTGGGAGAGGGCGCTCTGCTTCTCCTCCCGGCGGTTCCGGCCCCGGCCCACGATCTCGCCGTTGCGGATGATGACACAGCCCACGGGGACCTCCCCCGCCCCGGCGGCCTCCCGGGCCAGGAGAAGGGCCTGACGCATATAGTGCTCGTGCATGATTCCTCCTCCTTTTTCCCGGCGGAACGGCGGCGTTTAAAAAATGGCATATTTGTCCAAACTGGACATACACTGGAAACCAAGGAGGGATCTTCCATGAAACGTATCTCCCCCATTCGAAGCCGGGGCACGGAGCCCCCGGCCCTGCTGGAATTGAAGACAAGCCTGCAGGAGACCCAGACCGCCCTCAGCCACGCCTATACCGCCTTCGACTACGCCAGCGACCCGGAGCTGACGGAGGCCTGCATCTATGAGATCCAGTCCCTCCAGGCCCGGATGAACTATCTGCTCCGGCGGATCAAGGAGTTCGAGCTGTGCGCCGCCACGGCGGTAGGCGCGCCCCAGCCGGGGAGGGCGCGATGGACATGATGGCGCTCATTTTCCTGGTCCTGGGAGGACTGGCCGCCGCGGCCCTGGGCGCCAGGGCTGCGGCGGCGCGGGAGGGCTTCCTTCCGGCGGCGGTCAACGCCCTGCTGGGCCTGGCGGCCCTGCTGGCCGTGAATCTTACCTCCAAATACACCGGCCTGCATCTGGGGTTCAACCTCTTCAACGGGCTGACCGCCGGCATACTGGGCGTTCCAGGCGTGGTGCTGCTGCTGCTGGTGCAGTGGGTCATTACATAGTCCGCCGCCAGGGGCGGCTGACGGGCCGGCCGCTTGCCCGGAGGTCCCGGTCAGAACCGCAGCCGCCCGTTGATCCTCTGCATCCGGGGGACGTCCACCTTGCAGGACTTCCGGTCGAAGGTCAGGATGCCGTTGACCTCGTCCTCCACGTCGCTCACCTGGGTATACACCGCGGCGGACAGGGCCTGCTTGTCCAGGCAGGGGATGATCTCCTGCTCGTACAGCCGGGCCAGGGCGTCCATATACTCTCCGGCGGACTGGTACATCCGGTAGCCGAAGGGCTTGTCCCCGGCGGTATGTCCCGGCACCGGCAGGCTGTAGCCTCCGAACTCGGTAAGGGCGAGCACGCGGTCCTTATCGTGCTTCAGCCGCACGGGCTTGAAGTACACGTGGCGGCTCTTGAAGTCCCCGCCGCCCTGGTCGTGCCAGCCGGAGGCGTGGTCCACCAGGCGGGTGGGGTCCAGCTCCCAGAGCGTCTGGGTGGCCAGCAGGCTGTCGAACTGTCCCCACCCCTCGTTGAAGGGCACCCAGACCGCCAGGGAGACGGTATTCCGGAGCAGCTCCACCGTGTCGTGGAGGTCCCGGACGAACTGCTCCCTTCCGGCCTCCTCCTCCCGTCCGAAGCGGCCGTACCGGCCGTCGTTGAGGTGGATGCCCAGGAAGGGGGCAGCCTGGATGACCAGGGGGTCCAGGCGGCTTCCGCCGCTGACCATATCCTGCCACACCAGCATCCCCAGCCGGTCGCAGTGGTAGTACCACCGCAGGGGCTCGATCTTGATGTGCTTGCGGAGCATGTTGAACCCGCATTCCTTCATCTTCCGGATGTCGTAGACCATGGCCTCGTCGGAGGGCGGGGTGTAGAGCCCGTCGCTCCAATACCCCTGGTCCAGCACGCCGGACATGAAGATGGGCCGGTCGTTGAGGGCCAGGACCTTTTTGCCGTTCACGGTGGTCACGCCGAATTTCCGCATCCCGAAGTAGCTCTCCACCTTGTCCCCACCCTTCAGGGTGACGGTGACGTCGTAGAGGAAGGGGTCCTCCGGGGTCCAGGGGCGGAGGTTTTCATCGGTGATGGGGAACTCCTCGTATTCCCGGGAGGCGTCGTACCAGTCCTCGGCGATGACCACGCCGTCCTTGCGCACCACCACGTTGGCCCCCTCCGGGTCCTTGGCCTGGAGGACGAAGCGCACCCGCTTGTGATCCAGATCCGGGATAATGGTCAGCTTCTCCACATAGTTCTCCGGCACCGACTCCAGCCACACCGTCTGCCAGATGCCGCTCTGAGGGGTGTACCAGATGCCGCCGGGGTGGAAGCTCTGCTTGCCGTAGGCGTGGCGGGACCGGGAGGTGGCGTCGGTGACGGCCACGGTCAGGGTGTTCTCCCCCGCGGCCAAGGCGGCGGTAACGTCGCAGGAGAAGGGCAGATAGCCCCCCTCGTGGCTCCCCGCGAGACGGCCGTTGACGTAGACCTGGCAGGACTGGTCCACCGCGCCGAAGTGGAGCAGCACCTTGTCCTTCCGGAAGCCCTCCGGCAGGGTGAAGGTCCGGCGGTACCACAGCCTGTCCTCCGGCATCACCTTCTTCATCACGCCGGACAGGAAGCTCTCCGGGGAGAAGGGGACGACGATCTCGCCGTCATAGGAGACAGGCTCCTTCTCCTTCCCGTTCCGGATGGCGTACTGCCAGCGGCCATTGAGGTTGAGATAGCTGTCCCGGCGTAGCTGGGGACGGGGGTACTCCGGCAGGGGATGCTCCCGGTCCAGATTTTCCCCCCATGTGGTCAGCATAGGCCGCAGGGACCGGAGGGCCTTGGAGGGCTCCTTCCGCCGCAGCAGGGCCAGGGGGATGGCGATCAGCATCAGCACCAGGGCGGCGGCGATGAAGATCTCCGGCGTGGGGACTTCCTTCACCACCCCCAGCTCCTCGTAGGTCTCCCCGCCGTGCTGGATCACCGCCGCGCCGATATAGGGGCCCGTCACCATGGGCAGCAGCACCTGGAAGAGGATGCGGATGCCCTGGAACTGCCCCGCCTTATGGGCCGGGGTGTGGTCCCGGATGACGCCCTGGAGGCAGGCGGAGAGGACCATGCTGGCCCCCAGCATCACCGTGCCCGCCAGGATGACGGGGACCATGCCCCGGACGAAGAACATGGCGATGAGCCCCGCGAAGGCGGTGATGGAGGCGGGGACCGCCACCTGGAGCTTCCCCCGCCGGTCGATCACCCGGCCGAAGGCCACGCTGACGGCGCTGGCGGCGGTGAGCACCACCCCCAGAATGACGGCGTAGCCGTCCACCCCCAGAAAGCGCTGGATGTAGATGATCAGGTAGGGCATATACACCTGCTGGCTGGCGGCGTACACCGCCAGGGCCAGCAGGGCCAGATACAGGGAAGGATTGGCCCAGACAACTCCCGGGCGCAGGCCGTAGAGGATGTTCCCCACATAGTTGCCCTCCGCCCGGCGGAGGTTTTCCGGCTCCCGGATGAGCAGATGTCCCAGGCCGCCCCCCAGCAGGGTCAGCCCGCCCACGATGAGGAAGAAGGCGCCCCACTTCCCCTGGGTGGTCAGGCCGTCCAGAGCGCCGAAGACCACCAGCATGGCCACCAGAGGCATGACGGCCAGCACCGCCTCCACCCGACCCCGGTTGCTGTCATTGGTGACGTCGGTGACCCAGGCGTTGAAGGCCGCGTCGTTGGCGCTGCTGCCGAAAAAGGTCATCACGCAGTCCAGGACGATCACCAGCACCGCCGCCGTCTGAACGGCCTTGGCGGGACCCAGCAGGCGCTCCAGCCCGCTCACCCGCACCAGGGCGAAGGCCATGACGCTCAGGCCCCACAGCAGATAGCCCGTGACGATGATGGGCTTGCGCATCCCCAGCTTGTCCGACAGCGCGCCCACCACCAGGGTGGTCACCGCCGCCACCACGGCGCTGGCCGCCACCATGGCGGCGATCATCCCCGTGTCCCCGGTGACGGTGTTGTAGAGGAACACGTTGAAGTACATGTTCTCCACCACCCAGGCGATCTGGCCGATGAGCCCGAAGCTCAGCAGCGCCGCCCAGACCCGTCCGCCCAGGGCCTTCCCTTCCTTCCTCTGTCCCATCGCCAGGACCTCCTGCTTCGTAAAATGAGCGGGGCGCGCCGCGCCCCTGCGGGCCGCCGGCTGTCCGCTGATGGCGGACGGTCAAGGGCGGCGCGAAGCGGAGGCTCCTCCGCCCCGGCAAAACGGCCGGTTGGGGGAGCAACCACAATATGTTGTATTATACAACCAGGGGGGCTATCCTGCAAGTAGTGTTTGGCGGAAAACGGGGAGAAAATAAAATTTTGCCTCTCGACAAAATCCGGCAAACTTCATTCCCCCAAATCTGTATACTATGCGACAGAGAGCGACAGCCGACGCCTCAATTCTCCAGCGTTTGCCTCCGTTCGCCGACGGGAGCCGTCCCTCTCCCACCTCATATCCGCCGGTCGGAAGGCGGACCTATCATATCCTTATGGAGGAGCTGCGTAATTATGGATTATCAAAAAGAATATGCGAATCTTGTTGGTCAGATCGACCGTGCCATTACCATCCTGGAGAACTATGCCCCCGGCGACCCCATCGTCCGGAGGGCGGGGGACCTGCTGCTGTCCGCCCTTCAGGAGGCGGAGGAGCATTATCTGCGGGAATAGCTCCCCGCGCCTCGACGGAACAGGAGGAGACCGCGCCGCGGTCCCCTCCCTCTTTTTTTATTGAGCATCTCCCTATTCAGAAAAGTGTTCCCACTGCATAACATTTGAAATAAAATGTACATTTTCTGCAATAAGTTCAGCTAACGGACGATATTCACCGCCCCACCATTCAAAGACGTGCATGCCTTCATCTTCAAGCACCGATAATGTCATAACAGTCTTGTAGGTTCATCTAACTATCGCACCCCGTTCTTTCCCTCGGATGCTTTTACCCAGTATTATGATACTCCCGATTCGAGTATTTCTATTCTCGGAACGTCACAGTCTATCTCCATCCACGCCCCGGCAGGAAGTATCGTCATAGGCGTTCTGTGAATGCAATCCACATTTTCCAATATGACCATGTCCGGTCTGTGTACTTCCTTACAGATAACCTTTATGATTGTTTCCTCATTGTCCTCATCCAGAGGGCCTGTGATCACAGCTTTCGCCTTATCAAAAACTCCGGCCGCGGCAAATGCACGAAGTTCATGTAATCCGGCTAATTTGCTGCCGTAAATGCGTCCGTGTTCCAGCACGATAATGGAATCTTCCCATATATCGGGACCGGGGAAATACTTCGTCCCCATTATCTGCCAAAGAGGGCCTCCGCAAACCGCGATAACATGGCCTCTGACCCTTCCGGACCCCTGCAATACCTTGTAGCCGGTCCCGGGTGTCCAGGGAATTATATCTTTCGGATCATCGATCTCATCATTATCCAAAAAGCGTTCATATTGAACTTCTTTCGATCCCTCTTTGACGGTGTATGTTGTAGTCCAGTCAATGGGTGTGTTCTTTTCCGCAGGTTTAATTTCGCCGATCACCTCATTTGAAAACAATGTCCGTCTGATTGCCGCTTCCGTATACTCATCAAGTTTTCCTGGCTGTGCGAGTGGGGTCAGAACAGTGGGACCGTAATAAGCACGGACGCCTGCATATGCAAAAACAGCCAACCATGTAGCAATATCGGAAAAGCCCATAAATACCTTGGGATGATCATGAATGGCCTGCGAATCGATATATGGAAGAACACGATAGGAATCATCTCCACCCTGATTACAGATGATCCCTTTGATGGAATCATCCTTCAAAGCCCACATCAAATCCTCGGCTCTTTTCTCAGGATGCTCATAAAGATACTTGCTCCCTCTAAGCGCATTGGGCGTTTCAACAACTTTAACATTAAAGATTCTTTCGAATCTCCTTTTACCCAGCATATACCGGGGAATCATATCTTCATCTCCGGCACGGCCACCTGAAATTGAAATAAATGCTACTGTATCACCCTCGTTCAATTTGGGCGGAATGATCAGATTTTTCATTTCGCTTCCTTCTTATAATACCAATTTATATATTTATACTCCCGCTTTCTATGAGTACACAATTACAAAGAGGGAGTTAATCATCAACAGCCGTCAGATGCAGCTGGACGGCCTGATAGTCCCCCTTCACCGCGGGCAGGGGGAACCCGGCGTACATCAGCGCGTCGCCGCCCCAGCAGCCCGCGCCGTCCACCTGATAGCGCGCGCCGGGGTCCAGGCCCTTCAGCTTCAGCACCCGGAAGGGGGACACGGCCCGGGCGCCGCCGAACACCACGGACACCAGGGCCTCCCGCCGGTCGGGAGACACCTGCTCCCAGGCGGTATAGGGTCCCTCCCGGAAGGGGTCCGTGAGACGGTAGTAGTCCCCCAGCTGGAGCAGCTCCCACCGCGCCTTGTAGGTCTCGATCTGGCGGCGGATGCACGCCTTCTCCTCCGGCGTGCACTTGCTCAGGTCCAGCTCGTACCCGAAGGCCCCGCTCATGGCCGCAATCCCCCGGGTCTCCAGGGGGGTGACCCGCCCGTTCTGCTCGTTGGGCACGGCGGAGACGTGGGCCCCCATGGTACACACCGGGTAGCAGAAGGAGGTCCCATACTGGATGCGCAGCCGGTCTATGGCGTCGGTGTTGTCGCTGCACCAGATCTGGGGAGTGTAGTACAGCATCCCGCCGTCGAACCGTCCCCCGCCGCCGCAGCAGCCCTCCACAAGGATCTCCGGAAAGTCCGTCCGCAGGCGCTCCAGCATCTCGTAGACCCCCAGGACGCAGCGGTGGTAGACCTCCCCCTGCCGTTGGGGCGGCAGGGCGGCGGACCACACGCCGGAGAGGCTCCGGTTCATGTCCCACTTCACATACGTCACCGGCGCGCTGGACAGGACCCTGTGCAGCTGGGCGTAAATATGATCTCGGATCTCCCGCCGGGAGAAGTCCAGCACCAACTGGTTCCGGCCCCTGGCGGGGGTCCGGCCCGGCACCTGGAGGGCCCAGTCGGGGTGGGCCCGGTAGAGATCGCTGTCCTCGCTGACCATCTCCGGCTCCACCCAGAGGCCGAAGGAGAGGCCCAGGTCGTTGATGGCGGGCGCCAAGGCCTCCAGCCCGCCGGGGAGCTTGTCCGTGTTCACCTGCCAGTCCCCCAGGCCGCTGTTGTCGTCGTCGCGCTTCCCGAACCAGCCGTCGTCCAGGACGAACAGCTCCACGCCCAGCGCCGCCGCCTCCCGGGCGATGGCCAGCAGCTTCTCCGGATCAAAGTCGAAATAGGTGGCCTCCCAGTTGTTCACCAGCACGGGCTTGCGCCGCCCCCGCAGGCGGTCCCGGACCAGGCGGTCCCGGATGGCCCGGTGGAACCGGCGGCTCATTTCCCCCAGACCCGCCTCAGAGCAGACCATGGCCGCCTCCGGCGCGCTGAAAACCTCGCCGGGCTCCAGGGTCCAGGTGAAATGGCAGGGGTTGACGCCCATTACCAGCCGGGCGTTCTCAAACTGGCCAGTCTCCACCGCCGCCTGGAAATTGCCGCTGTAGAGCAGCATGGCCCCATAGCACAGGCCGTAGTCCTCATTGGCCTCCCGGTCGCAGAGGATCACGAAGGGGTTGTGCTGGTGGCTGGAAGCGCCCCGGACGCTTCCGGCGCTCTGGATGCCGGGGCGCAGGGGGGCGCGGCTGGGACAGCGCTCCATCATGTGCGCGCCGTTGAAGGTGACCATATCCAGGTCGGAGCGCGGGAGATCCAGACACAGGGAGGCGCACCGGCACAGCCGGACGGGTCCCTGTCCTGCGTTCCGCACCAGGACGGACCGCGTGATGAGGTCGTATTCCTCCAGCACGCCGTAGAGCAGCTCCACCTCCGCCTGGGCGGCGTCGTCCCGCAGGACTACGCTGAGGGTCTCCCACTCCTCCTCGCCTCCATAAAAGGCGGGCAGGCCCTCCAGGGCGTACTTGCCCCGCCGTATCTGGCCCCGCGCGTACCGCAGGTCCGCCGTGCGGCTGCCGCAGGTCAGCTCGAACTCGATGGAGGGCAGGCGGAAGTCTCCCACGCCGCAGGTGGAGTACTCCTGAGGCGTGGTATCCAGAGAGAAGGTCCGGTCCGCCCCCGCCTCCTCCGGATTGGGGGAGAAGCCCCGGTCCGCATACCGGAGCAGTCCGGTTAGGTCGCAGTCCCGGAGCCGGGGGCCGTAGTAGACGTGCTGCACCACGCCGGTCGGATGGACCGCCAGCTGATAGGTGGTGTGCTTCGTATGCAGGGTGTATGTCCTGCTCGGTTCATGATAAACGATCATGAGAGATCACCTCGAAAAGGTAGTGTGACCGCCCCGGCGGGCTGATCCCGCCAGGGCGGTCGAAAAGAGGAAAGAGGGGAGGTAAGAAGAACGCAATGTAAAAAGCGCGCGGCGATCGTTCACCCGGGGGGGACGCCATCCCCACGCCCGCGGGGTGTACGAACGATTGTCCCGGCGGCACAGGCGCCGCCTATTTCCCTCCGGTACCGGCGATGCCCTCCACGAACTGACGCTGGAAGATCAGGTACAGCACGATCATGGGCAGCATGGCCAGCAGGGAGCCGGCCATCAGCACCGGGAAGTTGGTGGTGAACTGGCCCTTCAGGGTGGAAAGGCCGGAGGAGAGGGTCATCATCTTCAGGTCGGAGTTGACCACCA
>CAJTVO010000016.1 GCA_910579485.1 uncultured Oscillospiraceae bacterium | reverse complement strand
TCGTTATTTTCCACCAATTTGCAGCTGGTAGCAGCCGCGAAAGCCTTGGTAGCCAGGTGGTAGCATTTTCATGGTTTGTTCATAATTTGGTTCAGAGATTTGAGCAGTTTTGCAGATATCTGAAGATTCTACATAGAGAAGAGACACAAGTTTAGAAATTAACAAACCAGTTTACGTAACACAAAATCAAGCCGCAAAGTTGAATAAACCATCACTATCCCTTTCAAAAAATTCCACGGCCCAGCTTCTGCGCGGCTGGAAAATTCTATGGAAAAGCTCTAGGATTTTAGGGGCGGTTGTGATATAATGGCTCCAAACAACGGGGCCTGACCGTCCGACATCGGGCGGCAGGTGAAACAAAAGAGCGGAGGATACGGCAATGGCGATCACATCGGAATATTTCTTTCCCTCCAGCGACGGGAAGACCCTGATCCACGTCAATCAGTGGACGCCCGCGGGGCGGGATATCGTGGGGGTCGTGCAGATCGCCCACGGTGTGGCGGAGTATGGCGCGCGCTACGAGCCCTTTGCTAAGTTCCTGTGCGCCAATGGCTTCGTGGTGGTGGCCAACGACCATCTGGGCCACGGACAGTCCCTCATTGAGAACGCTCCCATGGTCTATTTCGGCGAGGAGGACGGCTGGCGGCACGTGGTGGACGATATCGAGGAGCTGCGCCGCCGCACGGCCAAGGTCTTCCCGGACAAGCCCTATTTCCTCTTCGGACACTCCATGGGCTCGTTCCTGTCCCGGACGCACCTCATCCGCTATCCGGGCCTTCTCAGCGGCTGCGTCCTTTGCGGCACGGGCCATCAGTCCGCGCCTGTCATTGCCGGCGGGAAGCTGGTAGCGGACCGCGAGATCAGACGCTTGGGCAAAAAGGCCTACAGCGCCACGGCTGACGACCTGGCCTTCGGCGCCTACAACAAGGCGTTCGCCCCCACTCGCACACGCTTCGACTGGGTGTCCGCCAACGAGGCCAATGTGGACGCCTATATCGCCGACCCCCTCTGCGGCGGAGACACTTCCCTGGGGCTGTTCCGGGATATGCTGGACGGCCTGGCGTGTATCACCAAGCAGTCCAACATCAACAAAATGGACAAGAGCCTGCCGGTATTCTTCATTGCCGGAGACCGGGACCCGGTAGGCGGCATGGGCAGGGGCGTGCAGAAGGCCTGCGCCTGCTTCCGGAAGGCGGGGCTGAAGGATGTGAGCATCAAGCTCTACCACGGCCTGCGCCACGAAATTTTGAACGAGGCCAGCAGGCAGTACGTCTACAAGGACGTGCTGGACTGGCTGACGGCGCGCATCTGAGCCAGCGCCGCCCCGAGGGCGAGTAGCTCCGTGTCCCTGTACCGCCGCAGCAGCGCCGCAGAGAGAACGCAGTCCACCGCGAATACCACCCACAGGGGAACGATGACCCATGACGGGAGAATTCCTGCCGTCCACCGGGCAAGGGGATGGACCCACATGAGGGCGGCGGCGGACAGAAGCCCCCATATCGCGGCGAACTGGGGACAGATCCTTCCCTGGACATGTCCCCGCAGGAGGCGGTAGTCCCAGAACTGTACGCCCAGGACCTTGTCATAGAATAGATGGACCAGAAATTCTACCCCCGTGCAGACCGCGCCGCCCAGAAGCGTCAGGGGGAGAAAGCCCAGCCCTTCCGGCGCGAGTGCCGCCAGGGCGGTCATGGCCATCCCGTAAACGGGGCATAATGGCAGCAGCAGGAAGCATTTGCGTACCTGGCGGGGGGAATGGGTGAGCCGCGCGTGCAGCTTTTCCAGGCCATAGCCCCCCAGGCTGTAGAAGAGGAAATAAACGAACCATCGGGACATACGGTCGCGCTCCTTTGCGTGAAGTCAAGAGATAGCGTACCCGGCCCGATAGGAAATATACGATGATGCAGGAGGTGCGCGGCATGGAAGACCGGTGGGATATCTTGGAGCAGGAGTGCTCCCAGTGCCGAGAGTGCGCCCTGTGCCAGACCCGCAAAAACGTGGTTTTCGGCGTGGGGAACCCGCAGGCGGAGATCATGCTGGTGGGCGAAGGCCCCGGGGCCAACGAGGACGAGCAGGGCGTTCCCTTCGTGGGCAAGGCGGGGCAGTTCCTGGACGACATGCTGGCGATCATCGGCCTGGACAGGACCCTGGTATATATCGCCAACATCGTCAAATGCCGCCCGCCGGGAAACCGGGACCCGATGAACGTGGAGCAGGACGCCTGCATTGGCTACCTGCGCCGCCAGATCGCGCTGATCCAGCCCAAGATCCTGGTCAGCCTGGGCCGCGTCGCCGCCATGCGGCTGATCGACCCTAAGTTCCGGATCACCAAGGAGCACGGCGTCTGGTTCGATGTGGACGGGATGCGCATGATGGCGATGTACCATCCTTCGGCCCTCCTCCGGGACCCCGGCAAGCGGCCGGAGACCTTTGACGACCTGAAGTCCCTCCAAAAGGAGATCGGACGGGTCTGTACCCATACCGCGCTGAAGAAGCTGTGGTAGTTTTAGGGGCTCTATGCAGTAGCGGATATCGCTGTGAATAAGGGAGAGGAAGTTCTATGTTTAAAGCGGGGTTTGACAATCAGAAGTACATCGAGACCCAGTCCGCCCGGATCCGGGAGCGGATCGGACAGTTCGGCGGAAAGCTCTACCTGGAATTTGGCGGAAAGCTCTTTGACGACTACCACGCTTCCCGGGTGCTGCCGGGGTTCGAGCCGGACAGCAAGGTCCGTATGCTCCAGCAGCTGCGGGACGACGTGGAGATCGTGGTGGCCATCAGCGCCGGGGACATCGAGAAGAACAAGGTCCGGGGCGATCTGGGCATCCCCTACGAGGAGGATGTATTGCGGCTCATCGACGTGTTCCGGGGAATGGACCTGTACGTGGGCAGCGTGGTAGTGACCCAGTACAGCGGCCAGCCAGGGGCGGACGCCTTCCTCAAGCGCCTGAAGGTCCTGGGCATCCAAACGTACCGCCACTATCCCATCGCCGGGTATCCCCACAACGTGGACCTCATCGTCAGCGACGAGGGCTATGGCCGCAACGACTACATCGAGACCAGCCATCCCCTGGTGGTGGTCACCGCCCCCGGGCCCGGCAGCGGGAAGATGGCCACCTGTCTCAGCCAGCTCTACCACGAGCACCGCCGGGGCCGGAAGGCGGGCTACGCCAAATTCGAGACCTTCCCCGTGTGGAACCTGCCCCTGGACCACCCGGTGAATCTGGCCTACGAGGCCGCCACCGCCGACCTCAACGACGTGAACATGATCGACCCCTTCCACCTGGCCGCCTACGGCGTCACCACGGTAAACTATAACCGGGATGTGGAGATATTCCCCGTCCTGCGGACCATTTTCGAGTCCATCCTGGGCCAGTGCCCCTACCAGTCCCCCACGGACATGGGGGTCAACATGGTGGGCAAGTGCATCGTGGACGACGAGGCCTGCCGGGAGGCGTCCAACATGGAGATCCTCAGGCGGTACTATACCGCCCTCACCGGCAGGCTCCGGGGCACCGTGGACAAGGAGGTCGTCTATAAGCTGGAGCTGCTGATGAAGCACTCCGGCGTCACCCCCGCCATCTTCCCCGCCGTGGCCGCCGCCCTGGAGAAGGAGGAATCCACCGGGGCGCCCGCCGGGGCCATGGTCCTGCCGGACGGCAGGGTCATCACCGGGAAGACCAGCGATCAGCTGGGGGCCTCCGCGTCCCTGCTGCTGAACGCGCTGAAGGCCCTGGGGGGCATCGACCAGGAGCTGGACCTCATCTCCACCCAGGTCCTGGAGCCCATCTGCCGGCTGAAGACCGGCAGTCTGGGCAACAAGAATCCCCGGCTCCACAGTGACGAGGTGCTCATCGCCCTGTGCGTCAGCGCCCTGACCAACCCCATCGCCGATCTGGCCCAGAAGCAGCTGCCCAAGCTGAAGGGCTGCGGGGCCCATTTTACGGTGGTGCTCAGCGATGTGGACGAAAACCTCTACAAGCGCCTGGGGATGCACGTGAGCTACGAAGCCAAGTACGAGCGGCAGCGGCTGTACTATAAGTAAGGAGAATGCCTATGACAACCATCTATTTCGTCCGCCATGCCCAGTCCGACTACCGCAGCGGGTCCGACCGGGAACGTGGACTCACCGCCGAGGCCATGGAGGACCGGCGGGTGGTCCTGGACTTCCTCCGGGACAAGCCTGTGGACGCCTTCTGGTGCAGTCCCTACCGCCGCAGTCTGGACACCATCCGGGAGGCGGCGGAGCATTTCGGCATGACCATCCATACCGACGAGCGCCTGCGGGAGCGGGAGACCGTCCCCGGCGGCAACGTGCGGGAGCTGTTTCGTAAGCGCTGGGCAGACTTCGACTGGCACGAGCCCGGCGGGGAGAGCCTGCGCTCCGTACAGGAGCGGAATATTGCCGCCCTGACGGACATCCTGACGGCGGAGCGGGACAGGACGGTGGTCATCGGCACCCACGGCACCGCCCTCAGCACGATCCTGCGCTACTACGACCCAAGCTATGACTGCGACAGCTTCCTGCGGATCATTGACTGGATGCCCTTCGTGGTGGAGCTGGATTTTGAGGGGATGCGGTTCCTTGGAAAGACGGAGCACGTCCATGTAGAGAAGGTTTTTCAGCAATAGGAGGCGGTATTTTAGCTGCCGTTGACATGCAGAACGACTTTATTGATGGCGCTCCGGGCACCCCGGAAAGCCACCGCAACGTCCTGGAGGCCATGAAAATGTGCCAGATCAGGATCGATAACGAATAAAAGGAGACTCAATGGAGACGATCATCGAAATTCTGGCCCGGGAGCTGGGCCGGGACCGGAAGCACGTGGAGAACGTGGCGGCCCTGCTGGACGAGGGCAACACCATCCCCTTCATCGCCCGCTACCGCAAGGAGCTGCACGGCTCCATGGACGATACCACGCTGCGCGCCCTGGAGGAGCGCCTGCAATATCTCCGGAACCTGGAAAAGCGCCGGGAGGAGATCAAGAGCGCCATCGAAAACCAGGGCAAGCTCACGGACGAGCTCGCCGCCGCCATCGACGCCGCCGCCACCCTGGCGGAGGTGGAGGACCTGTACCGGCCCTATAAGCAGAAGCGCCGCACCCGCGCCACCATGGCCCGGGAGAAGGGGCTGGAGCCCCTGGCGGCGCTGCTTTACGCCCAGGAGCCGGACTGCCCCGACCCGCTGGAGGCCGCCGCCGGATACGTCGATCCCGAGAAGGGGGTGGAGACGGCGGAAGACGCCCTCCAGGGGGCCAACGACATCATCGCCGAGGACATCTCCGACGATGCCGCCATCCGCAAATCGCTGCGGGCCTATATGCTGAAAAACGGCGTGGTGGAGAGCGCCGCCGCCCGGGAGGAGGACAGCGTGTACCGGCTGTACTACGACTTCCGCCAGAACGCCGGGCGGATCCAGGGCCATCAGGTCCTGGCGCTGAACCGGGGCGAGCGGGAGGAGTTTTTGAAGGTCAGCATCGTCACCGACCGGGAGGCCGCCCTGGTGCTGCTGCGCAAGGCGGTGATGCGGCCGGGTTCCAACTCCAAGGCCGCGTCCTTCGTCCGGGCGGCGGCGGAAGACGCCTACGACCGGCTACTGTACCCCTCCCTGGAGCGGGAGGTCCGGAACTATCTCACCGACGAGGCCAGCGAGGGGGCCATCCATAATTTCGCCCTGAACCTCCGGCCCCTGCTGATGCAGCCGCCGGTGAAGGGCCACGTCACCATGGGGCTGGACCCCGGCTACCGTATGGGGTGCAAGGTTGCCGTGGTGGACGCCACCGGCAAGGTGCTGGACACCACCGTCGTCTACCCCACCCAGGGGGAGCGGCGGAAGGCGGAGAGCATCTCCGTGCTGTCGAAACTCATCCGCCGCCACGGGGTCACCCATATCGCCATCGGCAACGGCACCGCCTCCCGGGAGACGGAACAGATGGCGGCGGAGATGCTGCAGGAGCTGGGCGGCGGGGTCAGCTACATGATTGTCAACGAGGCGGGGGCGTCGGTGTACTCCGCGTCCAAGCTGGCGGCGGAGGAATTTCCGGAGTATGACGTGAACCTCCGGTCCGCGGTCTCCATCGCCCGGCGGCTCCAGGACCCCCTGGCGGAGCTGGTGAAGATCGACCCCAAGGCCATCGGCGTGGGGCAGTACCAGCACGACATGCCCCAGAAGCGGCTGGACGAGGCCCTGGGGAACGTGGTGGAGGACTGCGTCAACGCCGTGGGCGTGGACGTGAACACCGCCTCCCCCTCCCTCCTCCAGCGGGTGGCGGGGCTGAACGCGGCGACTGCCAAAAACGTGGTAAAATACCGGGAGGAGAACGGCGCGTTTACTTCCCGGAAGCAGATATTGAAGGTCCCCAAGCTGGGGCCCAAGGCCTATGAGCAGTGCGCCGGCTTCCTGCGGGTGCCGGAGAGCAGGACGGCGCTGGACAACACCGCCGTTCATCCGGAGAGCTACCCGGCGGCGAAGAAGCTGCTGGAGCTCACCGGCCACTCCCTGGCGGAGGTGTCCGCCGGGAAGCTGGGAAACCTGGACGGGGAAATGAAGGCCATGGGCCTGGAGAAGCTGGCGGAGGCCTGCGGCGTGGGGGTGCCCACCCTGACGGACGTGGCGAAGGAGCTGCAAAAGCCGGGCCGGGATCCCCGGGACGAGCTGCCGCCGCCCATCCTGCGCACGGATATCATGGAGATCAAGGACCTGCAGCCGGGGATGGTGCTCACCGGGACGGTGCGCAACGTCATCGATTTCGGCGTGTTTGTGGACATCGGCGTCCATCAGGACGGGCTGGTTCATATCTCCCAGATCAGCAAGAGCCGGTTCCTGCGGCATCCCTCCGAGGCGGTTGCCGTGGGGGACGTGGTGAAGGTGGTCGTGCTGGAGGTGGACGCAAAAAAGAAGCGCATCTCCCTGTCCATGAAGCAGGCGGTGTGACGCGCCGCCAAAAAAATCGAGGTAAGCGAATAGATGAACAGCGGGAGAGGGCGCGCCCTCTCCCGTTTTTCGTGCAATCTGCCGTTGCACGAAAAGCTGCAACTTCTCCTCCGTTACACCCCTAGGTGTAACGGTTTTTGACCGTATCAATTAAAACGAAAAGGAGAAAGTTGTATGAATTACACAGACAAGTATCACCTGCCCCAGTGGGAGGAGACGGACCGGATTATGCGCGTGGACTTCAACCAGATGTGCGCGGACATGGAGGCCGGGCTGACTGCCAACGCCGAAGCTGCCGGCGGGCTGGCAGTCCGGATCGATCAGGTGGAGCAGGAGGCCAGAGACCTGGCGGCGGCGGGCGGGTCCAGCGCAAAGGCCGCGCTGTCACGTGGACTGCTCCGTGCCGCTTACCATCACATGCAGGACGTTGCGGCAGGAGGCGTCACGGCGGCGCGGTACGGGTCATTTTTTCAGACGCTGGACGCTGCCAGCGTCCTCTCGGGTTCCGGCATCCTGCGGCGGACAGACCACTGCTGGGCCGGACGGGCGGAGGCCGTTTTCAGCAGCGAGGACCTGAAAGCACAGATCCAGATCGTATCCGCAATGAAGATCGTGAAGGACGCCCCAGACGAAACAGTACCGCTGGTGCTGGCGTTTACGCCTACAGGGGCGGGCCAGATCGGTCAGATGTTTATCACAGGCAATTACAAAAATGCCGGGGGACTGGAGTGTAAGTGTAAAGTCGAGCTGAAAAACCTGACCAGTAAGGTGACGGAAACATCTTTTGAGATAGTGCTGATCCGCGCAGGCTACAGCTCGGGAGGGCTCAGCGCCACGCTAACGGACATCATGTTCCACGGCGGGTGCAGCTATCAGCTGACGGTCACGCCCCTGTCGGCAACGGCGGACGTCACCGCTACCTATAACCCCAACAATCATCTCAATACAAGCTGCTACAATACTGCTTTGCCTGCCGTGCTGTCCTGCACGTTCCAGGAAATGGAAGGGAGCGAAGGCGGGGTGGCGGCTCTGTGGTACGACACCTACGGTCCGGGCGGCACGCTGAAGGCTGTCTGGGATGGGGAAGTTCTGGAGCCCGCGGCGGTCCGTACCATCACCGACAGCCAGGGACGGACGCTGAAAGAAGCGGAATTTCGCAAGACTGCCCCCGCAGCGTCTGAAAGCCGGTTCGAGATTCGAGCCGAATGCGCCCCCAATGGAGAATTTCTCTTCTACAGCTGGGGCGGCGTACTGATCTGAACAGGGGAAGCAGCAAAAACCCCCAGGGCCGAAGCCCTGGGGGAAACTTTTATGTTTTTTCGCGGGAGCTGCTGGACTGATTACTGGAAGTTAATGGTGTAAGTCTGGACACTGCCGAGCTTCGTCCAGTTTCCATCGCTGCCAGTGTAGAACTGGATCTTCCAAGTGCGGGTGAGCTGACCATTCAGCAGGCCTTCCGCCGGGCTGTATGTGACAGCACCATCATCGCCAGTCACCTTATCTGCGACCTTCACATAGAAGTGGACGTTACCATCGGCGGTGAAATAGTTGTTCCCAGTGTGCGTTCCACCACCCATAGGTGCAATCCAGCTCTCGTCTTCAATAGGATCCTGGACACCGTCCCAGCTCATGATAGCGCCGGTGGCTCCGTCAGGAGCGGTGATCGTGAAGCCATAGGCCAGGATGTCAGCATAGTTAGCATCGCTGGGCTTCATCCACTGAACAGCATTAGCGCCTGCGCCATCGGGATCGCTCAGGGCGGTCCGGAGCTTATCCTCGTCCACAGACACAGTCACGATACCGGTCTGGGTCTCGGTGTCATACTCGCTGCTGGCAGACATGCCGACATCGTAGTATGCACCGCTGTAGCGCTCATCCTCAACAGGATTTGTATCGGTGGCGTCAGCCTTAGCGTCAAGATCGATCAGAGCCGCAGTGATCACGACCTCGCCGGTCGCACGCACGTTGCCTTTGAAAGTGATCTCCAGCTTGCCGTCATTGGTACGGGCGGCAGTCGTCAGCTTGGTATAGTCCTTGCCGCCAACGGTGAGAGTGATCTCGGTGTCGATGACGCGGGTATCACTATCGTCAGCCTTCACCAGAGTGATCTTAGTCATGTCGGTCCCGTTTGCAAACTCAGTCGGGCTGCTCGCGTCGAACTCAATGCCCTCGACATCCTCAGCAAGGCTGACAGTCCACTTGTTCTCGGAGGTCAGCGTCAGAGCAACGTTCTCGGTGCCAACAGTGAACTCAACGACGAACTTCTTCCCGGTCTGATCGTCAGCATCTGCAGTCACGGTGTAGCTCTTACCATTGGCGTCAGTTGCCAGAGGCAGAACGGCAGGAACAGAACTCGTGGTGAACTCGACCTTTACCTTATCGCCGGTGTGAGCCTTGGTATGATCAGACACCACCACGTCGCCACGGGTAATGGTGACGGTGGGATTAGCATCAACGCCAGTACCAACGTTAGCCGTTACGGAGTACTCAACAGCTTCGTAGGTCACTTCAATGGTCAGGTCTTCCTTGATGCCGTAGAGTTTGTATTCATTGTTCGCACTGCCGACCAGGGCCTCATACTTGTTTTCGTCACCATCTTTGACCTCGAGGGTGGCAGTGTAGCCAGCGACCACATACTTGCTACTCGCGATGGTGAGAGGACTGCCCTCGGTCCAGGGCATGCCGTCAGCGATACCTTCGGGCAGAGCGACCTTCTCGCTCGTCTCGGAGAGAACGAAGGTGATCTTGGACTCGGCGGGGTTGGCCCACTCGTGGTTGATCGCACCGTACAGATTGACCAGCTTGTTGATGGCCACGCCGTCATTGCGGAGGTTCTTGCCGTCCACGCCGCTGGCGGAGACGTTGACAACCATCTTGACATCATCGCCAGCCAGGACAACGATCAGCCGATCGCCCAGGCGGATGTTGTTGTTGGTCTCAACTTCCAGGTTGTGAGCGGCCTCGTCGCCGAGCTTGCTGATGCGGTTGATCTCATAGGCGGCGACATCGTCAGTGTAGAAGCTGATACGGTCGCCATTGAGATCACGGGCGCCGATCTCAATGTAGTCGTTGTGCTTGGTCTCATCGGCTACGATGACCTGACCGGCATAGATGCCGTACTTGGCAAAGTTCTCAGTAATGGGAGCCTCGCCCTCGTTGACATTGGAAGCGTAGAAGTTCAGCTGGGGAGTCCACAGGCCCTCACCGTTCACAGTGTTCTCGGCACGAGCCAGCAGCTCGTCTCTGTCAAAGAGGCCGAAAGCAACGCCATGCTCGTTGTACTCGCCGTCGGAATCCTTACCCAGAGCGTTCTCGCGCTTGGTGTTGATGCCGGTGGTAATCAGCTGGGGATCATAGACAGGAGCGCTGTAGATGTCCTCGAAGACCACGACATCAGCGATCTCGTAATTAAGAGGATCATTCTCGTCTCTGTCAGCCCACACCACGTGGGTCACAGCGTAAGCGCGGGCGGGAGCAAAGTTCTCCAGTCCCTCGGGCAGATTGCGATAACCAACCCAGGAAGTGACCTCGCCCTTGCCATTCACGTAGTAGTACAGGGTGCTGCCGTTGGTCTGGATAGCCTGGAGGCTGTTAATGGCGTTGCTGTCCCAGCCGCTGTCACGGTCGTCATCAACGTTGTTGCCATCGATGCCCCACAGGTCGGTACTCTTGGCCTTCAGGCTGCGCTGCTTGATGCGGCTGTCGCCATCGTCAAAAGCCTTGTCGGTACCAGCCAGCTCGTAGACCTTGTAATTGCGGTAGAGGCTGTTGAACTCGCTGTCGATGTTGGTAACATCCTGGAGAGTCCAGACGCCGTCGGTCTCGCTCGCCAGAGCGATGTTGGTCATGAAGGGGTCAGCGTAGTAACTATTGTCGCCGTTGGTGTACACACCATCGGTGTAGTCATAACGGTCGGTATCGGCCTTATCAGTGTAGTGCATGTGCGCCTTGGCAGGGGCACCGGTCTCATCGTTGATCTGCTGATAGAACTCACCGAAGGTGTTCAGGCGCTTCCAGGTACCGCGGTTGCCCTGGTGGTCGCCTTCGTAGGTGTCGATGAAGCCGTCGATCTTATCATCGTAACCGTCATCACGGCGGCCATCCCAATCCTTGTCATTGCGGGCGCCGTCCACCACATCAGCGGTCTCGACCTTCTCGCTGCCGTTGTACAGCTCGACCTTCCACTCGTGGTCACGCAGGTCGGTCTTGAAGTAACCGTCGGTCAGCAGGACGAAGTTACGGGTAGCCTCAGTGGCCAGACGGACAAAGCCGAAGTGGTCGAAGTACATGTCGTAATTCACGTCATAGCTGATCTCGCTGATATCATCGTAGTACAGCTCGGCTTCCTTGTCGATGCCGGACCAGGTGTACTCCACGTCATCGGACTTGAAGATGTTCTTCTTCTGCTCGATGCTCTTGGTGTCGACCTTGAGCGTCTTCACTTCGGGGTTGGAGATGTAGTAGTAGCCGTCAATGTAGGTGTACAGGATCACAGCGCCAACGGACATGTCAACATCGTCATCCTTGCGGATCTCATCGGCGGGAATCTTGCTGATGATTCTGTGATTCTCGTCAACGTCATACTCCACGTTGTACAGGTCGGTGCGCTTCTCATAGTCCACAACGGTGGTCATGACGAAGTCGGTACGCAGGACGTACTCGGCAACGCCATCGCCGTTGTTGTCGATCACGCGCAGCCACTCGCCGTTATCGCTGCCGGAGATGGTGCGGTTCTCGTTGACGTTGATGTACTTCTCGATAAACTCGTCGTGGGAGATATCGTTGGAAACGTCATGCTCATCCAGAGTACTCTTTGTACCAACGTAAACTTCACCGAAGAACAGGTCATCGGAAGAAGTATCGCCATCTTCGTTATCGGACTCGTCGAAGATTTCCTTCATGAAATGGCTATCCTGACCAGTGATGATCGTCTTAGCAGGAATGACCTTGTCGTAGTGATAGTTTACAGCGGTAATGGTGTTGTCAAGAGTACTCCAATCAACAGGAACGTTATCCTCATCAACAACATTTCCGTTCTTCACGCGGAAGCCTTCTTCGTCATTGTCAAACTTGTGGTTGTCATTGGTATCAACCCAAGCAGAGCCGCCGTTACGGTACACCAGGCTGGCAACTTCATACTCAGTCCAGTTGCGCAGGCCGATGAGGTACTCAAGGCGGTAGTTGGAGGTATCGCTGACGACCTCGTCGAAGTTGACATAGTAGTCGGTGTCGGCGTTGGTCTTGATGCCGGCGGCCTTGGCCAGGTCGGCGACCTTGGCAGCCTCGCCATGCTCGGGCTCGCCGATGACGTTGCCGTCAGCCTCCAGACTGCCGCCCAGGACCTTGCCGTTCTGGACGTAAGCGTGGTGGTTCAGGCCGATGGCAGTGGCCTCGGTATCCATGTCGATGACATAGTCCTTGCCGTCCACGATCATGCGGGTCTGGCCGTCCTTCATGGGCTCATCATCATACAGGTCTGCGATGCGGTTGGCAACCACAACACCCTCGATGTCGTCCAGCTCCAGGGTCTTCTTGCCCAGAGTGACGCCGGACTTGGTGTAGCCGCCGGGAGTCAGGGGGCTGTACTCCACGGTGTCGTGGAGCAGGCCGCGGAAGAGGATCTCGGCGACCATCTGACGGGGAGCGGGAGCGCCGAAGTCACCGCCGGTGACGTTCTTGGTGATGCCTTCGCTCTCGGCAATGGTAGCAGTCTTGAGCTCCCAGCCCTTAGGATCGGCGAACTCGCCGGCCTTGCCGTAGCCCAGGGTCCGGAGCAGCATGACCAGCAGCTGATAGCCGGTGACCTTAGCGCCCGGATCGAAGGTGGTAGAGGAAGTACCGACAACGATACCGGCGTTCTGGCAGTAGTTGATGTAACCCTTAGCCCAGTTGTAGCCGTCCAGGTCGGTGAACTTGCTCTGCTGCATGTAGGTGTAGTTGTCGAGATACTTGTCCTCGACATCGCCGGTGGCGATACGGTAGACCAGGACCGCAGCCTGGGCGCGGTTCAGGGTCTCGGTGGGCCGGAAGGTTCCGTCTTCCTTATAGCCCTGGAACACTTTGAGCTCGTCCAGAACTTCGATGGCGGTTGCGTAGGGATTTTCCGCATCGACATCCGGGAAGCTCGAGGCGCCGGCGGTAGCCATGAGGGACAAACTCATGACGAGGGCCAGCACCAGTGCGAGAATCTTCTTCAGATTTCTCATGGTGGATTTTTCCTCCTTCAAATTTTTTGAGGCGAAAAGTCTTGAAAATCACAATCTTTCGAAAAAGTTACGTACTTTTTTTACAAGACGGTTTTTATCAATCCCCTTACGCGAAAAGTCGAGGCTGGAAACCATTGCGGCGCAAGGGTTTCCAGCCTCGACAAAAAAGTTTGGTAGCCGATTTTTTTGGATTGGTAGCACGGTATCAGCTTATGTCAACTGATTTTGTTATTTTTCACCAATTTGCAGCTGGTAGCAGCCGCAAAAGGCTTGGTAGCCAGGTGGTAGCGTTTTCATGATTTGTTCATAATTTGGTTCAAAGATTTAGAAAGTTTTACAGATATTTAAATGTTCTGTGCAGAAAAGAGACACAAGTTTAGAAATTAACGAACAAGTTTACGTAATGCTATTTTGATCAATAAAATTTCAAAAAAGAATCGCCGCGTGGGGTATGGCAGATGAGGCAGGACACTCCGGTTGGCGGGGGGGGGAACATTCGGAAAAAACCGGAGGAAGGGTCTTCCCTTTCTTGACAAGATATGGTATACTTCTGTCCGAAGTCAGTCGTCCGCCGTTCGGCATGGCCGCAGGCCCTGCGAACAGAAGAACGAAGGGCTTTTCCTTCTGTCTATTAACTAAGAAAAGGAGCAAGAGCATCGTGACAGGAAAGCAGCAGACAGATCCCCACGCCGGACGTGGGATCAAACGGAGCCTGAATCGAAGGATATTGAGAAGCACTACCCTCAACATCATGGTCTTAGTGGTCATGTGCTGCGTCATCATGGCCCTTTCCATGCAGTCGCTCGCTAATAATATTTTGCTGGACAGCCTGCAGCCGATGGCCCGGCAGTCCGCCAAGACCGTGGAGGCCAACATCCATATGCTGGCGGACCGCATGATGACCATTGCCGGAGACTACCGCATGAAAACGGTCTTTGCCGTACCGGAGAAAATTGAGACCGACCTTCCTGAGGAGCCGGAAGAGGTCCTTCCGGAGGAAACCGGGGAGACCCTCCCGGGCGAAGGGGAGGAGACTGAGGAAACCCTTCCGGAGGAACCCGCCGCCCCGGAGGAACCCGCCCCGGAGGAGGCTGCGGAACCCCTCCCTGATCTGGCCGCTACGGAAGAAAACCGCAGAACAGTGCTGGAAGAAGCGGCGGAGATCTACGAGCTGTATAACATCGCCCTGTACGACCTGGAGGGAAAGCTGGTACAGGGGAACGCTGGCGCGCCGGAGCGGCTGGAGGAGGATCTTCTGGCGCTGCTCCAGGAGACCGACAACCTGACCACCGACCCCGACACGATTTATGAAGGCAAGCTGGGCATCAAGATGGGGATGCCCGTGAAGGAGAACGGGGAGACCATTCTCTATCTGATGGGCGTCTATAAGTACGACACCCTTAACGACGTCATCAGCAGCATCAATCTGGGCCGGACCGGCAGAGCCTATATGGTCAACCGGGAGGGCGTCGTCACCGGACACCCTGACCAGTCCCTGGCCCTCGGCGGAAGCACCCTGGTCCAGCTTAGCGATGGCAACGCCGGGGCGGTGCAGCGGGTGACCACCGGGGAGACCGGCGCGACGGAGTTCCCCATCGGCGGGGAGCAGATGCTGGTAGCCTTT
Source organism: uncultured Oscillospiraceae bacterium (assembly GCA_910579485.1). Classification (GTDB taxonomy): domain Bacteria; phylum Bacillota; class Clostridia; order Oscillospirales; family Oscillospiraceae; genus Pelethomonas. Next base: position 21,796 of record CAJTVO010000016.1, on the reverse strand, counting down.
TCCCCGATCCGGGGGACCCAGTGGTCCTTGGTCATCCAGATCCCCAAGGCGGATTACAGCCACTTCATCAACGGCGCGATGCTGGTGGCCATTCTCTCCACCCTGGTTTTCCTGGTGGTCTCCATTCTGCTGGTCCTGCGGCTGGCGCGGTCCATCTCCCGCCCGGTGAAGCGGGTGACGGACCGAATGGTGGCCTTTTCCAACGGCGACCTGCACACGGAGGTACTCCCCGTCAACTCCGGCGATGAGCTGGAGGTCATGACCCAAACCCTGGAGGACACCCTGGGGAGCATGAACCGGTACATATCCGACATTCAGCAGGTCCTGGCCCATGTAGCGGGCGGCGACCTGCGCACCGGGCCCCAGGTGGACTACAAGGGCGACTTCACTTTGATCCGGGGGAGCCTGCACACCATCGCCCAGTCTATGAACGAGACCCTTCTTGGGTTCCGCTCCGCCGCGGACCGGCTCACCGGCATGGCGGAGCAGCTCAGCGGCCAGTCCGCTCAGCTGTACCAGGCCTCCATGGACCAGAACCAGTCTACCGAAGACCTGGTCCACGAGGTGACCCGCGTAAAGGAGCGCCTGGCGGACGTGACGGAGAGCAGCGGCCAGACCCTCTCCCAGACCGAGGAGATCGCCCGGCGCATCCAGAGCGCCAACGAGCAGATGTCCGCCCTATCCTCCGCCATGGACGACATCAGCGGCAACGCCCAGCAGATCACCAAGATCGCCAAGGATATCGGGGACATCGCCTTCCAGACCAATCTTCTGGCCATCAACGCCTCCGTAGAGGCCGCCCGGGCCGGCGCCGCCGGAAAGGGCTTCGCGGTGGTGGCTGATGAGGTGAAGCAGCTGGCCGCCAAGAGCGCGGAGGCTGCGCAGAGCGCCACCGACATGGTCAACAATACCAAGACCATCATCCAGACCGGCGTGGAGCTGACTGCGGATACCGCCGGTTCCCTCCGGGCGATCTCCGACGTTTCCGCCCAGATCAACACCATTTCCGATCAGCTGACCGCGGCGGTGCGGGGACAGGAGCTTGCCCTGGCCGCCATGGAGGAGCGGATCGCCTCCATCTCCGCCATCGCGGACCGCAACCTGCAAAACGCCGGGGAGACGGAGCAGTCCAGCGGCTCCCTGGCCCGGGAGGCCGAGGCCCTCCAGTCCCAGGTGAGAAAATTCATTTTGAAGGAGGACGGCAGGGGATGAAACGAATCATTGCCATACTGCTGAGCCTGCTGCTGGCGGCGCCGGCGCTGACGGCCTGCGGGAGCCAGACGAAGCTTGAGGACGGGTACTATACCGCCCAGATGTCCGAGTTCAGCCACGGGTGGAAGGAGTATATCACCATCCTGGTCAAGGGCGGGAGCATCGTCTCCGTGGAGTACAACGCAGAAAACGCCAGCGGGTTCATCAAAAGCTGGGACAACGCCTATATGCAGAACATGTTCCACGTCAACGGCACCTATCCCAACGAGTACACCCGGTATTACGCCAACCAGCTTCTGGAGGGACAGGGGGAGGGCGCGATCAACGCCATCTCGGGAGCGTCCTCGTCCCACGGGACCTTCCAGCTGCTGGCCGCCGCCGTGCTGGAGCAGGCCCGGAAGGGCGATTCCAGCATCGTCATCGTGGACGCGGCACACTGACACACAGAAAGATAAAATCACCGCCGGACAGGAACGTCCGGCGGTGATTTTTGATGTGCAGTTCAGTCCGCTCCGGCAGGAAGGGTGTCGTCGCTCTCGATCCACTCCCGGACTTCGGTGACGGTGTAGGTGCCGGGGCCTGTGCGGGCGATGACCTTGGACAGGCCCGCGTTGATGATCAGGCGGCGGCACATGGAGCAGGAGGAGGTGTCGTGGAGGAGCTGGCCGGTGGCGGCATTCTTCCCTGCCAGGTACAGGGTGCCTCCGGCCATATCCCGCCGGGCGGCGGAGATGATGGCGTTGGCCTCGGCGTGGACGGAGCGGCACAGCTCGTAGCGCTGTCCCTGGGGGACGTTCAGCTCCGCCCGGGTGCAGCGGCCCATGTCCACGCAGTTTTTGCGCCCGCGGGGCGCGCCGTTATAGCCGGTGGAGATGATCTCGTCGTTCTTGACGATGATCGCGCCATAGCAGCGGCGCAGGCAGGTGGCCCGGCCGATGACCGTCTCGGCGATGTCCAGGTAGTAGTTCTCTTTACTGACGCGCTCCATCGCTTCGTCCTCCTTGCATGTAATCTCACCCATAGTATAGCGAAAGTTGACGAAGATTGCAAGCAGACGGAGGAGAAAAAATAAGGAAGGGTCCCGGCGGGCGTGCGCCGGGACCCTTGCAGCCTCAATACGCGGCGATGATGCCGCCGTCGTCGGCATAGACGGTGGAGATGCCGCCGGTGGGAACGATCAGGATCTCACCGAACCGGCAGCGGTTCTGGAGCATCTCCCGAACGGATTCGGCGCGCTCCCTGCAGTTGCAGTGGGCGATCACCAGACGGCAGCCCGCGTGGTCCGGGTCCTCCGACATCCGGGAGACCATCTTCGCCAGGGTCTGCCGGATGGACAGACCCTGGCCCAGCTTCTGGATCTCGCCCTCGCGGGTAGCGCCGCACAGGAGCTTTACCCGCAGGGCGCCGGTGACCAGGGCCTGCATCTTGGTCAGGCGGCCGTTCTTGCGGAGATTATCCAGATTTTCCAGGACGAACAGGGTCTGCATCCGGGCAATATAGGCCTCCACCTGTTCCACCACCCGGGCGAAGGGCAGGCCCCGGCCCGCCAGTTCCCGGACCAGCAGGGCGATCTGCGCCTGTCCCGCCGAGGCGGAGCGGGAGTTGAACACGTGGACGTTCCCCCTGCCGCCTTCCTCCTGATAGATGGCCCGGGCCTGCATGGCGGCGTTATAAGACCCCGACAGCACGCCGGAGAGGGTGATCACGTAGCTGTCCCCGTCCTCCAGGAACTGCTCCAGATACATGGAGGGCGCGGGGCAGGCCGTCTTGGGGGCGTCGGGCCACGCGCGCATTTTTTGGAGGAGCTCGCCCTGCCGGAAATCCTCGCCGTCCACCACCGTCTCCGGGCCGATCTGAATGGTCAGGGGGACCTTCTTCACATGGGGGTCCGCCCCCAGCTCGGAGGGGAGGTCGGTGCAGCTGTCGCAAATCAGTCTATATGTCATTTCAAATACCGCCTCAAGTAATATGGTTGATTAGATTATATCGTATTATGGGGAAATGTCAAGACCTTATCGGCAGTGAGGCGGAGAAATCCAGTTTTTGTTTCGAAATATCCGCAGCTCCCCTTCACGTCTCCCCGGGGAACTGGCGGATCACATCGTAAAAGTCCTCGTAGGGCAAATAGAGATCGCCCAGTTTCTCCAGGTATTGGGCGAGGATGTCTCGTGCAAAGACGGCGTCCACCGCCCGGCTCATGTTCCGGTCGGTGAAGCTGTCGCCGATGCCGATGGAGCGGCGGTACTGGTACAGGGCCATGACGTCCGTCTTTTTCAGCAGCTCATTGCCGTCGTCGTAGGCGGAGACCAGCCGCATCCGGGGGCCGCTCACGTCCAGGTCCACCGCGTGGACGCCCAGCAGGCGGTCCCGGAAGGGGGCCAGGGTCTGCTCCACGAACTGCCGCACGCCTCCGGAGATCACCACCACCGGGATGTTCCGGCGGTCCATCTCATCCAGGAAATCCGTGAAGCCCGGGCGCAGGGGCACGCCGCGCACGTACTCCAGCATTCGGGGCAGGTGGGACGAGGGCGCGCCGTCGAAGGCGTAGCGGACCACCTGGCTCAGGGTCATTTCGCCCTTGGCCAGCTTTTGGCTGCAGCTCTGGAACTCCTCTGGGCTGGCGAAGAGGCGGATGGCCCCGACCAGGGTGTCCTCCATAGTGATGGTCCCGTCAAAGTCGGCAAATACGATGGTATCGTACAAGGCGGTACTCCTTTCTCCGCGTGCCGCCGCCGCAGGGGCGGTCCCCTGCGGCGGCGGACGCGGCACGCGCTCAATTCATCAGGTCGAAGTTCTTCCGGAGGTCGGGATTCAGGAAGCCCAGCATCCGGGCCAGCTCCGGGTGGTCCTTGGCGTACTCCACCACGGGGACGCCCGCCAGGGCCGCGTCGATAGCCTGGCGCATACTCTTGGCGCCGGCCTCGCTGCCATCGGGGTGGCCGTGGACGCCGCCGCCGGCGGCCAGGATCACATCCGTACCCACGTCCCGGAGGATCTTCTCCACCGCCAGCTGGGTGGTGCCGCCGGAGCAGGCGTACATCATGGGCTTGATGTTCCACCAGGGCTGGGTGAAGAACTTGAAGCTGCGGTAGAACATCTTATAGGGGACGGGGAATTTACCGTAGGGGTGGCCGTTGATCTGGAAGTCGCCTCCGGCCAGACGGGTGAGCTTGCCGATGAGCAGGGGGGCGGCAATGCCGGTATAGGTGGAGGCCGCCATGGTCCCGGCGAAGTTCACGTGGGCCAGGATGGGCACGTTGATGTTGGGGTCGTCCGCCAGCATCTTCAGGGTGTCGAAGCCGGTGGTGTAGGCGTTGACCATCAGGCAGTTGGTGCCGTACTCTAGGGCGCGGTAGGCGTTGTCCCGGACCTTCCCGGTGCTGTCGGAGATGTTGACGGCATAGAGGCTGCGTTCGCCGGTCTCGGCGAAGACCTGCTTCTCCTTCTCCATGAACTTGGTGACCCGGTCCTTCAGGGGGCAGAAGGGGCCGTCGGCCAGCATCAGCTCGTCGTCCTTGATGATGTCCACGCCGCCCTTGCAGGCGCGGTAGAAGAGCTCCGCGCCCTCGTCGGAGGTCCAGCCGATGTTGGGCTTGATCATGGCGTTGAGCAGGGGCCGGTCGGGGACGCCCAGGACCTTCCGCAGGCCCTCCACGCCGAACTTGGGGCCCTGGAACTGGGCGATGAACTTCTTGGGGAAGGCCACGTCTATGAGGCGGATCATCCCCGAGGCGGAGATGTTGCCGAAGAGGATGGTCAGCAGGGCGGACATGCTGGTGGAGAAGTTGGCCATGGGGTAGGCCACCTGGATGATATACAGGGGCGGCTCGTCGGACTGGTAGTCGCAGCCCGCGTCGGGCACCTCGTAGAGGGCCACCAGCTTGGAGCCGAAGCGGCGGGTCTTCTCCATAGAGTCGGCCCCCACCTTGATCCAGGTGCCGGTGGTCTGCTCGTCGGCGATGGCCATGGCCAGCTTTTCGATGTTCTTGGTCTGGACCTTGGCCTGGTAGGTGGCGATCACGTAATCTTCGTCAAAGGCTACCTCGGGAAAGGCGTAGGTCAGGTTTTCTTCATCCAGTCTGCGGATCATATGCGCGTCCTCCTTTTCAATGTTCCACGTTGGAAAATACGTCTTCGAATGCGTTCAGGGTCTGGGCGATGGTCTCGTCGTTGTCGGCCATGCTGGTATAGATGCGGGAACCGGCCAGGGTGATGACCCCGTTGGCCGTCAGGGCCGCGCCGAATTCCTCGATATACTTCTGCCGCTGGGGGATCTTGGTGAAGATGTCCGGGTCCGTGACGCTCAGGTACATGACGCCGGAGACCTCGAAGTGGACGATGGAGCCGGTGTTCCAGGTGACGAAGGGGAGGTCGTATTTATCGATGAGCTTCTGGATGCCGGCGCAGAGTTTGTCGCCGTTCTCGCCGGCCTTCCGGGCCGCGTCCTGGCGGACGATCTCGTCGATGGCGAAGTAGCCCGCGGCGCAGCTGAGGGGGTTGGCGGTCAGGGTGCCGCCCACGTAGGCCTTCTTTTTCCCGGCCTTGACGCCCGCCGCCACGCAGGACATGATCTCCGCCCGGCCGCCTACGCCTCCGGCCATGGGGTAGCCCCCGGCCACGATCTTGCCGAAGACCGTCAGGTCGGGGCGCACGTCGAAGAAGCCCTGGGCCCCGCCGGGGCCCACCCGGAAGGCGGTGACCACCTCGTCGAAGATCAGCAGCGCGCCGAACTCGTCGCACAGCGCGCGGGCCTTGGCGGCGAAGTCCAGAGCCACGGGGCGGGTGCCGCTCTCGGGACCGAAGGGCTCGATGAGCACCGCCGCCGTGCCGCCGTGCTTCTCGTTCTCCTCCAGCACCTTCCGCAGGCCCTCCACGTCGCCGGGGAAGAACTCGCAGGTGTTGGCGCTGGCCTCCTTGGGGATGCCGTGGGCCTCGAAGGTCTTGGTGTAGGGGATGTGGAGGGAGTAGACCAGCTGATCGCTCCAGCCGTGGTACGCGCCGCCCACCTTGACGATGCGGTCCTTGCCCGTGTAGGTCCGGGCGATGCGGATGGCTACCATGTCGGCCTCGGTGCCGCTGGCCAGGCAGCGGTACATCTCCACCCAGGGCATACACTCCCGGATCTTCTCCGCCAGCTTCATCTCGTAGGGGTGGAACAGGCCCGTCACGGGGCCGGACTCCCGGACCACCTCCCAGACCTTCTCGTTGACCGGGCCGTAGTTGCTGCCCAGCAGGGTGGGGCCGCCGGCCTGGAGATAGTCCACGTAGCGGTTGCCGTCGATGTCGTAGAGATACGCGCCCTCCGCCTTGGTGACCACCAGGGGGAAGGGGTAGTTGAAGGCCAGGTTGTGCTGTACGCCGCCGGGGATGACGCCCTTGGCCTGCTCGATCATGGCCTTGGAGCCCTGGCACTTGGTGTCGAAGTACTCCAGGTACATCTTCATGGCGGCGGGCTTGATGGGGTGCAGGGGTTCGCTGACCAGGCGCTCCATTTTGGCGAAAATTTCCTTTTCATCGGGCCAGCTGGATACGCTGTAGTGTTCCTTCATCATGACAGGTTCCTCCGTTCCTTTGTCGTATGGTCCTCAGCCCTTCGCGTTGAGCGCGGCGAAGGACTTTTTGTTGTTGTAGTACAGGTCCTTGAATACGGGAAGTATCCGGTCGTAGACGGCGGTATTCTCCGGGCGGGGATGGTAGACCTTCTGGACGCGGATGATCTTCTTGATGTCCTTGATATCCTTCAGCAGGCCGAAGCTGACGGCCAGCAGGGCCGCCGCCCCCATGGCGCCCACCTGCCGGGGGTTCTCGATGAGCTCCACGTCCCGGCCCAGCACGTCGGCCATGACCTGGCAGATATAGGGGGACACGGCGCTGCCTCCGGCGAAGCGCACCGCCGGATTGGTGGCGAAGTTCTTCTCCGTACACTCCAGCAGCCAGCGCATATGCATACACACGCCCTCGATGACCGCCTTCATCAGATCCGAGCCGTGGGAGGTGATGTCCAGGTTGAAGAACACGCCCCGGGAGTTGGCATCGTCGAAGGGACAGCGGTTGCCGTGCATCCAGGGGGAGAAGACCACGCCGTTGCTTCCGGCGGGGGTGTCCTTGATGTACTCGATCATCTGGTCGTAGTCCATGTCCATCTGATCGATGCGGTCCTTGACCCACTCCATGCACTTCCCGCAGGTCTCCAGCTCGGCGATGTAGTTATAGGTGGCGGGGTCCACGCCCACCAGCGCGCCGATGAGGTTGCCCAGGTCCAGATGGAGCTTCCCGACCGTGGTGGCCACCCAGCCGGAGGTGCCGGAGTACATCAGCACGTCCCCCAGCTCCACACAGCCCGCGCCCACGGAGCAGAGGCTCACGTCGCTGGCTCCGGAGAACACCGGGGTCCCCTCCGCCAGGCCCAGCTCCTCCGCCGCCCGGGGCAGGAGCGTTCCTACCTGGTCCGTGGAGTCGCACAGCTCGGGGAGGTGGTCCATGTTGATGCCCAGCATCTTGCAGAGGGTCTTGCTCCAGCAGCGGTTTTTTACGTCGTAGAGGAAGGTGGCGGAGGCGTCGTCCCGGCTGGCGGCCATGCGGCCCGTGGCCCGGCAGGTGAGGTACTCCTTGGCGTCCAGCCACTTGTAGGTGTTGCGGTAGACGTCCGGCTCGTTGTCCCGGACCCACAGGTACTTCCAGGCCGGGTCCTTGGCGCTGCCGGAGACCGCGCCGGTGATCTTGATGTATTTGAGGACCTTGATGATGTCCAGGCCCTCCGCCTTCAGCCCCGTGGACATGCAGCGCTTGAACTGCCGGTCCGCCCGGGCGTCCATGCAGCTCATGGCCCGGCGCAGGGGGGCGCCGCCCTTATCCACCATCACCACCGTCTGGAACTGGGAGCAGAAGGTGATCCCCTGGATATCCTCCTTGGGGGTGCCGCTGTTTTCCAGCAGGCGGCGGGTGCTGCGGGCCATGGCGTCCCACCAGTCGGACGCCTGCTGCTCCACGCCGCCGTTTCCCAGCACGTGGAGCTGGTAGTGCTCCACCTCGCCCGCCAGGTACTGTACGCTCTCCCCGGCGGAGATGCGGAACATGCAGGTCTTCAAGCCGGTGGTACCTACGTCATAGGCGATGACTTTCATAGACAATGCGATTCTCCTCCTTCCCTCGGGCCCGCCGCGTTGGCGTGGCCTGTGATAAAATAAGTATACTCTGTTCTAAATTTAATATCAAGTATAAAAATAGGTATTCCGCCAGCATAGTAGCAGAAAGTTTCGAGAGAAATTTGTACAGAATAGACAAAACCCTCCAGGAAGATGCGGCGAAGCAGGCCGTATCCTCCAGCGGAAGAGCGGGGCGCAGCTGACAAATGCGTCCAGGGAAGCTGCGGCGGCGGCCGTTGCGGGGCGGAAACGCCGGTGAGAAAAGAGAGAACTTTACTGGACGGTTGCAATGGAGGAAACGGTATGTTATAATCTATCTTATAACAAAAAGACCCGCTGGTGGGTCTGGAACGGCGGGAAAGATATGAAGCAGGGTAGACGGGAATTGAATAAGCTCCAGTGCCGGGACCGCATTTTGAAGATGTCCCGGCGGCTTTTCACGGCCAAGGGGTATGGGAACACCACCATCGAGGACATCGCGGCGGCGGCGGAGATATCCAAGGCCACGCTGTACAACTATTTCTCCAGCAAGGAGGACCTGCTCCAGGGCATCGCCGATGCCGCGATGGAGGAGATCCGGCTGCTGGTCCGCGAGGGGCTCCGGGAGGAGAAGGACGCCCTGGCGAAGCTCCGGCGGGTGATGGAGACCCTGGCGGCGGACGCGGCCCGGTATGTGGCCCTGACCCGGCGGATCTTCTACCTGAACGTATCCCCGGAGAGCGAGCTCCACGGGGCCCGGGCGGAGCTGCTGGAAATTCTGGGGCATCTGGTCCGGGAGGCCCAGGAGCAGGGGAAGCTGCGGAGGGACCTGCCCACGGAGGAGCTGGTGGAGGTCTTTCTGGGGATCTACCTGCTGGCCCTGATGGGCTGGGAGGACATGGAACACTGTACGGAAGACGTGTGCCGCCGGAGGGTGGGGCGCGTCATGGACCAAGTGCTGGCGGGGCTGGCGGAAACATAAGGGAGGAAACGAGAAATGCTGGAGGCAGAATTAAAGGCGTCCCTGGGGGGCCTGACGGCGGAAGAGGTGGCGGACCGGGCGGTGCTCCTGGGCTTCCTGCCGGAGGCCCGGGTGCAGGAGACGGACGTATATTTCAACGGCAAGGAGCGGGACTTCCGGCGCACGGACGAGGCGCTGAGGCTGCGCAGCGTAGTCCTGCTGGACGGGACCCGAAAGAGCCTGGTGACCTACAAGGGGCCCAAGCTGGACAGCGTGTCCAACGCCCGGACCGAGTATGAGACGGGAGTATCCGACGGGGAGACGGCCCAGAAGCTGCTGGAGGCCCTGGGCTACCGGCCCCTGGCGGTGGTGGACAAGGTCCGGCGGACCTACCGTCTGGGGGAGGTCACCCTCTGTCTGGACGAGGTAACGGATCTGGGCGGGTTCCTGGAACTGGAGCTCTTGGTCCCCGGAGAGGAACAGCGGGAGGCGGCGGTAGCCCGGCTGCTGGCGCTGCTGGAGGCCCTGGGGATCTCCCGGGAGCGGCTGTTCCGGCGGTCCTATCTGGAGCTGCTGGCGGAGAAGCGGCAGGGCGGCTGGAGATAAAGGGGGCGTCATACCGTGCTTACGTTGGGCGAGATTTTCACCATATTTTTGGACACGCTCGCCGGACACGCCGGCCTGGCCGTTTATCTGTTCGCCATCATGGACGAGCGGCGGTGGCGGCAGCTGAAAAAGCTGCCCGCCCTGCTGCTCTCGCCCATAGCGGCGACCTGTGTGGGCGTGTTCTGCTTCTGGTTTACCGACACTTCTCCGACTTTTCTCTACATATTGAACAGTGGGACGATCCTGCTGATGTGTACCCTGTGGATCATGTGGGCCTGGCGGACCGGCTTCTGGCCGGCCTTTGCGGCGGCCTGCCTGGCGGGGACCTTCCAGGTAGCCGTGTCCTGCCTGTGCTGGATGCTGGGAGGCGCGCTGCCTTTTGCCACGGCGCTGGTCTCCTTTAGCGTCACCGTCATAGTCACCGGCGCGCTGCTGTATATATTTCGCTTCGGCGTCTGGTTCCGGATGCTGCTGGAGGAGTGCCCCAGCCAGCGCCGGACGGCCCTGCTCCTGTTCGGACTGGAAATAACCATGGAGACCTTCCTCCTTTTGCAGAGCGGCGTGCAGCCGGAGTATCTGCCCGCCTATTATCTGGTGGCGGTGGTCGTAGTGGTGCTGATGGCGGGACTGGTGGTCTACCTGGCCAAGCGGCTGGACGCGGCCCGAAGGCTGGAGGCCCAGCAGAACGTCATCGCCCAGCAGCAGCTCTACGAGCGGGACTTGGAAGCCGTCCGCCGGGAGGTGCGCTCCTTCCGCCACGACTACAAGAACCTGCTGGCGGGTCTGTCGGAGCAGGCGGGAGAGGGGGAGCTGGACGCCCTGCGCGCCGCCCTGTCGGAGCTGGACGCGGGCTTTGACCGGCGCATCGGGGAGAAGATACAGGCGTCCGTCCAGATCGGCAACCTGCGCGTCCCCCAGGTACGGAGCCTCCTGCTGTCCAAGCTGGCGGCCATGGGGGAGCGTGGGATCGACTGCCGTCTGGAGGTCCTATACCCTGTGGAGCAGGTATATATGGATGTGTGGGACTTTGTCCGCTGTCTGGGCGTATTGATGGACAACGCCGCCGAGGCCGCGCTGGAGACGGAGGCCCCCTGGGTGGAGGTGGTCCTGCTGGCCCAGGAGAAGGAGCTGTCCCTGCGGGTGTCCAACCCCTATGCCGGGACCATCGACCCTGACAAGCTCTGGGCGGAGGGCGGCTCCACCAAGGGGGCCGGCCGGGGGCTGGGCTTGTCCGGCTACCAGCGTATTCTGGCGGAGTATCCCAACGCTGTCAGCTCCACCAGCTGGGCGGAGGGCGTGTTCGTGCAGGAGCTGAGTATGGGAGGCCGCCGGTGATACATATCTATCTCTGTGACGACGAGGAGGCGGTCCTCCACCAGATCCAGACGGCGCTGGAGTGGAAGATCTTCATGGAGAACTACGACATGAAGGTGGTATGCGCCGCCGGGTGCGCCCAGGCCCTTCTGGAGGCGGTGGAGGACAACCGGAGGAGCGTCTATTTTCTGGACGTGGACCTGAAGGACGGGGAGTGGGACGGCTTCCGGCTGGGAAGGGAGCTGCGGAGGCGGGACCCCCATGGGACGCTGGTGTATATTACCAGCTATGGGGACCTGGCATGGCGGACCTTTCAGTACCATCTGGAGGCCTTCGACTACATCGTCAAGGCGCAGGAGCAGACGGGACCATCGGCGGCGCGGTGCCTGGAGGCGATCCACGGACGGCTCATGGAGGAGCGGCGGGACCCGGCGGAGGTGTTCTCCCTGCGGATGGGGGAGGAGATACGGCACGTGCCGCTGGCGGATATCCTGTTTTTTGAGACTGGGACGAAGGCCCACCACGTCCTGCTCCACACCGCCCACAGCAGAATGGACTTTGTGGGCAGTCTGAATGAGCTGGAGGCGGAGCTGGGCGGACGGTTCGTCCGGGTCCACCGGGCTTTTCTGGCGGCGGCGGATAAGATCGAGGCCGTGGAGTGGAAGAAGAACCGGGTCCGGGTAGGGGGGCAGGAGTGCCTGCTGTCCCGTGCCGGGAAGGCCGAATTGAAAAAGCGGCTGGGAGAGAGCCGATAGGGCTCTCTCCCAGTCTTCTGCGCGGCAGTTTTTGTTGCTTTTTATTGGATGCTGTGTTATGCTGGTAGCAGGAAAGAAATATCTTTCAGCGCTGCCAGTAACGGTGGACGGTTGGCCTCTCCATTCCGGAGGGGACTTCTTGCCCCCTCCGATGAAAGGAGGGGGTGCCCATGAGTACATCCGAAGTCTTACAGCTTTGTTTGGTCATCATCGGCATTTGCGGCTTGTTTCTGCAAGCTAAAAATAAGAAGTAACCGCCCTGGTCCCAACAGCTGCGGTTACTTCTTGTAACAACCTGAGGGGCTGACCGTCTACCGGCAGCGCCCTTTCTATTCTTAGTATAACCCCCTGTATGGGATTTGTCAATATCCTGTTCCGCCCTTTCCCGATCTTTGCCGTTCAGGAAAGATACGGGCCGTTTAGGAAATCCCGCCCACTCCGTGGCCGTAACGTGGTATGCTCTGCTTGCAGACAGACGAAGAAGGGAGGGAAAAGAGAGATGGCAAAGGAGCGTTTTGTGGAGGTCTACAACCAGGGCATCGTAAACGTGGCGCGGATCATCGTGGATACGGAGACCGGCGTGAATTATCTGCTGGGGTCCCACAATAAGGCCAACGGCACCGGATTGACCGTGTTGGTGGACCGGGACGGGAAGCCCATCGTTACTCCTGTAGAGTAACGAAACGATGCCAAGCAATACACTGGAGGAATGGATCATGAAGCAAAAAGTTTCCCTGAAAGAGCTGGTGGGGACGAAGATCATCTACGCGGGACTTATCGCCGCCTACTATTGGATGTGGGCGAGACAGGATTGGCATAGCGGCTATGACGCGATCCAGAACGCAATCTTCCTGTTTACCATCGTATTTTTCATATTGCAGGCGTCCCGTATCCGCAGGTACAGCAAAGAAGAAAAGGACCAGCAGGCCATCCAGGCACTGCGCAGGACCGACGCCGTCCTGTTGAAGGTCCTGGCGGCAGCGGCGGTCGCCATTGCCTTCGCCTGCGCCGTCACCCTCTTCGACGGAAGGATGGCGGGGTACGCGCTGGTCGGCACGATCCTCGCCCTGACCGTGCTGCGGACCATTCTGTTTTGCGTCATGGACGGCAGGAAGGGCCTTCCGGCAGAAACCTGATCACAAGAGCGCTCCCGCCGCGGCACCGCGGCGGGAGCGCTTTCCTTATGCCTGGGTGTACTCAAAAGCCGTATCGCCGGTCTTGCGGTCCTGGATGGTGACGCGGAAGGAGGCGTCCGCCAGGTCGGCGGCGAGAAGGGCGGACTCCGTCTCGGTCTCCCAGCGCAGGGTCAGGCGGGAGCCCTCGGCCTGGGCGGAGACGGCGGCGTCCGGGGAGAAGGCGCGGTGGGTGTTGCGCATACGGAGCAGGGTCAGCTGGTCCCGCACCACGGGCAGGCGCAGGCGCTCCTGGATCTCGGCGGCGGAAAGGTTGGTGCGGTTGATCTCCTTGTGCCCGTCCGCTCCGGCCCGCTCCATGGCGGCGAAGTCGTTCCGCCCGGCGAAGAGGTCCAGGTACCAGACCTGGGGCTTCCCGGGCATGAAGAGCTGGAGGGCGCGGGCCAGGAGCATTTTCCGGTCGTCCTCCCCCAGGGCGCTGTAGTAGGTGGCGTTGACCTGATAGTACATGTTCTTCGCCCCGTGGAGGTTCTTCACGTACCCGCCCCGGGAGACCAGGGTGTCGATCAGGCCCTGGATCCGCTCATCGGAGAGGAGGCCCTTCAGGTCCAGCATGGGGATGCCATCGTGACAGCCCAGCATGTTCACGGTGGTCATCCCGTCCTCCACCAGCTCCCGGGCCCAGCGGGCGAGGTGCTCGCCGGTCTGGTGCTCCATGGCGTCGATGATCAGGCCGGGGAGGAAGAAGTCGTAGGTGGCGTAGCCCTTTCCGGCGATCTGCCGGTAGACGCCCTCGCCGTAGCTGGCGTGGATCTCCGGAAGGAGCCGGAGGCCGTACTTGTCCGCCAGACGGCGGACCCGGTCCAGGACCTCCCAGGTCTCGGGCTCGTTCATGAAGTTCTTCTTGCCAGGAGCCTTGGGGGCGTAGGCGAAGGCGTCCAGACGGATGATCCGCGCGCCGTAGGAGGCCAGCTTGGCGAGGGTCTGGTCATAGAAGTCCCAGACCTTGGGGGAGCGGATGTTCAGGTCCATCTGCCCCAGGTATTTCCGCTGGCCGTCCTCCTCCCAGACCTTCTGGTAGAAGGTGTTCCAATAGGGGACCTCCCGGCCGTCGGGGAAGCGGACCATCAGGATGGGCAGGCCGGGCTTGCGGAAGAACATGCTCTCGATGTACCGGGGATCGGGCTGGATATACCCGCCCTCGGACATCTCGCCGCAGCCCTCCCAGAACTTGTTCCAGTCGATGAAAAAGTCCAGGTATTCGGACTGCTCGCCCTTGGCCAGCAGGTCCTGGAACTGGGGAGACATGACGGAGGCGTGGTTCAGCACGAAGTCCAGCTTCAGGTCGATGCCCAGGGCCTTCAGACGCTCCAGGCTGTCCCGGGAGGCCAGCTCCTCGTTGAGGTCATAGTCCACCACGCAGAAGCCCCGGTCCAGGTCGGAGTGGTAGAGGCTGGGGAGGATGTAGAGGGAGGTAAAGGCGTCCTTCAGCTCCTCCCGCTCCAGAAGGGAGGCCAGGCCGCTCAGACGGCCGCCCACGCTGTCGGGGTAGGCGTTCAGCATGACGCCGAGGTCGTGGTTCGCCATGGGTCAGCCCTCCTTGTCCATCAGGGCGCGGTACTGATCGAAGCTCAGGACCTCGCCGCTCTTGGAGATGATGATCTTGGCCTTGCGGGCGCAGGCGTCCAGCTCCTGCTGCTCGATCTCCAGGACCATGGTGGTAAAGGCGGAGTCGGTCTTGCCGTCCCGGGCCCGGGAGCGGCGGTGGGCCCGGGTCTCCTCGGGGGTGCTGTTGAGGAGGACGGGTACGTCCACGCCTTTGAGATGATCGCTGTTGCCGTGGGTCCACTCGATGACCAGCACGTTGGTCTCGGAGAGGTCCACCTCGTCATACCAGCGCTCGTCCTCGGTGCGGCCCATGCGCTTGAGCCAGAGGCTGCCGCAGCCGGACTTGAACCGGGCGATGATGCCGCTGAGCTCGTCGTAGTTCTGCTCGGCGGGGGTGCCCAGGTATTCCGACAGGGCCCGGCGTCCCGCGGCCTGGTAGACCCCCAGCCACTGGCGGGAGGCGGCTTCCTGGGGGTCGGCGTCGGTCTCGGCGGCCCAGAGGCGGCGGAGCTCCCCGGCGGCCTCGCTGGAATACACGCCGGCGGCCAACATGCCGTGGAGTCCGCCGGTGCGGAAGATCCGGACCCGCTCGGCGTCGTTATAGATGGGGATGCGGCGGGGGTAGTTGTCCCCGGAGAGGGTGTACGCGCCTACGCCCGCGCACCGGAAATAGTGGCTCAGGAGGCTGGCCGTCTCGGACTTGCCTACGCCGGAGCCGCCGCAGACGGCGATGACTGCCCGGCCCGTCTGGGCGGCCGCCTTGGCGGCCAGGGGGAGCAGGAGGGGAAATATCGTGTTGGCCTTGGCCACGTGGCCCGGGCCGATCTCCACCTTGTCCCCGGGCATGTCGCCGTGGGGGATGCCGCCGTCCATCGGCGGCGGGGTCCACAGGGACAGCGCGGCGGCGGCTTTTTCGATCGCTTGTTTATCCATAGGCTTCCTTGTCCTTTCAGTGTGATCTGCGGCAGGCGGGGCCCGCCTTGTCCTGCTACCTATTATAGTGTTGTAAATCTGATCTGTCTATATAAAAAAATGTGTGGTCACGGGAGGACCGCGATTTTTATGCAATTTGACGTTGCACATAGATTGCGCGACCGGCCCATCGAGGGCCGGCGCGCAATTTTTTCGTGCAACTTGCCGTTGCACGAAAAGCTGCAACTTCCCCTCCGTTACACCCCTAGGTGTAACGGCTTTTGGCCGTGCGAAAACAAACAAAAAGGAGAAGCTTGTATGAACTACACAGAAAACTATCACCTGCCCCAGTGGGAGGAGACGGACCGGATCATGCGCACGGATTTCAACGACGCCATGGCGAACATTGACCAGGGTGTGGCGCGGGCGGCGGTGGTACCGTTCGCGGTGGGGAGCTACGTGGGGAAGGGCGCGGCCCAGGAGATCACTGTCGGCTTCCGTCCCTCCTTTGTGATCATTGCCGCAAGCCAGGCCGGAGGCATCAACAGCGAGATGGGCGGCTTTTCCGGATTCAGCGAGGCCCAGACGTCAGGAGACAATGTCACTTTTACAGATACCGGCTTTATCGTCGCCAGCGTAACGAGCCTTCCTTACCCGAGAATAAACAGAGGCGGCAACACTTATGCCTACATCGCTTTCCGGTAAATATGGGGAAGACCCCCGGGCGGATGCCCGGGGGTCTTCTTGCTTGGGTAATTCTTAAAAAGGGTTACACGTTGCCGATCCACACATCGGCAGTCTCACTGGCAACAGGTGTAGTAACTCCGCCAACAGTATAGCTGAAGCCATATGTGATGGTATTAGCCTCACCAGGAACCAGGGTATCGGGCTTAGTGACATCTGCGGCGCTCACCGTGATCTCGCCAACGACTACGCCGTTGATGATCTTCTCGAGTTCCGCCTTCACCTCGTTAGGAGTAGCGCTCTTGGCAAACTCCTTTGCCTCAACAGCTTCCTTAACGGCAGCCTTGACCTTGTAGACATCGCTCTTCCAGGTCACAACCATATCCTTGGCAGTAAGCGGGGTACTCGACAGGGTGATGGTAACCTTGGCGGTCACAGATGCACCATCCTGAGCGGGCGCGGTATAAGCAGCGCTGTTATCGCTGGCCTTCACTTCAACAGCCGTATCTGCAATGTCCAGTCCGGTGATCTTCGCATCGGCCAGGGCCTTGTTCACCTGCGCGACAACGGCAGCCTTCACCTCGTCCGCCGTAGCCGCAGTGGTCTTCTCCAGAGCGAGGGTCAGGCCGTTAATAACAGCAGCAGCAGCCTCGACCTTCAGAGCAGCCTCGGACTTCTCGGTAAGGGTAATGGTGATATCCTTGCCAGCATCATCCGCAGCAATGGTATAAACACCATTTGTAAGTGTCGGAGTAATAGAAGTGCTGTCAGAGTCTGTCACAGCCAGGGTGTACTTGCCGGCGTCAGCCACAGTAAAGGTCACGGCGGCATCCTTGATGACCTTAGTAGCGCCATCCACAACTCTGTTCAGAGAGGTAATGGTAACGCCAGCGGGAGCAGTGATGGTGATGGTGTCCTTCGCGGTCAGGCCGATGGGCAGGTCTGCGGTGCCAACAGTCACCGTCTTCTCGTCGTCCGCGTTTCCGTCTGCGACACTCGCGCTTCCTGCACTAGCTGTCACAGCGCTGTTCCAATCGGTATCGAACTTCACAGTCAGCTCAACGCCCTGGAGGAACTTGTCGCCGCTCTCAACCACATCACCAGCCTTGATGCCAGCCTGGGTCTTGGGGTCCTTCACCTTGACGGAGAGGATATCCTCGGAAGTCCAAGTTACGGTCTGGAAGGTGGGGACAGCATTCTCGGTGGTCACATTGATGGTGACCAGGGTCTCGCAGGTACCGACCTTGACAATGATCTTGTCCATGGCGCTGGCATACATGGTCTCGTCGCCAGCGGTGCCATTGGCCTTCTGCGTGCAGGAATCGAAGTTGATCGTCTCGTTCGCATCAGTGGTCAGATAGCCCAGCAGCTGCTCAACGGTCATCTGGAGAGCGGCGGGAACATTGCCCATGATGTTGAGGTAAACGGTCGCGCTGCCAGCGGTGTGCTGAACACTAACGTTAGCGGCCACATCTGCGGGAGCAGTATTCTTTACCGCGATAGTGCCGAAGGACTCAGAGGGAGCGCCGATAGCGCCGATGTCCTCCAGGGCCTGGTCGATGGCGGCCTGCTCAGCAGTGGTGAACTCATTAACGATCGCCTTGTCGGCGGCGGTCAGGTTCTCGCTGATAGCGGCCAGCTCTTCCTCGGTAGTGGCGGGATTCGTAATAGCGGCATTAACCTCGTTCATGAAGTCGGTCCAGCCAGCGGCGGTAGCGATAACGACATCAGTACCGGCAGCGGGCAGGGCCAGAGCGGCTACCTGCACGTCATTCCGCAGAACGCGGACAGTGTAAGTGTCGGTAGTGCCAGCCTTCAGCACGGCGGACACCACAGTCCAGTCCGGACTCAGAGCGTATCCGGCATGGATGGAGACGGTAGCGGGCAGCTGCACGTCGAAGGTGAAGAGAGCGGCGTTCTCGGGGATATTCAGAGTGCCAGTCGGGTCAGCGGCAGTGGCAGTAAAGGTCTGAGTCCCGTAGGTCACCACGGCGCTCTCGCCAGCGCCCAGGATGAAGTGCAGGTTCACAGCATCGGTAGCGGGAGCCTTGTTCTGCTCGGCAATGATGTTCTTCCACTCACCAGCCAGCCAGTCAGCCTGATGCCAGCCGTCAGCCCAATCGTGGTCGTCGATGTGGCCGTGATTGGCATCCGTGCCCAGTCCACCGTAGTTGGCGATAACGATATATTTGACGTTGCCGCCCTTGTCCTTGACATAGATGATCTCGTCGCCGGCCTCGATGCTCTTCATGGTCAGACCGGGCACCAGTTCCCAGGTGGGATAGTTACGGTTCCAGTCATCGCTCCACACAGCGTAAACAGGCACCTCGCCGGTAGCCAGCTTGAACTCGGTGGTATCGGTAGCGGCGGCATTGTTGTTGTCGCCCTTGTGGACCATGACGTAATCGCCCTCAGCCTGGACGCGGACGTCGCGGGTCACGGTGGCGGCAAAGATGCCGTGGGCATTGTAACCGGCGGTGAGCTTGCCCTCGATGCGGCCAGCGGTGATGCTGGGCTCGTTGACCTCGGTCTCATACAGCTCATAGAAGCCGTAGTCGTTCTGGGCGCTCCACTGGCCGGGCCAGCTCTTCTTGTCCTTGGGGATCAGGGTCACGCTGGGATCCTTGGTCTGGCTGTCCAGAGCCTCCAGATCGCGGACCTGGCCGGAGGTCTTGCTGGGGTTGTTGTAGATCAGGGACATGCTGTCGTAGGGCTGAACCACGTCCTTGGTCTCGATAACGATCACGTCGGCCACCCAGTAGTCGCGCTTGCCAACGTCGGCGTTGGTGTTGCGGGCCACGGCGTAGATGGCAGTGATATCGTCGCCGTCGATCTCGGGAACATTGGCGTAATCGGTGAAGTACTCGATGCCCGTAACGACGGTGGCGGTGGTGTTGCCGGTCTTAGCCTCCACGCCGACGATGTAGAACTCGGTGTTGTGGGTGGCGTTGACGTAGTTGCCATCCCAGTTGGGACGGGCACTGACAGGCACCTGATTATAGACGTTGTAGGAAACATCCAGCTTGTCGATGTCGAAGCGGACAGCGCCCTTCTTGACGTCCTTGGTGGCGTCCAGCTTGACGTAGTCGGTGGCGAAGACGGGCTTCGCATAAGCGCTGGCATAATCAGCTGGGGCAACCTTGTCAAGACGCGCCTTGTACTCCTCGTAGGTCACCTTCTCGTTGATACTGGCATCAGCAACGATGCCGCCGTTCTCGTCAAGGTTGGTGTAGTAGAGGACATCTCCGCTGCGATTCGTCTTGGGGTCGGAAACGGAGTTGACCGCGACCTTCTCGCCGTCCTCGTCGAGGGTGTAGGCAGCCACGTTGGTCTCGGTGACCTTGTGGGTAGCGGAGGGATTAACAGGATCGCCATTGGCGTCATAGTCGTAGACGTACTGATTCTTCTCATCAAGCGTGGTGGGAGTGGTCCACTCAGCGGTATCCTGGAGATACAAGTTGCTGGTGTTCGTAATACCCAGCTGGCTGATGGCGCGGGTGAGGTAATCGGTGAAGCTGACACCCTTGTTGTTGAAGTAGGTGCGGCCAGCGCCGTCAAAGACGTTGTCCTTGGCGTTGCTCACCAGCATCTCAACGGTGTCTTCCTCGCCCATGGTGATCTCAACGATGGGGGTGTTGTTCTTGATGTACTTGCCGTTGAACTCGTTGGTGTAGTACAGCTCGCTCAGCAGGGCGTACTTGGTCTGGCCCTGGACCTCGCGGTAAGCGATGACATGGCCGAAGTGATCGAAGAAGATCTCATACTTGGCCTCGTCGGACATGGCCAGCATGTCGTCGGCATACTCGGTCCAGTTGGAGATGACGGACTCGTCATAGACGTCGTCTTCGGTGGTGGTGACGGTCTTGTCACGGAAGCTGACGGTCTTGATGGTCTTGGTCTCCATGGGAGCCTTCTCGATCTGCCACTTGCCGTCGATGGGGGCGGCCAGGACCATGTCGCCCACGGCGGGCTCATAGTCGCCAACGTAGTTGACGCCGAGGCCGTTGGGGCTCAGGTTGATAAGGGAATTACTATAGATATAGTACTCGTTGCGGCTGTTATAGCCGGTGGTCTCGGCCAGGACATACCAGGTATTGAATACATACTCGGCAATGCCGTCACCGTCATTATCGATGACCTTCAGCCACTCGCCGTGGTTGTTGCCGGAGAAGTTCTGGACGTTGTCCTTGTAGGACAGGAACTTCTCCACAAAGATGGTCCAGGAGTAATCGGGATCATCGGAGATATCGGTGGTAGACTGGGTGCCGACATAGATCTGGCCGGTCACGAAGGAATCAGGAACATCGTCATCGGTCTTGTCAGCCTTACCAAAGATCATCTCCATGTTGTCATAGTCGCAGTCGTAGATGGTCTGGGTACGGGGAATGGTACGCTCGACCACGTAATAGAGGATATTAGCCGGAACGGCATTATCCTCCACGGTCTTCACCGTGACATATTCCGGATTGGTGTTCTTATACTCGCCGTACCAGTTGATCTCAGCGGCGGCAGCCTCTGCGGCTTCCTTACCATCAGTAGTGGGGGCGAACTTCAGGACGTACTTGAGCTTGTAATCGGAGCTCCAGCGGTAAGCCTCGCTGAAGTTGGTGAAGTACAAAGTCTCTTCGTCAATGATCAGGCCCTGAGAGTCAGCCAGAGCGGAGGCCTTGGTCTCATCGCCAGACTCGGCGCGGACGTTGTTGTCGTTGCCAAACATCTGGTTGACTACCAGGTTGAAGGTGTTCTGAGCACCCTTCTTGACGTACACCGTGCGGCTCTCGCCGATGTCGGTGAGGTCGGTGGTGACGTTCAGACGGTACTCCTTCTCGCCAACCAGCAGGTCGGTCTTGCCGCCGGGCAGAGTGCGGTTGCTGTCCAGATCGGCGTACTCGTTACCAGTAACGACACCGGAGACTTCCTCCAGGCCCAGGTTCTTCTTGCCCAGAGTCTCGCCCTTGGTGTAGCCGGTCAGCTGGTTGTGCTCCACGGTGGGAGTCAGCAGGCCGCGGAACAGGATTTCGGCGACCAGCTCACGCTTGGCGGGAGCACCCAGGTCACCGGAAGTAACGTTGACCAGGATGTCCTCGCGCTCGGCGATGGTAGCGGTCTGGAGCTCCCAACCCTTAGGATCGGAGAACTCCTTCTCCTTGCCGTAGCCCAGAGTCCGGAGCAGCATGACCAGCAGCTGATAGCCGGTCACGGGCTTGCCGGGCTCGAAGGTGGTAGAAGAAGTACCAACGACGATCTCGGCGTTCTGGCAGTAGTTGATGTAACCCTTTGCCCAGTTGTAGCCGTCCAGGTCGGTGAACTTGCTCTGCTGCATGTAGGTGTAGTTGTCGAGATACTTGTCCTCGACATCGCCGGTGGCGATACGGTAGACCAGGACCGCAGCCTGGGCGCGGTTCAGGGTCTCGGTGGGCCGGAAGGTTCCATCTTCCTTATAGCCCTGGAACACTTTGAGCTCGTCCAGAACTTCGATGGCGGTTG
>CAJTVO010000015.1 GCA_910579485.1 uncultured Oscillospiraceae bacterium | reverse complement strand
TGCGCGCCCCCGGACCCTGCGGGTACTTTTTGTGTGAACAAAAAGTACCCAAAAAATCACTTAAACCTACGGTTTAAGAATCCCTTAATTACGGGGGAACAAAGGGCTGTGCGGTGGTTCTTGGTTAGGCGAAGCCTCCGAATGTCCATCCTCCTTCTGCCGCTCTGGCGCTTGTAGGACTTCGGCTGACGCCCTTTCAAAGAGATACTACCTGCGAGGTTTTGGCCTCCTTTTTGGGGGCGGCCGCCGCAGGCGGCTTGATGCTTGGGAAAGGCCCTGGGGTCACTCCTGTTCTCCGATAGAATCCCGTACCGTGACCGTGACCTTCCTCTCGTAGCAGGAGAACACGTCGTCCAATCTTTTCTTACTGGGAGCCTTGGTGACAACGCTCACCACCGGCACGATGGCCAATCCCACGATCATACAGAACGCCCCCGCGTTGATGGGAGACTGAAGCAAACCGGGCAGGCTCCCCTTCACCGGGGAGATCACCGCCAGCATGAACACGGTGGAAAACATGAAGCTCACCCAACACGCCGCCTTGGTGGTCCGCTTCCAGTACAGCCCGTACAGGAAGGGCGCAAGGAACGCCCCCGCCAGCGCGCCCCAGCTGACGCCCATGAGCTGGGCGATAAAGGTCACGCTGGATTTATACTGAATGAGCGCCAGTACCACGGAGATGGCGATGAACACCACCACCAAGCCCCGCATCCATTTGACCTGCCGCTTTTCATCCATATCCTTAATGATATTACCCTTAATAAAGTCCAATGTCAAGGTGGAGCTGGAGGCCAGCACCAGGGAAGACAGTGTGGACATAGATGCCGACAGCACCAAAATCACCACCACCGCGATCAAAATCGCCGGCAGGCCGGACAGCATGGTGGGGATGACGGAGTCATACCCGTTGGCGGCGATGTCGATCCGGTCCGAGAACAGCCGCCCGAAGCCGCCCAGGAAATAGCATCCTCCCGCCACCACCAGGGCAAAGGCGGTAGAAATAACGGTGCCCTTGCTGATGGCCGTCTCGCTCTTGATAGCGTAGAACTTCTGGACCATCTGGGGCAAACCCCAGGTACCCAGGCTGGTGAGGATCACCACCCCCAGCAGATTCACCGGGTCCGGTCCGAAGAAGGAGGCGTACACGCCGGGGATAGTACTGTCCCCCTGCACCTGGGCCAGCTTCTCCAGGGAGGCCAGAAAACCGCCCTGGCTGTTCAGCACCGCCAGGATCACCGCCGCGATGCCCACCAGCATGATGATGCCCTGGATGAAATCGTTGATGGCGGTGGCCATATACCCCCCGGCGATGACGTATACGCCGGTGAGGATGGCCATGACGACGACGCACACGGAGTAGTCGATATCAAAAGCCATGCCGAACAGACGGGAAAGCCCGTTATACAGGGACGCGGTATAGGGAATAAGGAAAATAAAGATGATGGCGGAAGCCGCCAGCTTCAGGGCCTTGCTGTCGAAGCGCTTGCCGAAAAATTCCGGCATAGTGGCGCTGTCCAGGTGCTGGGTCATGACCCTAGTCCGGCGTCCCAGGACCACCCAGGCCAGCAGGGAGCCGATAAAGGCGTTGCCCAGCCCCGCCCAGGTGGCGGCGATGCCGTACTTCCATCCGAACTGCCCCGCGTAGCCCACGAAGACCACGGCGGAAAAGTAGCTGGTGCCGTAGGCGAACGCGGTGAGCCAGGGGCCCACGCTCCGTCCGCCCAGAACGAAGCCGCTGACGTCGGTGGCGTGACGGCGGCAGTAGAGACCGATACCGATCATGACGCCGAAGAAAATGACAAGAAGCGTGATTTTGATGGCAAGATCCATAGATTTGACCTACTCTCTTTTTCGATTTTAGCGGGTAATCTGTGCTTCTACCAGCCTCCCGTGGCAGTACTTTTCCCGGAGGACCGGCTTCTCGATCTTGCCGGTGGGATTCCGGGGCACCTTGTCGAAGATGACCTTCCGGGGGCGCTTGTACCGTGGCAGCTCCCGGCAGAACTCGTTGACCTCCGCCTCGGTGCAGGATACGCCCTCCTTGACCTCGATGATGGCCGCCGTGATCTCTCCCAAGCGGGGCTCCGGCAGGCCGATCACCGCCACGTCCTTGATCTTATCGAATTTCCGCAGGAAGTCCTCGATCTGGACCGGATAGATGTTCTCGCCGCCGGAGATGACCACGTCCTTCTTCCGGTCCACCAGGAAGATGAACCCGTCCCCGTCCATCCGGGCCATGTCCCCGGTATACAGCCACCCGTCCTTGAGGATCTCGTCGGTGGCCTCCTTGTTCTTGTAGTAGCACAGCATCACGCCGGGGCCCTTGACGGCCAGCTCTCCGATCTCCCCCTGAGGCACCTCGTTCCACTGCTCGTCCACGATCTTGGTCTCCCAGTGGTAGCCCGGCACGCCGATGGCCCCCACCTTGTGGATGTTCTCCACGCCCAGGTGGACGCAGCCGGGGCCGATGGACTCGCTGAGGCCGTAGTTGGTGTCGTACTGGTGGTGGGGGAAGAGCTGCTTCCATCGCTTGATCAGGCTGGGAGGCACCGGCTGGGCGCCGATGTGCATCAGCCGCCACTGGTCCAGCAGGTAGTTGTCCAGCTGCACCTTCCCGGAGTCGATGGCGTCCAGCAGATCCTGGGCCCAGGGCACCAGGAGCCACACGATGGTACACTTCTCCTCGGTGACCGCCCGGAGGATCCACTCCGGCTTCACCCCCCGCAACAGCACCGCCCGGCTTCCGGAGATCAGACTGCCGAACCAGTGCATCTTCGCCCCCGTGTGGTACAGCGGCGGGATGCACAGGAACACGTCCTCCCTGGTCTGGCCGTGGTGCTTCTGCTCCGTCTCACAGGAGGACACCAGGGCCCGGTGGTTATGTAAGATAGCCTTGGGGAAGCCCGTGGTGCCGGAGGAGAAGTAGATGGCGGCGCAGTCCGTCTCCTCCAGGGCCACCGGCGGCGCGCTGGAGGAGCAGAAGCCCACCAGCTTCAGGCAGTCCTCCGCATAGGCAGGCTTGTCACGGCCCACGAAGAACATCATCTTCACCTGAGGCAACTGGTCCTGGATGGCGTCCATCCGCCCGACAAACTCCGGGCCGAAGACCAGGACCTCCACGTCCGCCAGCTCCAGGCAGTACTTGATCTCGTCGGCGGAGTACCGGAAGTTCAGGGGCACCGCGATGCACCCCGCCTTCAGGATGCCGAAGTACACCGGCAGCCACTCCAGGCAGTTCATCATCAGGATGCCCACCTTGCTCCCCCGCTCCATGCCCCGGCTGAGGAGCAGGTTGGCGAATCGGTTGGCCCGCCGGTCGAAGTCCCGCCAGCTCAGGGCCCTGCGGTAGGGCGCGTCCGGCTGGGCGCTCTCGATAAGGCTGGCCTCCCGCCAGGTGACGGCCCGGTCCCGCTCCTCCGTAGGGCTCAGCTCCACCAGTGCGGTCTCCGACCCGTAGAGCCGGGCGTTCCGCTCCAGGAAATCCGTAATGACCATATCGTTCCTCCAAAACCTGTATATTGACAGCCTAGGCGTCCGACGCATCCGCGAGGGCTCCCAGGCATCTCGTATGCACAAGTGATACTTTATCACTTTTAACAGTTAAAGTCAACAGGAAATGACAGCATTTCACAAAAAAGAACGGCCCCCGTGATCAGGGGACCGCTCTCTGTATCCATTAACAGCCGCAAACGTGTCACGCCTCGCCGTCCCGGCAGACGATCTCCGGCGATAAAATTTGCAGGGTCTTGTACCGCAGGAAATCCTCCTCCGCGCTCCCCGCGGCCACCATCAGCAGCGGACGGTACAGGGGCGATTGCGCCGCCTGACAGAGCTTCCCGGTCACATAGGGCACCCCCGGCGTCTCCGTCTGCCGCAGCAGGAGCCGGTCCCCGTCCAGGATCAGCTTGACGATCCGCACACAAGGGGTCTCCAGGAAATCCAGCCTGATGTAGAAGACAGGCCGCTCCTCCTCGTCATGGGTAAACCGCCCCAGAGCGGCCACCCGGAACACGTTCCCCCGGAAGGAAAGCTCCGTGACCTCCGGACGGCCCAGCCCTACGGGAAGCCGGTACAGCGCGTCCCGCTCCCGATAGATCAGCTCCGGTGAGCCGCCTTTCGCGCTGACCGCCACGGAGTCGAACCCGGCGGAGTAGCAGTTATACAGCGCCTGAAGGGCCAGCGGCAGAAGCCCCGCCGAAGCCGCCGGGCCTTCCTGCGCATGGAAGGATCGGTTCAGGAATCCCCCGGCCCAGTCGTCCAGCGCCTCCGGCTCCCGTGAGTAGGCGGAGAGGCTCCGCACCGTCTCCGCAAGACCGGCCTGGGCCTTCTCGTCCGCGGGAAGCTCCGCGGGGAACTGCCCGCCGAAGTACCGGCTGACGATCTCGAAATACCGGCTCTCCTGAAAATCCGTGTCCGCCCCGGCGTGGCTCACCACAAGGATGCCGCTGTCCCGGAAGCCCAGCACATTCTGGCCCAGCATCCCGTTGAAGAGGAAGGTATCCTCCCTGCGGCCCACCCAGATCTGATAGCCGTAGTCGAAATCCCCGATCTCCTCCGGCGTTTTGGCGTGGGCGGTGGTGGCGGCGGCGATATAGTCCCGGGACAGGAGGCGTTCCCCCTGCCACAGCCCGCCGTCCATCACCAGCTGGCCCAGCTTTGCCAGGTCCTCCGGCTTGATATACAGGCCCCACCCGCCCTTTTCGATCCCCCGGGGGCAGGTCTCCCAGTGGAAGTCCGTGATGCCCATGGGGGTGAACAGCCGTTCCCGCAGAAAGTCGGAGAGGCTTTTCCCCGTGACCCTGCGGACGATGGCGGAGAGCATATAGGTGTTCAGGCTGTTGTAGGCGAATTCCGTCCCCGGCTCCCCCTTGGGCCCGGCGCTGAGGAAGCGGCGGACCCAGTCCGTCTCCGTCAGGGCCTCTGCCTCGGTGAAGGGCACGCCGGAGCGCATGGTGAGCAGGTCCTCCACCGTCATGCCCTTGAGCCTGCGGTGGAGGGCGCCGCTCCCCGGCTCCTCGAAGAAGTCCGCCGCCTGGTCCTTGACGGACAGCGCGCCGTCGTCCGCCAGCAGGCCGATGGCCAGAGACACCACGCTCTTGCAGGCGGAGAAGGTGTACTTGGCGGTCCGCAGATCCTGTGCGCCGTAGGCCGCCTCGCAGACGACGCGCCCGCTGCGCAGGATCATGACGCTCTGGCTGTACAGCTCCCGGTCCCGGCCCAGCTCCTCCAGAAAGGACTGGATGTGCCGGGAGGATATCCCCTGACTCTCCGGCGTGACCCTCGGGAAGGACTGGGAGATGTTTCCCGGAGGGATCGGGGGCTTTTCCGCCTCCGTGGGCAGGAAGGGCTCGGTGGGCGTGCGGACGTCCAGTATGCGGGTCAGCAGCTGGAAGGTGCGGCTGGCGGTGGTGAGATTCATAGCGGGGCCCTCCTTGGTTGTGGCATAATAATCGTGCCAACTATACCACGGAGGGCCCCGCAAATCAACAGGATTTTGTAAACGTTACGGCTCCTCCGTCAGGGTGAAGGTCACCTTCCAGTCCCCCTCCAGCAGGTATCCGCCCATCTTGAACTTCCCGGCGAGGGTGCAGCTGGACAGCTCCTCACGGGTGATATCGTAGAGGGTATCCAGATATTTGCTCCCGTCTTCCTCCCGGGTATACATCGCCCCGCAGTTTTCCACCTTCTCCCCATCCGGTCCGATCAGGAACAACTGGCCATGATCGTCCGGTCCCGCGTTGTCAAAATGGAGCTGCAAGTGGAACACTCCATCCAGAAACCCGGCGGCAGTAATGACGGCCCCGTCCGCCGCCGGTATATTCAGCACGCCGGGCTGGAGGATCAGCGCCGTGCCGTCCTCGGCCAAAGGAAGCTCCCGGCCCTCCACAAGATGGCGGCCGAAAATATACTTTCTGACAGCGGGCGCTTCATCGGGAAGAGCATCCCAGTCCAGCGTGAACTCCGGTTCGGTCTCTTCCTGCTCCAGCAGCAGCTGCTGAACGGAGAAGGTAAGCTTGTCTTTGGAAAGATCCAGCTTCCGCCCATCCTCGTCCTTCGCCTGGACCTGGATCAGAAAGCCATAGGTGCCGCTCTCTTCGTCATAGCCCAACGCTTGATAGCCGCTGATAGTCTCGTTGGCACGATAGGGCGTGCTGATCTTGTAGAAGTCGTAAAACTCTACTCCCTGGGCCAGCCGTTCGCTGTCCAGTTCGTCCTCCATGGTGATGTAGGCCCTAAAGACGCCATTCTCCACCGTAGCGGACTGGACGGTCATGGTGATGTCCTGGCTGGTGCAGCTGAGCTGGACCGGCTCCAGTTTCTGCGCAATGGCGGCGGGGACGTCGTGGTAAAAGACGCCGCTGGCCATCGCCGACGTTCCCAGCACTAGGATCGCCGCCGCTGCCGCCGCGACTGCCGCCGGCCGGAACCTCACGCGCCGCTGGGGATAGGCGAGTTTGTCCTGTATACGGCCCTTGGCCTCCGGTGAGAGCGCCAGCTCGTCCATGGCCTGTTTATAGTGTGATCTCATCGCTCAGTACCTCCTTCAGCATGGCCCGGGCCCGCTGCATCCGGGTCTGCACTGCCGTCAGCCGCAGGCCAAGGATGTCCGCGATCTCCCCCTGGCTGTAGCCCTCGTAGTAGTACAGATGCACCGGGGCCCGGTATTTCTCGGGAAGGGACAGCACGGCCTCCAGCACATCCCCGCCGTTCCCGCCGGGGACGTCCGCCGCCGCCTCCAGGGGCAGGCTCTGCCATCTTTTCAGAAACCGGAACCGGTTTTTGCAGGCGTTGGCGGCGCAGGCCAGCAGCCACGCCTTTTCCTTCCCCGGCTCCAGCTCCGTGCGCCCCTCCGCCAGACGGCAGAATACGCTCTGACACACGTCCTCCGCATCGGCGGCGTGGCGGGTGAAGCTGTAGGCGAAGCGGTATACGTCGTCCCCATACCGGGCGAACAGTTCGGAGAGCTGGCTGCCGGTCATAGTGTCACTTCCTTTGCGGTGATCTGAGGCCTCGTCTATATAACACCCGGGGAAGGGGGATTATCACGCCGCCGGAAAAATTTTCTTAACAAAAGGGCCCCGTGTCCCCACGGGGCCGTCCGGCGGCTGGTCTCCTATTTCAGCAGTTCCTCCATCAGCGCCAGCAGGGCGTCCACGTCCTCCGGCGGGGTGTGCCAGGCGGTGACGAAGCGGATGCAGGTGCGCCCTCCGTCCATCCCGCGCTCCACCTCGAACTCCACACGCCGTCCCAGCGCCTCCACCGCGCCGTCCGGCAGGATGGGGAATACCTGATTGCTCACCGCCGGGGCCAGCAGCGGGACGCCCAGCCGTTCCAGACCGGCGGCGAGCCGCTTCGCCTGGGCGTTGGCGTGTGCGGCCAGGGACAGGTACAGCCCGTCCCGGAGGACGGCCTCGAACTGCACCCCCAGCAGCCGTCCCTTGGCCAGCATGGCTCCCTGCTGCTTCATGCAGTTGCGGAAGCCAGGCCGGAGGGCGGGCTCAACGATCACCAGCGCCTCCCCCAGAAGCAGTCCGTTCTTGGTGCCGCCGATGGTAAAGGCGTGGCAGCACGCGCCATAGTCCGCGAAGTCCGTCCCGCCCGCGTCCATGGCGCTGCCCAGCCGCGCGCCGTCGCAGTACAGGTACAGTCCCAGCTCGTCGCAGCACCGGCGCAGGGCCAGCAGCTCCGGGCGGGTATAGACCGTGCCCAGCTCCGTGGTATTGGAGATATAGGCCAGCCGCGGGACGACGGTATGCTCGTTCACCGGCCCCGCCATAGCGGAGCGCAGGAGCTCCGGCGTCAGCTTCCCGTCAGGGGCGGGCAGGCGGAGGACCGCGTGGCCGTCCTGCTCCACGGCCCCGGCCTCGTGGACGCAGATGTGTCCGCTGGCGGCGGCAAGGACCGCCTCATAGGGCCGCAGGAACGCGGCGATGGCCGTCTTGTTTACCTGGGTGCCGCCCATAAGAAAGTGGACGGCGGCGTCCGGCTGGCCGCAGAGGGCGCGGACGGTCTCCTCCGCCTGCCGGGTGTAGTTGTCTGTGCCGTAGCCGGGGGTCAGGTCCATGTTGGTCCTGCACAGGGCTTCCAGCACCGCTGGATGGGCCCCCGCGCCGTAGTCGTTTCGGAAGTAGAGCATGTTTGATCCTCCTTGGTGGTCTTAAAAATATAGCCGGAACAGAGAAAATATCCATCCCGGACAAAAACGGAGGGCACCCGATATGCCCTCCGCTTTTGCGGGAAACGCCTACCGGCCCCGGTGCTTACGCTTTTGCTTCTCCCGGTGCAGCTGGAAGCGGCGGTCCCGTTCCGCGTCCCGGGCCTCCCGGGAGAGGACCCGGCGCGCCTCCCTCCCCTGCTCCCGCTGGAGCTGGAGGGCTTGCTGGGCCTTGGTGCCGATACCGGACGGCCGGGTCTGGCGGCGGGCTTCCCGCTGGGCGCGCTTGGGGCTGACCGCCCGGTCCGTCTCCGGATCGAAGGCCAGCGCGGGCGAGAACGCCAGCCGGTCATAGCGGTCCAGGATGCAGGCGTAGACCTCGATATCCCGCGGCTCCGCGCCGAACACCACCCGGCAGGCCTCGTAGCGCCCCGCCCTCTCCCGTTCGAACAGTCCGATCCAGAACGGCGGGTCAAACAGGACCGTCAGCTTTGCTTTGGCAGTTTCCATAAACGATGTTCCTCCTTTATTTTGACGCAAGGAACGGACGACCAAAGGAGGAAGGCTACTGACAGCATTGGTGCTGCTCCCGGACTACCGACCGGGACGTGTTTTTATCCTTGCCGTGGAATATTCTAACAAAATCCGAAAGAAACGTCAAGATTACCATGTACCGGCGCAGGGAAATCCTTTTGTACTTACGAGCCGCGGCAAAAAAACGGTGGATTTTTCTTTCCGCATATGCTATAATCCAAAAAAGGCCGTCCGCCCGGACGTCCTTCCCATATTTTTTCGATCGCGCCGCCGGAAAACGGGAGGCGTGGGAGGTAAAACATCCATGAAGCAAACGCGAAAAATCTTATCCCTGGTGCTGGCCCTGGTCATGGTCTTCGCGCTGGTTCCCGAGGAGACCCTGGTCCCGGTAGCCCACGCGGTGACGCAGGAGCAGATCGACGACCTGAAAAACACATCCAAGGAGCTGGCCAGCGAGAGCAGCAAGCTCAAGCTCCGGCTGGCGGAATTGAAGGATCAGCGCACCAGCGCGATCCAGCGCAAGAACCTGCTGGACCAGCAGATCGACCTGACGGTGCAGCAGATCAGCAACACGGAGAAGCAGATCTCCGGCTTCGAGACCATGCTGGCGCAAACAGCCTATGAGCTGGAGGAGGCCGAGAAGCAGGAGGAGGCGCAGTACGCCGTCTTCTGCGAGCGGGCCCGGGTAATGGAGGAGGCGGGGTCCTCCTCATACTGGGCGGTGCTGTTCAAGGCCAACAGCTTTTCCGATCTTCTCAGCCGCCTGTCGGATATCCAGGAGGTCATGAACTACGACCAGGGCGTTCTGGACGAGCTGCGGTCCCTCCAGGAAGAGATCAAGGTCAAGCACGCCGAGCAGGAGGGGCTCATGGCCCAGTCCGAGGAGGCCAAGGCGGCGCTGGAGGTCCACAAGAAGGACCTGGACCAGCAGTACGCCGAGGCCGAGGCGCTGGTGGCCGAGATCGACGAAAACGTAGGCGAGTATCAGGAGCAGCTCAACGAGCTGAACGCCGAGCGGGAACAGATCCAGGCGGAGATCGTGAAGAAGTCCAACGAGCTGGCCCAGCAGATGAACATGACCGCCACTAAGGGCGGCTACATCTGGCCGGAGACCGCCAGCCGCAAGATCACCTCCCCCATGGGCGGTCGGAACACCGGCATCCCCGGCGCGTCCACCAACCACAAGGGGGTGGACATCGGCGGCGTGGGGTATACTACCAACGTCCTGGCCACCAAGGCCGGCGTGGTCATCACCTCCAAGCTCTCCTCCTCCTACGGCAACTACGTCGTCATCAGCCACGGCCCCGGGAACACCACGCTGTACGCCCACATGTCCAGCCGCGCCGTCAAGGAGGGCGACACCGTTACCCAGGGCCAGATCATCGGCGTGACCGGCAACACGGGCATCAGCCGGGGCGCGCACCTGCACTACGAGATCACTGAGAACGGCGTCCGCGTAAATCCGCTGGATTATCTGCCCAACTACATCAAGGGCTGGTAAATCTCTTATTTGCACCCAAAGAGGGCGGGGACCTGACGGTCCCCGCCCTCTTCTGCCCTTCAGTAGCGGTAAATTTTCCGGTACTTGGCCAACAGCGCCAACGTCACCAGCAGGGTCAAGGTCTCCGCAACGGTCACAGCCAGCCAGATGCCGTCCACCTCCAGGAAGACGGGCAGGATCAGGACGGCGGCGCACTGAAAGACCATCGTCCGGAGGAAGGAGATCAGCGCCGAGGCCAGCCCGTTGTTCAGCGCGGTAAAGAAGGAGGAGCCGAAAATATTGCACCCGCACAGCAGATAGGACACTGCATACAGGTGGAACCCCTGAACGGTCAGCTCATAGAGATCCCGGTCATAACCCACAAATATTTTCGCCAGGGGGCCGGAAGCCAGGAAGGCCAGAACCATCATAGCCATGCCCACGCCTTCAGTGAGCACGGCGCTCTTGACCAGCAGGCTGTGGAGCTCCTCGCTGTGTCCCGCGCCGTAGTGATAGCTGACCACCGGGGCGGAACCGATGGCGTAGCCGATAAAGATGGCCAGGAAGATGAAGTTGACGTACATGATGGCCCCATAGGCCGCCACGCCGTCCTCCCCCGCCAGCCGCAGGAGCTGGAAGTTGTAGAGCATGGCCACGATGGAACCGGAGATGTCGCTCATCAGCTCCGAGGAACCGTTGGTGCAGGTCCTCCACAGGACCCCGCCGTCAAAGCGGGGACGGATCAGACGCAGGAGGCTGTCGTTCTCCCGGAGGAAGTAGACGATGGGCGTCAGGCCGCCCACCGCCTGGCTCAGGATGGTGGCGATGGCCGCCCCCGCCACGCCCCAGTGGAGGACCCCCACCAGCAGGGCGTCCAACACGATATTCGTCAGGCCTGCCCCTACTGTGATATAGAGTCCCAGCTTGGGCTTTTCCGCCGTGACGAAGAAGCTCTGGAACACGTTTTGCAGGATAAAAAACGGGTTGGCCGCCAGGATGATCCGGGCGTAGACCACGCAGTACTCCAGGATCTCCCCTTTTGCGCCCAGCGCGGAGGCGATGGGACGGGCGAAAACGGCGCCCAGCCACCCCACCGCCGCGCCGCCCACGGCGGCGGCGCAGACCAGGAAGGAGAAATAGCGCTTCGCCAGCTCGGGCTTCCCCTGGCCCATGGTCTTCGCCACGATGGCGGAACCGCCGGTGCCCACCATGAAGCCCGGCGCGCCGGTGACGATCAGCAGGGGCATGATCAGGTTGATGGCCGCGAAGGGGGTCTTCCCGGCAAAGTTGGACACGAATATCCCATCTACCACGCTGTAGATGGACGTAAAGATCATCATGATAATGGACGGGAAGGTGAAGCGCAGGAGCTTCCCGTACGTAAAGTGCTCGGACAATTGGATCCTCATACGGAATCGTTTTCCTCTTTCTCTGACAGATTTGCCGCCAAGGCCTCCCGGAAGGAGGCGCAGTACAGCTCCAGGGCGTCCACGAACGACGGGCCGTACTTCTTCACCGCCGCCGCCATGGCCTGATTTTCCAGAACGTAGAGCTCCGCCAGCGCCTCCCGGGCGTAGGCCATTCCCGCCGGGGTGAGGCACAGCTGCCGCTGCCGGGGCTGGTCCGGCATGGTCTCCAGCGTGATATACCCCGCCTCCCGGCAGGATCGGACCACCGTGTTGATGGTGGTCTTGGGGATCGCCCACTCCTCGCAGATCTGCTTCTGGGAGTGGGGCCGTCCGTCGTCCAGGGCGTAGAGCAGATCCAGGGTATGGGGCGTGACCCCGGATCGGACCGCCCAGCGGTAGTACGCGCCGTCCGCGGCGCTGGTGGCGGCGACGAACCGCCGGTTCAGCTGGTGAAGCTCCTGATCCATCCTGCGTCCTCCGTTTCCTTCGTTCAGTACGAAATCGTACTGATTGCGGCTGGCCCTATTATAGTACGGTTTCGTACCAAAGTCAAGCAGAATTTTTCGCCGGGTATTTCCGAAGGCGCGGATTGCTAAATCCTTGACAATCCGCCGCCGGACCGGTATAATATGTTCCAGCAGAGTCGAAATCCTGAGAAAGGGCTGTTATTTCTATGTTTACCATTACCTTCCGTTTCGAAACCGGTTCCCCGGTGACCATCGACGCCAACCCCGGCGAAAAGCTCCTGGATGTGGCCCGGAAGGCTAACGTCGCCATCGACGCTCCCTGTTCCGGCAACGGCGTGTGCGGCAAATGCCGGGTCCGGCTGGCCTCCGGCAGCCTGGACGCCCCCATCAACCGCCACATCACCCAGGAGGAGTACGACGCCGGCTGGCGGCTGGCCTGCCTGGCCACCGTCACCGGCGACGCGGAGATCGAGGTACCCGACATCGCCTCCGCCTACCGCTCCCGGATGAAGATGGCCGACCTCAGCTCCCCGGAGGAGATCGCCATTTTTGAGGACCTCCGCAGGCAGCTGGAGGACGCGGGCGTGGCCTTTGGCAGCGACCTGGCCTTCCTGTCCCTGGAGCTGGACGAGCCCACGCTGGACGACACCATGCCCGACAACGAGCGGCTGCTCCGGGCGGTGGAGGCCGCCACCGGCGTAGACGAGCGCGACATCATGCTGCCCTACGCGGTGCTGAAAAACCTGAGCAAGGTGCTGCGGGAGAGCAATTTCAAGGTCAAGTGCGTCATGAGCCGGGACGGCGGCCGCATCCTCATGCGGGACGTGCTCCCCGGGGACAGCGCCGAGCCCCTGGCGGGCTTCGCGCTGGACGTGGGCACCACCTCCCTGGCAGGGGTGCTGGTGGATCTGGAGAGCGGGAAGATCCTGGCCAAGGCCAGCGGCGGCAACGGGCAGATCCGCTACGGAGCCGACGTCATCAACCGCATCATCGAGTCCGGCAAGCCCGGCGGTCGCAAGCGCCTCCAGGACGCGGTCATCAAGGAGTCCATCATTCCCATGCTCTCCTTCATGTACCGTGAGGCGGGGATCGACCCCCGGCGGGTCTACCGGATGGTGCTGGCGGCCAACACCACCATGAACCATCTTCTGCTGGGGCTCCACGCGGACCCCATTCGGATGGAGCCCTTCGTGCCCAGCTTTTTCCGCACGGACCACCTGTTCGTCCGGGATATCGGCCTGAAGATGAACCCCCTGGCGGAGCTGATCGTGGCCCCCAACATCGGCAGCTACGTGGGCGGGGATATCACTGCCGGCGCGCTGGTGTCCATGATCTGGAACGATCCTGCCATGAGCCTGTTCATCGACCTGGGCACCAACGGGGAGCTGGTCTTCGGCAACAACGAGTTTTTGATGAGCTGCGCCTGTTCCGCCGGTCCCGCCTTTGAGGGCGGTGATATCTCCTGCGGGATGCGGGCCACCGACGGGGCCATCGAGGCCTGCACCATCGACAGGGAGACCATGGAGCCCTCCATGACGGTAGTAGGCGGCGCGGCCCCGGCGGGCCTCTGCGGCAGCGGCATCATCGACGTCATTGCCGAGCTGTTCCGCTGCGGCATCATCAACGGCAAGGGCAAATTTGTCCGGGAAGGCGAGCGCATCCTCCACGACGAACACGGCATGGGCTCCTACGTGCTGGCCTGGAAGAAGGACAGCGAAGGGGCCAAGGACGTGGTCATCAACGAGGTGGACATCGAGAACTTCATCCGGGCCAAGGGAGCCATCTTCTCCGCCACCCAAACCATGCTGCACTCCCTGGGCTTCGATGCCTCGGTGATCGAGCGGGTCTACGTGGCCGGAGGCATCGGCAGCGGCATCAACATGAAGAACGCCGTCACCATCGGCATGTTCCCGGATATTCCCCTGGAGAACTTCCACTACATCGGCAACTCCTCCCAGACGGGAGCCTACGCCATGCTCCTCAGCACCCAGGCCAAGGAAAAGGTGGACGAGCTGAGCCGTTCCATGACCTATCTGGAGCTGTCCAACGAGCCGGGATACATGGACGAATTTGTCGCCGCCTGCTTCCTGCCCCACACGGATGCGGGACTGTTCCCCAGTGTGGACTTTTAGGCATACAGTCTTTTTCTTGAAAGAAAAAGACTCAAAAAGAACTTTAATGAGAAAATCATATGGAAGAAACACTGAAAATTTCTTACATCAACTGTGATTTCTGCACCGCCAAAAATCACTGCGCCGCCTGCGGCTCGGAGCTGGAGCAGTCCCTGACGGAAAAGCCGGGGATCGTCTCCGCGAAGATCAACATCCCGGACCACGCCGCCAGCATTGAACACACGCTGGACGGCGATGATCTGGAAGACCTGCTGGACGCCATGGGGCTGCTGGTAGGGTAGCATACAGCGATAAATATCCCCCGCGCTGTGCGTTCTGCGTCACAGCGCGGGGGATATACTTTACGATTCTGCCCGAGATCTCTCCAGAGCATCAGCATGTTCCCGCTCCAGAATATCCAGAAGCTCCGCCGCCGGACCCTCGGGATACGCCTCCCGGCAGGCCGACAGCGTCTGGGCAAATTCTTCTGTGCCATCGTACATGACGGCATCCGTGGTCGCGATGAATTGACAGACGATCTCCGCCGCCGGCATCGGCTCCCAGCCGGGCAGTTCCGTGATCTGACCATCCAATAAAACCAGGTAAGCCAGCACCTTATGGGGCGCCTCCAGAAAGCGGTGATAGAGTTCATCCGTCGCCCCCTCGCTGTACGCGCCATCGGCTGTCAGTATAAAGACAACCAGCTGGTCCAGCGGGACCGTGTCCATATGGCTGAAGATATACTCAAAATTCGGGTCATCCGGGCCGCCGCTCAAGCCGAAGGCCGCAGCATCCGTACTGAGAGCCTCCCAGTCCGTCTCCTCCAGCTCCGGCAGCGCCCTGCTGGCCTGCGGGGCGGGATCGCTGTCCGGCTGGGACGGCGATCCACCATCTTTGGTCCCGCAGGCGGTGAGCAGGAGCATAATGAGAAGTATGCTTAAGGTTTTTTTCATGCAAATCATCCTTCCTTCTGCCGCACATATAGACGTATACTGTCGCCTATTCCTCCGCAAAGGGATCGCCAATGTCAGCGGGCCCCGCTGGCACAGGCATTTCCGTCTCCGGCTGCTCCACGGGAATGGAGGCTTCCCCAGCGGAAACCTCCTCCGACGCAGCCGCTTCCTCCGCAGGCTGGTCCGCCGGAGGCGCGTCCTCCGGCGCGGGCGCGGCGGGAGGCGCTTCCTCCTCCGGCTCGGCCTTCTGGGGATACTCCAGGTTGTGCCCTGTCTCCACGTCGAAAACGTGGGCCGCGCTGCCCCGGAAGGTGAAGCGCACCGGCAGTCCTATGGGCAGGTTCTCCGTCTCCTCCTCCTCACTGAGGGGGACCACGATAACCACATCCTGCCCGCAGGCACTGACATGGATATGAACCGCGCTGCCCATCATCTCCGACACATCCACGGCGGCGTAGACCGCGTCGTTCTCCTCCGTGAGGGTCAGATGCTCCGGACGCAATCCCAGCTTTACCGGCTGGGAGTCCACGTCCCCGGCCAGCAGCCGGGCGCACTTCTCCGTGGACAGCTCCACACGCAGGCCGCCCAGCTCCACAAAGTAGCGCTCCCCCTCCCGGGTCAGCTGCGCGTCGAAGATGTTCATCTGAGGCGTGCCGATGAACCCCGCCACGAAGAGGTTCGCCGGATGGTGGAACACCTCCTGAGGGGTGCCCACCTGCTGGACGAAGCCATCCTTCATAATGACGATCCGGTCCCCCAGGGTCATGGCCTCGGTCTGGTCGTGGGTGACGTAGATAAAGGTAGTGTTCACCTTCTGGCGCAGCTTCAGGATCTCGGAACGCATCTGGTTGCGCAGCTTGGCGTCCAGGTTGGACAGGGGTTCGTCCATGAGGAACACCTGAGGCTCCCGGACGATGGCCCGGCCGATGGCCACGCGCTGGCGCTGGCCGCCGGAGAGG
Organism: uncultured Oscillospiraceae bacterium; assembly: GCA_910579485.1. Taxonomy (GTDB): domain Bacteria; phylum Bacillota; class Clostridia; order Oscillospirales; family Oscillospiraceae; genus Pelethomonas. The sequence goes on along the minus strand of CAJTVO010000015.1, from coordinate 20,722 downwards.
GCCTTGGGCTTCCGCTTCAAGAGCTCGGCGATATCCAATATCTCCGCCGCCTCGCGGACCTTCTCGTCGATGACCCGCTTGGGGAATTTCCGAAGCTTCAGCCCGTAGGCGATGTTGTCGTAGACGGTCATATGGGGGTACAGGGCGTAGTTCTGGAAGACCATGGCGATATCCCGGTCCTTGGGCGGAACGGTGTTGACCTTCCGGCCCCCGATGTAGATCTCGCCCTCGGTGATGTCCTCCAGACCCGCCACCATCCGCAAGGTAGTGGACTTCCCGCAGCCGGAGGGCCCTACCAGCACGATAAATTCCTTGTCGGCGATCTCCAGGTTGAACTCCTGGACCGCTACCACCGTGTTGTCATATATCTTCTTTACGTTGCGCAGGCTCAAACCGGCCATGGCTACTCCCCTCCCGCTTTCTTTTGATAGGCTTTCTCCAGACGCTCCTCCTTGCGCTTCTCCACGGCGGCGTCCACCTTCTCGGGGATCTTCACCTTGGCGAAGCGGTAGGCCCGGCGGATGTCGCGGATCGACAGCACCAGGATAAAGACCACCGGGCACACCGCGAACAGCGCCGACAGGAGCAGCAGCAGCGCGGCGTAGTCCTCCGTCAGACGGGCGGCGTTCTCCCAGTAGGGATAGATCACGCCGTTGGAGCGCATGGAGCGCTCTCCGAAGCTCCGGAGCACCTCCCACAGGTGGCTAAAGCTGTAGCGTCTGGAATTTTCCACCACATCTCCCGCCCCGATGGGGAAGGTATCGGACACCACGCCCTTGGCGTAGCTGGTGATGGGGTCCGGCATGACGATCTCATAGCCGGTGATTGCCGCGTCCTCGTTGAGGCGCTTCATGGCGGAGAAGGACATATACACGCCGCCGTCCCCGGGGTAGGCCCGTTCCGTGGCGAAATCCGTCTCCCGGGCCACCACACCGCCGATGAGGAAGTGTTCCCCGTTGATGGTCACCGGCATCCCCGCCAGGTTGGTGCCGCCGTAGAGGCGCCACGCGATCTCCTCGTCCAGGATCACCAGATCGTCCATCAGGTCCTCGCTGTCGATGTACGCGCCGCTCCGCAGCGTCAGGGGGTGGAAGTAGAAGAAGTCTCCCCCCACGCCCACGGCCTTCACCGAGGCGCTGCCGCCCTCGGCGCTGATGCTGACGGGCTGGACGCCGTGGTAGGCGTCCAGGTACAGCCTGCCGCCCTCGGCGGCCTCCAGGGACTGCTCCATCATCCGGCCCTCCAGGGTCCGGCGGAAGGAGAGGATGTCCTCCTCCGACTTGCCGTCGTCTACCGGCAGATAGCAGGCCACGTGGGCGAAGCGGGACTCCGCCCCTCCCCGGAACCTCTCCGCGGCGGTGAGGGAGGTCAGCGCGCCGCCGACCATGTTCATCCCCACGGCGCACCCGATGGACGCCAGGACCAGCACGACGTTGAGGACCAGCAGGAACCACTGCTTGAATCCGAAGCCCCTGATCGCCGCCAGCATCCGCCGGGGCAGCTCTCTCAGGTGCCTCATGACGGGTTCTCCACCATCCGCACCTGGCTGCCCGCGTCCAGGGGTTTGCTGGAGGTCGTGATCACGTAGTCGTTGTTGGCCAGGCCGGAAACGGCTACGCTGGTATCGTCCTCCGCCAGGACCTGGACCTCGGCGCGGGTGGCCGTGTAGCGGTTGCCCAGGGGCGTGTTCTTACTGGTCACGATCAGGACGAACTTGCCGTTGGCGTCCTCTCGGATGGCGCTCTTGGGCACGATGGTATCCATCGGCGCGCTGCGCTGGCCCACGGAGAGGGTGATGTTCTGTCCCGCCTCCACGTCGCCGCTGACCCGGAAGACCAGCAGCTTCTTCTGCCCCGCGCTGGAGGGATCGGAGGTGATGGACTCCAGCACCGCGTTGACCTCGCTGCCCCAGTAGTAGTTGGTCACCTCGGCGGTATCGCCGACCCGGACCTGCTTGGCCTGCTCGTTGGTGACGGAGATCTTGAGGATGTAGCCCCGGTCCACCACGTCGATGACCGCCATGGGCTGATCCGGCGTGTTCTCCTTACCGGCGGAGACGTTGATGGCGCTGACGACGCCGGAGACGGGAGATTTGATCTCCGCGCCCACGGAGTCCTTGGTGTACTTATCCACCAGCTCCTGCTGCTTCTGGATCTCCAGGCTCATGGTCTGGAGGTCCAGGTTGTTGAGCTGCTTGTCGATGTCCTTGCCGGAGAGGGCGGTCTCCAGCTCCCGCTCCTTGGCGTTGACGGTCTCCACCGCGGACTTGTAGGCGGTCTGCTTCTCCTGGAGGGCGGCGAGGTTTTCCTCCAGGACGGTGATGGAGGCCTCCTGCTGGCGCTGGGTGGCTTCCCAGGTGCGGATCTGGTTTTTCAGCTGCTCGTTGCTGCCGGCGGCGGCGTCCAGCTCCTGCCGGGCGTCGCGCAGCTCCCGCTCGGTGGAGGCCAAATCGGACTCCGCCTCATCCAGCTTGTCGCGGATGGCCCGGCGCTGCTGGGAGGCAGAGCCGGAGGCATCCGACATATCCCTACGCGCGCGCTCATACGCCTGCTCCTTGGCCTCTACATCTTTCTGATCTTTTATCAGCGTATCGTATGCTTCTCGCTGCTTTGAAGGATCTTTAGTGATATTTGTATCTCCGCTAGTCTCTGCAATAGGTTTTTCATCACCTTCTACTGCAGGTGCTACAATGTCTTTGTCTTCTTTTAATTCCAGCTCTTTGAGGTAGCCCTCGATTGCAATCTGGTCTGCGCTGTCAAATATATATGTATCGCCTGAGAATGTCCAGGAATCATTTTTTTTGGCACTGCGCATCAACTCGATAATCGTTGCTTTGTATGCTCTCCAATCGCCTTCCCATGTCGTCCGTGCCTGCTTCAGGGCCTTTTCAGCGTCTTCCACTGCGCGCTCCGCTGTCAAGTCCTCACCATTATCCAGCTTTTCCAGCTGCTCCTCATAGCCCTCTATGGCGGTGGTGAGGGTCTTGACCTCGCCCTCCAGTTCCGTGACCTTGGCCTTGGCGTTGGCATACTCCTCGCTGTCCGACTGGGCGGCGTTCAGCTCCTTAAGAAGGGCCTGGGTTTGGCCAAGGGCGCTCTTGGCGGCGGCCAGGTCGCCCTTGGCGAAGGTGACCTCCTCGTCCGTCACCTGATTGGCGTCCCGCTGGGCGTAGGCCCGCTCCAGGTCCTCCCGGAGGGCCTTCACGCTCTGGTCGTCGGACTCATAGCTTTTGAGCAGCTCCAGGCGGCGCTTTTCATAGGAGAGCTTGGCGTTGGCTAGGGCCTCCTGCGCCGCGCGGAGCTCCTCGCTCTCCACGTCGCCCAGGACGAACAGAAGCGTCCCCTCTTCGACGGTATCGCCTTCCTTCACGCACACGGAGCGAATCTCCCGGGTCTGCTTGAGGTTCACGTCGTAGCTCTCGTTGGCCGCCAGGGTGCCGCTGCCGCGGATCTTCGCGTTGATGGTCCCGGAGGACACCATCTGGGTAGCCACCTCGGGGAGGGAATAGTTCATGATCGTCTGAGAGAAAAAGGTCAGCACCAGCAGCACCGCCAGAAACACGATGGCGATGGTCTTGATGAGTTCCCTCTTTTTGGATTTTTCCTTCACTTCCATAGATGTATCGTCCTTTCGCTTGGTTGTGGGGGCCTCGTGGGAAGTCTCTGCGGGAAATAGCGCGGGGCGCGGGGCGCGCCGCCCTTACCCCTTGACGGAGCCCTGGTGGGCGATGCCCTCTACCAGGTAGTCCTCGCCGTGGAGGAACAATAGCAGGGAGGGCACCATGTAGATGGTGGCGATGGCGAAGGCCAGCCCTACCTCGCTGGTATTGATGGTAGAAAGGTACACGCTCAAAGGCTGCAGGTCCGCGTTGGGCAGCAGGATGATGGGCTGCTCCACCATGTTCCAGTAGTCGATAAAGACCAGGATGGCGATGGAATACAGCGCGCTGCGGCACTGGGGCAGGCAGATGTCCTTGAATATCTGCCACTCGCTGGAGCCGTCCAGCTTGGCCGCCTCGATAAGGGAGGCGGGGATGCGCCGCATGGATTTGGTCAGCAGGAACACGGAGAAGGGGGCGAAGGCGCCCGGCAGGATGATCGCCCATCGGGTGTTCAGGATGCCGATCCAATCGCTGACCAGATAGTTGGGCACCAGCGTCACCTGCGTCGGCATCAGCATCAGGATGACGTAAAAGAAGAAGAGCAGGGAGCGGACCTTGCCCCTCCATCGGGTGAAGCCGTAGGCGGTCACCGAGGCCACCGCCAGCTGCAGCAGCACGATGGGCACCACCAGGATCACCGAGTTCCAGAATTTCAGCAGATAATCCGGACTGCGGATCAGCACCGAGATGTACTGATGGAACGTCACCTTGTCCGGGATGAACTTCAGGTTGACTTCGTCGGCGATGTACGCCTTGCCGTCGCTGCCGGAGACGTTGGCGAAGACCTTGCCGTAGTTGGCGCTGATCTCGCTCTGGGTCATGAAGGAGTTGGTGATGGTCAGCACCGTGGGCATCAGGAACCACAGAGCGAAGAAAGCCGCCAGCAGCGTCAGGGCGAACCGCCCGAAATAGCGATTTTTTTTCATGGTCAGCCCTCGACATCCTTTCCGAACACGTCCTCGACCTTGAACAGCAGGGCGATGAGGGCCACCATGACGAGGGCCATCAGCACCGCCGCCGAGGACATCTTCTGATAGTCCAGGTTGCTGAAGGTGTTGTTCATGAAGTGCTGCATCATATACAGCCCGTCAAAGGGATAGTTCCCCGTGAGCAGGTAGATCTCCCGGAAGACCTTGAAGGAGTTGATGATGGACAGGATCGCCACGAACAGCACCGTGGGCGAGAGATAGCGCAGCTTGATGTTGAAGAACTTGTGGGCGGCGGAGGCGCCCTCCACGTCGGCCACCTCCAGCAGCTCCTTGGGGATGTTGTTCAGCGCCGCCATGAAGAGGATCATGTTGTACCCCAGGTTCTTCCACAGAAACAGCACCACGATGACCAGCAGGCAGTAGGGGCTGTTCAGCCAGTCGATGGCCTCCACGCCCAGGCCGGAGAGGATCACGTTCAGCGTCCCCCGGTAGTGGAACACCACCTGCCAGATCAGCACCACCGACGCCACAGGCACCATCATGGGGCTGAGGAAGAAGGTGCGCAGCAGGCTCTTGCAGGGGATGCGGCACTCCAGCATCAGCGCCAGCACCAAGCTCAGCACCACGGCCAGAGGCACCGCTATGGCGGAAAACATAGCGGTGTTCTTGGCGGCGGTGCGGAAGGAGGAGTTGTTGAGGACGGCAATGAAGTTGTCCAGCAACACGAACTCCGGGTTCATGGGGGAGCGGATGACGGAGTAATACACCACCACCAGGAACGGCAGGATGAAAAACACCGCCACGCCCGTCACGCTGGGGCTCAGGAAGGCGGCGGAGTGCAGAACGTCGCGCACCTTGTCGTTGCTCCGGTTCCACGTCCGCCGGACCTTCCCGGTCCCCTCTTTGCCGGTCTTCTTTTGTTTGGTTTTCTTTTCTTTAACGACTTTCATTGACATATGTAGTCACTTTGTTCTGAATAAGGCTGGCCGCGTCGTCCAGGGAGCGGTCCCCGGCGAAATAGCTGCCCGACACCTCGGTCACGATGTCATAGACGTTGTTATCCGAGCCGCTCATCCGGTCCACCTGGTTATAGAGGTCCATGATCTGGTCGTACTCCTCCTGCTTGGTGGCGTAGACGCTGATGGTGAAGTTGTTGCCGATGCCCCAGGTGCTGTGGCTTTCCTCGATGGGGTTCCCGTCCTCGTCCAGGATCTGGTTGCCGTCCTCATCGGTCTTATAGCCGTCCGGGATCATGGACTGCTCCGCCATCCACTGGAAGTCCGCCTTGTTGGAGGGGAAGCCGTTGTGGCCCCCCCAATGAGAGGCGTTCTCGTTCCCCGCGTACTGGGGCAGAAGCAGCTGGCGCATATAGGTCCACGCGCCCTCCTTGTCCGCGCAGGAGGCGGACATGGCCAGGCCGCTGTAGACGCTGAAGCTGCTGCCCACGCCGCCGTCCTCCACGGGGAAGCCGATGTAGGCGATATCGCCGCCAAAGATGGCCTTCTGCATCTGGATGCTCTTGAAGTCGCTGATGTGCTCCGTCACCAGCATCTGCCGTCCCTCGGCAATGCGGGTGGGCTCGTCATAATCGTCGCTCTGGTTGCTCTCCCAGTCGTATTCCAGCGGGAAGTTGTCGCAGAAGGCCAGCAGGGCCTTGAATTCCTCGCTGTCGAAGCGGCACTCCCCCGTGTCCCAATTCAGGAAGCTGTCCAGGTTCATGCTCATCACCAGCGTCAGTATGTTGCTCTTGGTGTTGTACTCGTTGAAGACGGCGCAGCCCTCGGGCATCTTGGCCAGGGCGTCCTGGAGATCCTGGAGGGTCCAGCTGGTGCGGTCCCCCACCACGCTGGGAGAGCCCGTCACGGTGGAGATGCTGAACGCGTCAAAGATCTGATAGAGCTTCCCGTCCTGCTCGGCGGCGGTGAACACCCGGTCCATGAGGCCCTCCCGGCCGCCGATGTCCTGATCCTTCTCGATGAAGGGCCACAGGTCCTCCAGGATGCCCTTTGCGCCGTACTGGCGGATGGGCAGGGACGCGGTGTTGATGATGTCCGGCGCCTTCCCGGCCAGGATCTCCGTGTTCAGCTTCTTGATTCCGGCCTGGTAATCTTCCTCCGTGTTGTACTCGGAGTAATCACGCACCTCGATGCGGTAGGGCGTGCCGCTGCGGTTGAAGTCCACGATCCGGTTGCGCTCGTCCTGGCTCAGGTACATGGTGGCGTAGGTGAGGGTGGTCTTCTCCGGCAGCTCCGACCGGGGCGTGGGGGTCAGCACCGCCAGGGTCTCCTGCCGGCCGGTGGCGGAGCCGTAAGCCTCGGCCATGATGACCGCCCTGCCGTCCTCCAGGAAGGTGACGAAGCTGATCTGGTCCGCGGAGATGTCGGCGTCCAGCAGGTTCAGGAGCTTGTCGTCCTCCGCCCCCTCCTCCGCCTCGGCCTTCCGTCCGTAGAGGGTCTCGCCCCTCATGTAATAGTAGAGGTACGCCCCGGTCCCGGAATAGGTGTTGTAGGCGTCCTGGGGCAGATCATAGGACTTGCCCCAGTCCTTGGCGGCGGTATCGATGGTCCGCAGCTGGCGGGTGTAGGTATTGTTGACAGCGTCCTGCACGGTAGTTGTCGTGCCCACGGAGCCGTCGGACAGCAGGGTCAGATCGCCGCCCCAGAAGTTCTCGTCCTCCACGGAGAACAGGACGTTCAGGGAGGAGTCCAGCACCACGATCTTCCCGTCCGTGCTGACGTAAATGTTCCCCTTGGGGTCGAAGAGGGTGCCCCCCGAATACATGGAGTCGATCCCCGCCTTCTCCTGCAGGCCGCTGACGTCTACCCGGGTGATCTCCGCGCCGGTGGAATCCATCTGGATGTGGTAGTTCTTTTCGATGCTGTCCAGCATGTCGTATTCCCAAATATTGCCCGTCTCCGGGTCGAAGTCCTCCGGCAGGTCGTAGGAGTAGGCGCTCAGGCTCTCCTCCACCCAAATGGACCCGTCCGCCCCGGCGCGGATGCCGTTGAGGTAGACGTAGGACTGGTCATAGCCCTCGGGAGCGGCATCCATCTTGAAGTTCTCCAGCGGCTCCGGCTCCCCGCCGTCCACGGAGAGGCGGAGGATGCTGTAGGTGGTGTCGCCCTCCTCCCCCGCCTCCCAGTCGGGATACTTGGCGGTCAGCAGATAGATGTACGTTCCATCGGTGCAGCCGCCCCGCACCTCGCCGTTCTTACCCAGGTCCATGTCGATGAACTCGGGCACGAACACCGTCCCGGACAGCTTTTCCGCGTCCTCGTCCTGATCCTTGCCGCAGGCCGCCAGACTGAGCAGCATACACGCGGCCAGCAGCGCCGTCAGGCCCTTTTTGATCCGATGATCCATTGATCGGTTCCTCCTTGCATATGGATTCTGGACACAAATTTACCAGCCCCGTGTATCATTTTTGCATCGTACTCACATCACTTTTGTTTTCTTTTGGGGAAAACATTCTATCCTCCCCGCCCGTCAGCGGTTCTCGTTGACGTACAGGGTCACCTTGTTCTGGATCAGGGACGCCGCGTCGTTGAGGGGCTTGTCGCCGGCGAAATACTGGCTGGCCACCTCCAGGACGGACTCCATGATCTTATCGTCTCTGCGGTAGATGGAATCCACCTGCTCATAGAGGGCCAGGACCTTGTCCACGTCGGACTGGGTGGGAGCTTTCATCTTGATCTCCGTGGTGTCGTTCACCCAGATGGAACCGTAGTTCACCGGGATGGGGTTGCCCTCCTCGTCCAGGATGTTGTTGCCGTCGGCGTCGGTCTCGTACTGGGGCGTCAGGGCGTTCTCCATGGCCTTGTCGAAATCGGCCTTATTGACGGAGAAGTTCCCGCCGGAGTAATAATACCTCGCCCCCGCCCTCTCCTCTTCCGCGGGCAGCAGCACCTGGCGGATGAAGGACCAGGCGCCGTCCTTGTCCTTGCAGCTGGAGGTCATGGCGATGCCGCTGTAGAAGGAGAAGCTGCTGCCGCAGCCGCCGTCCTCCCGGGGATAGCCCACGAAGCTGTACTCGCCGTTGTGCAGGGCGTTCAGGGACTGGAGGGTCCAATCAAAGTTGCTGAGATAGGTCTGGGACAGCATTTGCTTGCCGCTGAGGATGCGGGCTTCCTCTCCCTCCCACTCATAGTCGTAGCTTTCAGAGTTGAACTCCGCGGGGAAGGTGTTGCAGAACTCCAGCATGGCTTTGAACTGATCGCTGTCGAAATTGCACTTGCCGGTCTCCCAGTCCACGAACTGGTCCATGTTCAGGCTCACCACGGTATCCAGCATGTTTGCCTTGGTGTCATACTCGCCGAAGATGGCGCAGCCCTCGGGCATCTTGGACAGCGCCTCCCGCAGGTCCGCCAGGGTCCAGCTCATGCGGTCGCCCACGATCTTCGTGGGGCCCGCCACTGTGCGGATGGTGAAATTGCTGAAGATCTCGTAGAGCTTGCCGTCCTGCTGGTTGGCCTCCAGGGGGCGGGTCATCAGCTTGTCGCGGCCCAGGTCCGGGTCCTTGTCGATGAAGGGCCACAGGTCCTCCAGGATGCCCTTGGAGCCGTACTGCCGCAGGGGCAGGTTGCTGGTGTCCAGGATATCCGGCACGTTGCCCGCCAGGATCTCCGTGTTCAGCTTCTGGAGGGAGGCCTTGCCGCTGCCGTCGGTGTCGAACTCGGCGTAGTCCTTGACCTCGATGCGGTGGGTCTCGCTCTTCTTGTTGAAGTCGATGATCTTCTTCCGCGCGTCATAGGAGAGGTACAGGCTGGCGTAGACCAGCGTGGTCTTCTCCGGCAGCTCCGACCGGGGGGTGGGGGCCAGGAGGGCCGCGCTGATGGTGATGTTCTCGTACTCGTTGTCATACTCCTGGAGGATGGCCGCCACCCGGCCGTCGGGCAGGAAGAAGAAGCTGCGGACGGAGTCGCTGCTGATGTCCGCCTCGACCCAGGAGAAGAGGCGCTCTCCCGCTCCGCCGCCCTCCTTGGACTCGTCGGCCTTGAAGCCGAAGACCGCGTCGTTCACCTGATAGTAGAACAGGTAGTCCCCGCCGCCGGGGTAGATGTTGTAGGCGTTGTTGGGCATGACGTACTCCTTGCCCCACGCCTGCTTCTCGGGATCGATGGTCAGCAGCTTGTTGCTGCTGGTCTCGGTCGCCTCGTCGTAATCCCGCTTCTGCATCCCCATCAGGCCGCCGGCGAGGGGGATCAGGTCGTACCACATGTCCTCCCCGTCCAGCGCAAAGCGGACCTCCATCTGATCGTCCAGGGCATAGATCTTGGTCTGGGTGCCCACATAGAGGTTCCCGGCGGTATCGAAGGCCTGCATGTTCAGGTACTCGTCCTCGCCGATGACGCTCTGCATCTTCTCCTGGAGCTTGGACATGTCGATGCACTCCAGCTCGCTGCCGTCTTTGTCCAGCTTCCGCCGGAGAACGGTCTCGCTGGATTCGTCCTCCACCGGCTCCTCCACGGGCACGTCCACATCGCCCGCGTCTTCGTCGGAGGCGCTCTCGTCTTCGGCCTCCGCCTCCGCGGTATCCGACGCGGAACGGGCGACAGGCTGGACCATGACGTCAGACGACCCGATGATCGCCGGCTCATCAACCGCCGGATAATTCACGGAGGTATTTCCCCAGATGTAAAGCATCTCTGTCACCCATAAGGAACCGTCCTCCGCGATGGCGATATCGCTCACGGAGCAGTTGCCGTCCTTTCCGTCGGGGACCTTCGGCGCCTGATAGTTCGGCAGCTTCTCCACCGTGCCGCTGCCGTCCAGCGCGACGCGGTAGATGTCAAACACGTTCCGATAGGTGGTGTAACCGTACTTCTCGGCCTCGTCGGACGAAACGCCCTCCGGAGCCTCCGTCTTGGTCTCCTCCGTGCGCTCTCCGATGAGGTAAAGATTCTCCCCGTCGGAGCAGCCGCCGCTGATGTAGTCCAGATCCAGGTTCAAATCGATGTACTTCGGCACGTAGACGGTAGCGGAAAGCTGCTGGGTATTGTCCTTCTTCCCGCATCCCGCCAGCAAGCCCAGCAGCATGACCGCCGCCAGGAGCAGGCACACCGCCCTCTTTTTTGATCGTCTCATTATGTAAGTCCTCCTTGTTTCGTTCCCCCGGGAGCCCGGAACGCCCCGGCCCTCATGGTTTCCTGTTTATGATAGTATAGACGCGCCGGAGGGCTGGGAAGTTCCCTCCGGCCTTCTATTATTTTACAGGGCCGTGTATCATTCTTGCATCTTTTTGTATACGATTCGGAAACAAATTTATGACAGATCAAAAACGCGGCGGCCCCTTTTCAGAGGCCGCCGCGCGGGTCTGCTTCGTACTGCTGCTGCTTACAGGGCCTCGTCCAGGCCGTACACCTCGACCTCGTAGATACGGGCCGCGGTGTCGGAGCCCTGGGTGGGCTTGTCGACGGACAGCTTCACATAGCGGGCGTTGACCACCGGGAAGGTATCCACGGTCTCGCCGGCCATGTTCTTGGTGACCTTCACCACCTCGGTGAACTCCTCGCCGTCGGTGCTGACCAGGATGGTGTAGGCCTTGGTGTTCATGGAGCTGCCCTCTCCGCCGGCCTCGGCGTGGGCGATGTGGACCTCGCTGATGGCCTTCACGTCGCCCAGATCGATGGTCAGGGCGTGGGGCGGGTTGCCGGTGGCGCACCACTTCTTGGTGACGTCGCCGTCCACGGCGAAGGGAGGCGCCTCGTTGTCGTTGACGTAGGCGGTAGCCTCGGTATCCTTGCCCTGGCTGAGCAGGACCAGCTGGTCCGCGACCTTGGAAGAGATGGTGATCAGATCCGTCTTCTCTGCCACGGCCTCGCCGGAGGCGTTCTTGGCGGTGACCTTCACGGTGTAGGTGCCCTCGGCGGCGTAGCTCACCTTGGGAGCGGCGTCGGAGCTGGTCTCAACGGAAGCGCCGGGGAACTCCCACGCCAGGGTCTCGGTGTTGGCGGAGCACAGGCTCTCGAAGGCGATCTCCTGACCGGGGGCCGCCAACGTGGCGGAAGCCTTGAAGTCCGCCTTGGGCAGGCTGTTGTCAGGCCAGTCCATGGTGGCGGTGTTGGAAGCCTCGCCCCGCTCGCCGGTGACGCTCACGGGGACCGCCACGAAGTTGGTCTTGTTGGTGTCGTCGTTGCGCTCCAGGCCGTTGATGTAGTAGTTGGTGCCGGGCGTGGCGATCAGGAAGGAGTAGCTGCCGTCCTGGTTCACCCGGTAGATCTCGTAGTGATCGGCGGAGCCGGTCCAGCTCAGGCGGACGCCGGTATACATGCAGTCGTCGTCGTCAAAGCTGGTGCTGTCCACCTTCAGGCCGGAAGCGGACAGGTTGGCGGCCTCGCCGGGCTTGGTGATGGCGATCTGGCCCAGGATGAACTTCAGGGCCATAACATCCTCGGCGGCGGCGAGCTTGAAGCCGATGGTGGTGACGGTCTTGCCGTCCAGGCCGGAGACGTCGAAGGAGACGCTGGTCCAGTCGGAGCCGACCTTCTTATCGCCGGTGATGGTCTCGGTGGAGCCGTCGGACAGGGTGACCACCAGGTCGAGGGCGGTCTCCACCGCAGCCTTGGCCTTGACGGTGAAGGACAGATCGCCGGTCATGGGCAGCTGGGCGCTGTAGAGGGTGACGGTGGAGGACTGATCCTTGAAGGCCTTACCGTTCAACCCCACGCTGGTCCCGCCGTAGTAGGCGTCGGAGTAATCGACAGTCGCCCTCAGGGTGTTGCCGCCCTCCTGCTCCACGTGCCAGCGGTAGGTGGGCATAACGTCCTGCATACTGCGGTTGTTCCAGTCCTTCTGGGAGACCTTCACGCCGTCGATGAAGAAGTTATAGCCGTGGCCCATGCTGAAGTTGGTGACGAAGGGGACCTGGTTGACCACGGTCTGCTCGATGGCATAGGTGGAAATGCCGCGCCACTCCATCTCATTCTTGTAATCAACGGCCACGAAGGGATCGCCCTTGGAGTTGACCCACAGGGTGCTCTCCTTCTCCTGATAGTCGGTGAAGAAGTCCTCGGCGGTGAAGTAGGTCCAGCTGGGGCAGTAGAGGCCCAGAGAGGTATAGGGCTGGTTTCCGGGGGCGAACAGGCTCCAGTCGGCGGGGGTGTTGATGCCCCGGGCCTGGACGTCGATACCGGCATACAGGGCGTAGGGATCGATGCCCAGATCCTCCGCCATGTCTCTGGAGCTCTTCAGCAGAGGCTCGTCATAGAGCGCGTTCATGCGCTTCTGATAGTACTCCAGCTGCTCGGGGGTCATCATCTCCAAAACCTCGTCGGAATACTTCTCCAGCGTCCACCAGAAGTTGAGGAACATGCTGTCGGCGACAGCGTTTTTCTCTCCATCGACGAGGAATGCCTTATTCTTATCAGTCAGGGCGTTCTGCCAATCCATCTCACCGGCCTCGGTCATGGAATCGTACCACATGATCTCCAGACTGTCGCCGGCAGCGGCCTTGAAGGCCTTGATGAACTCCTGCATGAGGGCGGCATGCTCCGCGGTCAGCAGGCCGTTGGGATCGCTCTCGCCGCCCTCGGTCTCCTGGTTGATGAACCAGCCGTCAAAGCCGAAGTACTCTGCGGCCTCGATGAGCTTGGCGATGATGGGGAAATTGCCGCCGGCGTCCTTCTGCAGGAAGTCGTTGAGCCACTCGATCTTGCCGCCGTGGCCCGCCTGGGGGAAGAACACGGTGCCCAGGACCGGCACGCCGTTGCGGTGGGCGGCGTCGATGACGTCGGCGCTGGGGGCGACGATCAGGCCCTCGCCGGAGGAGCCGCCCCAGTACACCAGCTTATCGATGTACTGCCAGTAGGAGAACACGTTGGCGTTGGGGGTGTTCAGGCCGTGAGGCGCGTTCCCGCTGGTGCTGGCGTTCATGATGGAGATGGCCACCACGTTCATGTCCTTGTTCTGGGTGGCGTTGGCGGGGGTAAGCTGATCCTTGGCCACGCGCTGGGCCAGGGGGACGGCGCTGACGTTATAGGCCGCGTCGGCGTCCTGGGCGGGGTCCCAGCTCAGCAGGTCGGCAGGGAACCAGTAGGGGACCTCGGGAAGATTGGGCAGGGGCTTGCTGTAGGTGTTCTCCTCCGTCACGGACATCGCGGGCTTCTCCGGCTCGGGCGCGGGGGCCTCGGGAGCCGGGTTGTCCGCGCCGTCGCTGACGGCGGGATCGGGAGTGGTATCGGGTGCGGCGTCGGGACTGCCGGAATTGCATCCGCACAGACCGGCCAGCATTGCCGCTGCCAGGAGCAGCGTCAATGTCTTGGTGAAAAGCTTTTTCATCTCAGGGGCTCCTTTCCAAATCATAATTCTTTCCTTTTTGCTGGTGATACGGGGGACCGCGCTGGTAATTAACGACCTCCTTCTGCCAATCGTTCTTGGGCGGGGCGGGATATTTTCCCGTCCGCCCCATGCCGTGCTGATGCTATCATATATCCGGAAAGGAAGCAAGTTGCGAATGTATCGGTTGTAGTATGAAATCGAAACCAATTTGTCGGATCATGTCGTCCCATAGCGGACACCCCACCGCAGGGCGGCAGAAAAGGGGCCCGGACGCATCCGCGCCCGAGCCCCCTTCAAGGATTCCCTTACACTTCGCTCTCCGGCGCCTCCTCCGGCTTGGAGGCCGCCTTGGCCTCGGAGGCCCCGCCGGTCTTGACCTCCAGGGTCACGGGCTGGCTGGCGGCCATTTTGCCGCCCACCACTCCGGCCAGCAGGGCGGTGAGGTCCAGTCCCGTGGACTCCCTCACGCCGTCCATGACCTGGCTGGCGGAGGACATGACGTCCTTGACCAGCTTGGTGGAGTTGCCGTCGCCGTACATGACGATCCGGTCCGTCTGGGCCAGAGGCGCGGCGGCGTTCTTGACCACCTCGGGCAGGGCGTCCAGGTACATTTCCAGCACGGAGGCCTCGCCCATCTTCTTCTGGGCCTCCGCCTTCTTCTCGATAGCCTCGGCTTCCGCCAGGCCCTTGGCCCGGATGCCCTCGGCCTCCTGCTCCATGGCGAAGCGCAGGGCCTCCGCCTCCGCCTTGCGGGCCTCCGCCTCCTTGATGACCTCGTAGGCCCTGGCGTCGGCGTCCCGCTGGCGGCGGACCAGCTCGGCCTCGGCCTCCTTCTCGGCCTTGTACTTCATGGCGTCCGCCTGCTTGCGGACCTCGGCGTCCAGGCGGCGCTCCTGGATGGCGATCTCCCGGTCCGCCAGCTCCGCCTCCTTCTCCTTCCGGGCGATGTCGGCGCTGACCCGGGTGACCTCGATGGTCTTGCGCTGGGTCTCCTGCTGGATGGAGTAGGCCGCGTCGGCCTCGGCCTTCTTGGTGTCGGCCTTGACCTTCATCTCGGCCTGCTGGATGGCGAGGGCGGCGTCCTGCTCGGCGATCATCTTCTCCGACTGGACCTTGATGGCGTTGGCCTCCTGCTGGGCCTGGGAGGTGGCGATGGCGATGTCCCGCTGGGCGTTGGCCTTGGCGATCTGGGCGTTCTTGCGGATCTGCTCCACGTTGTCGATGCCCATGTTCTCGATGGTCCCGGCCCCGTCCTTGAAGTTCTGGATGTTGAAGTTCACCACTTCAAGCCCCAGCTTGCGCATGTCGGGGACCACGTTCTCGGTGATCTTCCGGGCCACGCCCTGCCGGTCCTGGACCATTTCCTTGAGCCCTACGGAGCCCACGATCTCCCGCATGTTGCCCTCCAGGACCTGGGTCACCAGGCTCACCAGCTCCTCGGGGCGCTTGCCCAGCAGGGCCTCGGCCGCCAGCTTGAGCAGCTCCGGGTCGGAGCTGATCTTCACGTTGGCCACGCCGTCCACGGAGACGTTGATGAACTCGTTGGTGGGCACCGCCTCGCTGGTCTTCACGTCCACCTGCATGATGCGCAGGGAGAGCTTATCCACCCGCTCGAAGAAGGGCACCCGCCACCCGGCCTTGCCGATGAGGATGCGCTTGCGGCCCAGGCCGGAGATGATGTACGCGGTATCCGGCGGCGCTTTCAGGTAACCCATAAAGAACAGCAGCAGGACCAGCAGCGCGATGGCGGCGGGCAGGATGAATTTCAGATCAGGCATGTTTTTCTCCTCCTTACATGTCAATATCCCAGTTTGCTTCTTCCGTCTCTTTGTCAGAAGGGAGCCGTTTTCCGCACCCGGGTACGAAAAAACGAGACCCCTGCCTTGCGGCAAAAGTCTCGATTAAAGTCCCAGCTGGAGACTTCCGCGCTTCCCGGGTACCGAACGGTACCGTCCTGACGGTGCGCGCTCAGGCGGCGCTTGCACCCGGCTCGCGTTGCCTAAGAACTACTCCCTTTTGACACTGTTATCATACCACATCCGCGCGTTGTACGCAATAGGCATATTGATAAAAGTTTAACAGGAGTTTTTGGTGATTTTGCAAGTCGGCGGCTACTGCTCCTCTCCCCTGTCCTCTTCTAAACAGCGCTCGATCATACTTACCACCACATTATTAAAGCTGGTCGAATTGTCTTTTGCAATTTGCTCCACTTCATCTATCACGCTTTGACGCAAATATATCGTTTTATAGCCAGCCTCTACCTTTTGCTTTGTTTTCTTTGGTACAAACGGCATCCCCATCACCTCTTGAGGCTATTCTAATATAAATTTTAAGTTTATAATACATTAGAATTTTATCTTGTATTTCCCAACTTATTGGTATATAATTACAATGAGGTGGTAAATATGCCTGATTGGAAAGAAATGTATCTGACCCTGTTCCGTGAAACAGAAAAAGCGATCAACATTTTGACCGATGCCCAGCGCCGGTGCGAGGAGATGTGCATAAGCGCGCCGGAACCGGAGATCAAGCTCCTCCCTTCAGAGGACGCCTCCGCGCTCCAGGCACAAGAAAACACGCAGGCTTGAAGCACAAGCCTGCGTGTTTTCTATCGTTCCAGCCAATAAGTCGTATATTCCTCCCCGCGATGATACCCCAGCTTCTCCGCCAGAGCCACGCTTCTCAGGTCGATAGCGTCCCAGCTGGGATACAGCCCCCGGTCCAAGCACTCCAGGATCAGCCGCGCCCCGCAGGCGGCCGCCAGTCCCCGCCGCCGGTGATCCTTCCGGGTGTCGATCTCCACCTCGATCCCCCCGCGATACACGCTGTAGGACCCCGCCCCCGCCACAGGGACGCCTTCATACATCGCCACGACGCCCACGCCCCGATGGCAGCAGTCCTCCGGACTGTCGAAGGCGGAGCAGAAATCTTTAGACCACCCCTCCCCCAGCAGCCCGGGCACCAGATCCTCGCCGATCATCCGCAGCGTATACCCTTCCGGCAGCGCAGCGGCAAGGCGCTCCAGATGCTCCCTGTCAAAGACGTCCGGCTCCTTTTTAATAGCGTACCGGCTCTCCTTTACCGCCCTCTTTCCGAAGACGGCCTCTATCGGCCCGTTCCAGTCCTCCGTCCGGGGGACCAGGATCGGCCCGGACGCTTTCGCCAGCAGCGCCGGGTCCGGCTTACCGGCCAGAAAAACGAAGTCCCGGTTGACGATCATGGCGGCGGAGCCATCCGCGTTAGCCTCCGCCCGCCCCATAACGCCCTGGAGGCAGGACCAGACCATAGTCTCCTCCCACCCCGCGAACAGCGGCGCAATATCTTGTAAACAGGTCATATGTCCTCCAGTAAAAAGCGCATAAGAAATTTTCCGATAAAACGGGACAACCGCCACCCGGCACGGTGACGGTTGTCTTTGCTTAGACATAAACTAACTTAGCAGCCAGAGCCGACCGCTTATCGCAGCGCCCCTAAAAGTTACTTTTATTATACCCGCCCGTACTTGATTTGTCAAGCACGGGCTTCATTTTTCCATCCCGAAACCTACCGCCGCCTCCAAAAATTCCTCCCTGGAATACAGGATATTCAGCGCCTCCAGCAGGGCGTTGGCGGTCATGCGCTCCGGCAGTCCCAGCTTTTTCAGCAGGGCGGCGCGGCGGGTCCCGCTGTCCGGACCGCCGCTGAGTCCCAGCTCGTAAAGGTCCCCCTTGGTGATAGCCGCTCCCGGCTCAGCACCGCCGCCGTCCTCGAAAGTAGCCCCCGCCCGTTCCAGCGCCTGCACCAGGACCTCCGGCGGCATCCCCTCCACGCCCAGCTTGCCCTCTTTTCCGGGCGCGGACTTCCGCCGCTCCTTGCCGTAGACGTCCGGGATATAAGCCTGCTTCAAGCGCTCCTTCGGGATCGCCCCCTTCAGGAAATTCCGAATGACGAACCCTGCCCCGTCGCTGTCGGTGAGCAGGATCAGCCCCCGCTCCTCCGCCAGACGGCGCAGCAGCGCCAGCCGCTCCTTGTCATTGAATACACCGAAGCCGCCGGTCTCCACCACCACGGCGTCCACCGCCTGTTTGAGGGCGTTCTTGTCGTACCGGCCCTCTACGACGACGACCTCGCGCACCCGCCTCATTTCGCCGCCCCCTGGGCCAGCTCCATGAGCAGGAACTTCAATTCCGCCGCGCCGTCCACGCCGTTTACGCTCTTCATCCGCAGGTCCACCTCATAGCACCGCTTCACGCCATTGGCGCACCACTCCCTGCTGACCTTCTTCGCGTTGTCCAGCAGCAGGCGCGCGGGGTAGTCCGAGCGCATGTTCCATCGCTCCATCAGCCAGAACTTGTCCCGCCCGGTATCCAGCGCGATACGGGCGGTGTGGAGCTTGCGCAGCTCCTTTCCGATGAGCGCCAGCAGCATGATGGGCTCCTCCTGAAGCTTCAGCAGGGTCCCCAGCACCTCCGCCGCGCGGTCAAAGCTGCCCTTGGACACCGCCCCCGTCATCTCGAAGACCTGGGCCTCCAGCACCGGGGCGGCCACCGCGTCGATGTCCGCCTTGGTGACCCGCTCCCCCTTGGCG
This sequence comes from uncultured Oscillospiraceae bacterium, assembly GCA_910579485.1. GTDB lineage: Bacteria > Bacillota > Clostridia > Oscillospirales > Oscillospiraceae > Pelethomonas. The sequence goes on along the minus strand of CAJTVO010000015.1, from coordinate 2,289 downwards.
TAGGCGGCGATCTTCCCGATCTCCGGGATCAGTCCGTTCATCAGACTGCCGCAGGTGAACAGCAGATGCTCCGCCGTAGGAGCATCAATAGTATGGCCCGCAGCCTTGAAGCGCTTGGAGACCCATTTCAAAATCTCGTTCTGGCTCTGCTCCTCGAATTTCACCGCCTGGACGTGCTTGTCCAGGGCGGCGTACAGCTTTTTATAGGTCTTGTTGGGCTTGTACTCGATCTGGTCGTAGACGATCACCAGGCAGCAGTAAGGCGGGAAGTCCTCCAGCAGGGCGGTAAGGGCGGTACGCTGCTCCTCCCCCAGCTTGTAGAGGTCCCAGTCCACCACCTGCACCATGGTCCGCTGGGCCATCATGGGCAGGGCCTCCACCGTCTCCGTCAAGACCTGCACCGTCAGCCCCTTGCCCTCCATGCGGTGGTAGTTGAAGCTCTCAAACCCGGCCACCAGCTGTTTTTTCATCTCCGACAGGTAGAACTCCCGCAGATAGCTCTCCTCGCCGTGGAAGATATACGCCGTCCCCAGGTCTCCCGCGGCCAGGGCCTCCTTCAATTTTGTGAGCCCGCCGCCTCCCGCCGCCCTGCGCTGAACCGCCATGCCCGCGCCCTCCTTGCTTCGTTTGAGTACATTATAGCAAATTTGAGGACGGGACGCAAGGGCGGGGCAAATACGAAAGGCGCGTCTTGGTCATAACCCACAAAAAACCGGCTCAAAAATTGTTCATTTGCTACGAAAGCAAAAAACCTCGAGAAAAAAGAGACATTTGTCCTATACTATTGAAGCAACATATGGTATAATTTCACCATTCATCCGGCCCAGCAGAAGCGGAGGGTATGCAGAGAAGCGCTTGTCACAAAGCAGCCGCCAGACGGATCGCCGCCGGTACCGGCGGAAACGGCGGGACATGCTCCCAGAACCGATGCTTTTCCGGCCCGGAAAATAGAAATTTCTACTTTTATCTAGGAGGAACATCAAATGAAGAAACTCATTGCAGCCATCCTCGCAAGCCTGATGGTCCTGTCCCTCGCCGCCTGCGGCGGCGGCGGCGGCGGTGACGGCAAGGGCTCCAGCGGGGACATGAACGTCGCCATGGTCACCGACTCCGGCGACATCACCGACCAGAGCTTCAACCAGACCACCTACGAGACCGCCAAGAAGTGGAGCGAGGCCAACGGCGTCACCTTCAACTACTACAAGCCCGAGAAGGACACCGACGAGGCCCGCAACGCCGCCATCGACCAGGCCGTTGCCGCGGGCGCCAACGTCATCCTGCTGCCCGGCTACATGTTCGCCGCCTCCCTGGTGGCCCAGACCAACACCTACCCCGATGTGAAGTTCATCGGCCTGGACGTGGGCGAGGGCGACCTGTGCGAGAAGGGCGTGGGCGAGGGCTACACCTATAACCCCGCCGACTACAACGTGGGCGACTACTACAACACCACCAACACCTACTGCGCTACTTATCAGGAAGAGATCTCCGGCTTCATGGCCGGCTACGCCGCCGTCAAGCTGGGCTACCGTCACCTGGGCTTCCTGGGCGGCATGAGCGTGCCCGCCGTCATGCGCTTCGGCTACGGCTACGTCCAGGGCGCCGACAAGGCTGCCGCCGAGCTGGGCTGCACCGGCGATGTTACCGTGGAGTACGTCTACGGCGGTCAGTTCTACGGTGACGCCGACATCACCGCCGCCATGGATACCTGGTACTCCTCCCGTGATGTAGAGGTCGTCTTCGCCTGCGGCGGCGGCATCTACACCTCCGCCGCCGAGGCCGCTGCCAAGGTGGGCGGCAAGGTCATCGGCGTGGACTCCGACCAGTCCTCCAAGATCGACACCTACGGCGAGAAGATGACCGTCACCTCCGCCATGAAGGGTCTGGACGCCACCGTCAACATGATCCTCACCGCCATCAAGGACGGCAAGTGGAGCGATTACGTCGGCAAGATCGACAACCTGGGCATGGTCTCCGACGATCCCGGTGAGAACTACGTCCAGCTGCCCCGGGCTACCACCCAGTGGGCTGACGGCTTCACCGAGGATGACTATTTGGCACTGGTGAAGGACATCCACGGCGGCAATATCTCCATCTCCAACGATACCACCGCCATCCCTTCCGTGTCCATCACGGTCAACGACTACGGCAGCATCAAGTAAACAAAACCGTCTATAGCAGCAGCATATAGAACGCGAAAGACAGCGGGAGCGCGTTAAAGCTCCCGCTGTCTTTCCTTAGAACCTGTATTCATAACCGGGGGATGCCGGATGGACGAGGATTTTTCTCGTC
>CAJTVO010000014.1 GCA_910579485.1 uncultured Oscillospiraceae bacterium | reverse complement strand
ATGCTGAGGAGTCTGTCCCGGAGGGGCCGGAGGGGATCATCCTGGAGAGCGTTCTGGAAGGCCTGGCTGAGTATTACTCCGCAGACCTCCGGCAGAAGATCGTCAGGGGCATGAGGGAGACCGCGAAAAAGGGACAGTATTGTGGGGCGCCGCTGCCGATCGGCTACACGGTGGACGACGAGAAGCACATCATCGTCGACGAGGAGAAGGCTGCCGTTGTCCGGGAAGCCTTCCGGATGCACAACGCCGGGGCCCAGACGAAGGAGCTGGTCGAGCTCTTCCGAAAGCACGGCGTCACTGGCCAGCGCGGGAAGCCGATCACCCAGGCCGTGATCTATCGGATGTTACGGAACGACTGTGACATAATAGGACTAAACCAGCAAGCCCTTGTACCACAAGCGGTTGCGCTGATTTAGTCCACCTATGACAGCTTTAATATGACAGGAGGTGACAGTCGAAAGCACTCATATCCCGCCGCCGGTTGGGTTTTCGCCGGACATACATAGCATGGCACTTCAGAAAACCATTTACCCCCGAAAATTGACGATTGATGTCAGTTTTCGGGGGGCTCTTTATTATATCCATTTTCTCAAAGCGCAGCCCCCTGACGGATAAAAAATATCCGTCAGGGGGCTTTTTTCGTTTTGGGGTAAAAAGGAGAGGTCAACCATGTCACTGGAACTGGATTACTTTTACGGCAATGAGGCCGAGCAGTACAGTTTCTATCGGATTCCCAAGACCTTGTTCACAGACCGGCGATTCAAGAGCGTCTCCATGGAAGCCAAGGTGTTGTATGGGTTGATGCTGGATCGCATGGGGTTATCCGTCCGTAACGGCTGGCTGGACAAGGACGGAAAAGTCTACATCTACTTCACACTGGAGGATGCCGTTGAGATGCTGGGCAACGGCAAGGATAAGGTTATCCGGCTCTTTAAGGAGTTGGACAAGCCCAACGGGATCGGGCTGATTGAGCGCCGCAAGCAGGGTCAGGGGAAACCGACTCGGATCTATGTTATGAACTTCACCCTGCCGCCGGAACCTGAGCAGCAGCTCCCAATCCCCCCGTCTGCGCCGTCTGCCCAGACTTCTGAAATTCCGAAGTCTGGACTTCGGGAGGATGTAGAAGCCTTGACTTCTGAAATTCCGAAGTCAAGATTTCGGCAACGGCGAGGTCAAGACTTCGCAGAACCCGACCCTAATAAGACTGATAAGAATGATACTGAATTAAGTGATACTGAATCTTCTATCTATCCCCCAGCCCCCACGCCCCCACCGCACCCTCGGCGCACACAGCCACGACGGGATAGGATGGATCAGATAGCTGCATACAGGGAGTTGATCTGTGAAAATATCTCCTATGACCTGCTGCTCCAGGAGAACCCCTATGAGCAAGATCTGATCGACTGCTATGTGGAACTGATGGTGGAGACCTGTTGCAGTGGGCGGGAAACCATCCGGGTCAATCAGGAGGATGTGCCGACCAATGTGGTTCGCAGCCGGCTCCTGAAGCTGGACAAGATGCACATCGAGTATGTGATGGAGTGCCTGCGAAACAACACCACACAGGTCGGGAATATCCGCGCTTATACGCTGTCGGCACTCTACAATGCGCCTGTCACCATCGGCCAGTATTACGCATCCCAGGTTGCCCACGACATGGCCCAGGAGGTGATGCCGTGAAGATCGGGTTAATCGAGGTTGACGGGCATGGGTTCCCAAACCTGGCCCTCATGCGGTTATCCGCCTGGCACAAGGCACAGGGGGATACCGTGGAGTGGTGGAGCGGCTTTGAACACTACGACCGGGTGTATCTGTCCAAGGTGTTCACATTCACGCCGGACTTTGCTACCGCAATCGACGCCAGTGAGATTATCACCGGAGGGACGGGCTACAAGGACTACCGCTCCCTGCCCCCAGAGGTGGAGACCGCCTTCCCGGATTACAGTATTTACCCGGATTACACGAAGGCCATCGGCTTCCTGACCCGTGGATGTATTCGTAACTGTCCTTGGTGCGTAGTTCCCCGCAAGGAGGGAAATATCCATCCGGCGGCTACCTGGGAGCAGGTCAAACGTCCGGACAGCCGGGAAATCGTCTTTCTGGACAACAATGTGCTGGCGTCCGATTTTGGGCTGGAGCAGATAGACCGTATGGGTGGTCAGAAAATCTGGGTGGACTTCAATCAGGGGCTGGACGCCCGGCTGATTACGCCGGAGACGGCCAAGCTGTTGGCAAGACTCCGCTGGATCCGTTTTGTGCGTATGTCTTGCGATACCAACGCCATGCTCCCTGTAGTGGAGCAGGCGGCGGCATATCTCAGAGAGGCTGGAGTTGCGAAATCCCGGCTATGGGCTTATGTGCTGGTACAGGATGTAGCGGATGCCCATCGGCGGGTGGAGGCCCTGCGAGGCATGGGGATAACGCCTTTTGCCCAGCCGTACCGGGACTATGACGGCGGGGAGCCAACAGAGGAGCAACGACGGTTTGCCCGTTGGGTCAACATCAAAGCGGCGTTTAATAGCTGCTCGTGGAATGATTATTATGAGGACAGGAGGGTCAAAAATGGCATATAAGAAGTTACAAAAGAGCGTGGAGCAGGATCCCCGCTACCATGATACATGGCGGCTGCTGAAGAAATACCGGGATGTAGTCTGGAGCATGGAGCTTTCCGTCCAGCAGCTGAAAAAAGAATTTGAGTGCGAGTATGGCAGCAGCGTGGATGACTTTCTGGAGTCCGTCTACATGGCTGGCGCCGATTTGAGTGGGACGCAGATTGAGAATCACGCTCGCTGCATCGAGCGGAGCCGGAAGATGTTGGCGCTGGTGGACAGTGCGGCGGAACTGCTGCGGACGAAGCACAAGAGCGGCGAGGCGTACTACTGGATCTTGTACTACACCTTCCTCTCCCCCCAGCAGGTTGAAAATATCAACGCCATCATCGAACTGCTCCAGCCCTACATCCGGGATATCGGCCGCACGACCTATTACCGCAAGCGAGAAAAGGCAGTGGAGGCGCTCAGTTCTATCCTGTGGGGATATTCCTCCAGGGACAGTTTGGATTTGCTGTCGGAGGTCTTCCCACAGACAGAGAACGAGACATAGGGGGAAAAGGACAGCCCGTGCGGTTCGTTTATTGCCGCACGGGCTGTCCTTATTTTGTAAAAATGGCTTTACCCACTGCCGGTGTGTGTGATATATTATGAAAAAAACATCCCGGAGGTGTATTCACGATGGCGGATAGCAAAAATGATGACCTGATTCCCATTCCTGAACCCTACTCCCGGCGCAGGCTGAACGCGCTCTACCGTGAGATTCCCCTCCCGGACACGCATTCCCGGATGCTACGCAAATACTTCAACGCTATGGCGAATCTGTATGGGATTATTCCGCTCCGAAAAGCCTTTGAAATCATTCAGGAACAGAACCGGAACCGATTCACGGAGGAAGAACTGCTGGCCTTTGCGGAGATCGCCCGACATGAGGAAGAGGACTACTACATTCTGGGCCTGGACGAGCTATACACGGATGGCAAACCCGGCGATCCGTTAGACCGGGAAATAATTGATGTTTTTCTGCTGGACGGGGACATATCCGCTTATCACGAAACGCTGCGGTCCCAGCGGGGTAAACCTTATTATATCCCGCCAAAAAAAGAACTGCTCAAATACGATGATATGCTCTACTGCGAGCCAACGCCGGAATACGAGGCTTTTGTGGCGGCGCTTCGCAGCAAAACCGGAAACAGCGATTTGAATCAGGCCGTGCTTGCTGACTTTATTATGAAAATGCGCATTGCATCCACATCTCTCTCCGGCGTGATGGACGAAGTAAACCGGCTGGGGGTTCGGTTCAACGATAATGCCGATGTCAACCGTTTCCTTTCGGTTTATAACGACTTCCAGAATAACTGCCGTATGCAGTGCAACCGGGGCCACACGCCCCGCGAGATCATGGAAATGGTTCCGCCGGAGGAGCGCATACCGAAATCTCTGTCCTTTGGCCCCAATATCCGCAAAGCCCTGACAGACGGGACAATGGATGCTGAGGAACTCCGACAAGGCATCTTGGCTATGGATAACATCCCCAGCGAGGAGCTGCGTTTTGATATGCTCCGCCAAATTGCGGAGATCACCGGCAGCACGCCGTCCCAACAGGCGCATAAGCAGAAAATCGGCCGCAATGATCCCTGCCCCTGCGGTAGCGGCAAGAAATACAAGAAGTGCTGCGGGCGGTAACACGAAAGGCTAGACTTTTTCATGTAGATATGTTAAAATATAGTTGTTCAGACAATCACAATAATGAAGGGAGGGAATTTCTGATGTTTACACAGTCTGTTGAATGTCCCTGTTGTGGGAAGAACTTTGCGGAAGATTGGTCTGATTATATTACCAGTTCCGATGTTGTAGAAGAGGATCGTGAAAGCCGAATGGGTGCTGAGATCGAACATACTATTGAGTGCGACGAAATTAAATGTCCAAACTGCGGAAAATTGCTCAGTGTATCTGGATCGATTTGGGAGTACCCAGAAGGAGCCTATAACTATCATGAGTTACAGGCTACTGAAATTTAGTGCTGGTACAAAATTGGGACGTTTTTGGAACTGAATCGGGACGGCTTTGGAATTGACATGGGAATCTATATATGTTAAGATAATCATGCTCAAAACTGTAATCACAAACGAAAACGGCTATGGAGGGACGCTGAGAGGCGTCCCCTTTTTCGTCTCTCCATAGGTAGCTAAACGGCGTCCAAAAGCTGGGCGCCGTTTTCGTTTTCAACGGAACAACAAAAAAGGAGGCATCTATTTGAACCAGAAAAACGCTCCCCCTGCTACGAAGCCGGAAAACAAGCCGAGACGGCACATCGACTGCGGCCGCATCCTCTATACGGCGTTCCTCTGTATGTGCATGGCCGCTATGCTTTGTCTGCCGGCATCCGCTACCACCATTTGGGAGAAAGCCAGCGAGGTCATGAAGGACGTCTACAGCCAGGTGTTGGCGATCTCCACCATCGCCGCCGTGGTTACGGCGGCTGTGGCCCTGCTGCTGATGAACTTCTCCCGCTCCGGGCGAACGGTGGATGAATCCCGTGCCTGGCTGAAACGCATCATTATTACCTGGATCATCCTGAACTCCCTCGGCTTCATTATGAGCTACGTCACTCCCTTCTTCTCCGGCGGCCAGTACACGCCGTAAGGGCCTATGGGTATCTTAGATGGCATAGTGGAGTGGATCGCGGAACAAATTATGTACGGCCTGGATCTGATCAACACATCAGTTTTGGGCGCGCTGGGCTGCGACATGAGCGTGTTCCTGCGATACTTCCCCGCTGCCGAAACCATGTATGAGAGCCTTGTCGCTCTGGCTATCGGTCTGATCCTGCTGCTGTGGGTCTGGAACCTGTTCAAAAACTTCGGACTGGGGACAGGTTCCGAGGCGGAGGACCCCATCAAGCTGAGTATCCGCTCCGTCCTGTTCATCCTGCTGGCCTACTATTCCAATCAGATCGTGGATATCGCGCTGACCATCGGCGGAACCCCATACAGTTGGATCATGACCGCATCATTGCCCAGCCTGGACTTTGCCAGCTTTAACTCGGTGCTGCTCACCATCATCGGCGTCTGCGCCAACGGCGGCGTTGCCCTCATCGTGCTGATTTTGTTGCTGGTGCTGGCGTGGAACTACCTGAAGCTACTCTGTGAGGCTGCGGAGCGGTATGTGCTGTTGGGTGTGCTGGTGTTTACTGCCCCGGTTGCGTTCGCTATGGGGGCATCGCAGGCCACCTCCAACATCTTCAAAAGCTGGTGTCGGATGTTTGCGGGCCAGCTCTTTTTATTGGTCATGAACGCCTGGTGCTTGCGGCTGTTCGTCAGCATGGTAGGTGCGTTTATCGCAAATCCACTATCTCTGTAAAGGAGGGCTCGAAACGAAAAAGAGAATATTCTTCACGTTGTTGCTGGTATCCCTACTGGCGGCTTTTTTATGCGTCCCGGCCTTCGCCGTCACAGAGGCCGAGGTGGAGGCGCAGGTGGCGGCCTCCAGTAAGTCAGAGGTTGCCGGGAATGTGCTGATCTGGTTTTTGTGCGCCGTGGCTTTCCTAAAGGTGTCACAGAAAATTGACAGCTTCATGGCAACCCTCGGCGTCAACGTGGGCCGCACGGGCGGTTCCCTGCTGGCTGAGGCTATGATAGCTATGCGGGCTGTCACGATGGTAGTGGGCGGCAAAGGCGGCGCCAATCGGGGTGGAACTGCCCCTGGCGGAAATTCAGGAGCGTCCGGTGGCTCCGGAATGGCTGGCTTTTTCAAAGGTGGGCTGATTGGCATGGCAAGCCGCCATGTTACCAACAGCGCAGTCAAAACCGCCACCTCCCAAACCTCCGCCGTCCATACCGCCCAGTCCAGTGTGCGGCAAGCGGCGGCAGCCACGGCATCGGCGGCATCCGCACCAGAGGGACCCTCCGGGACAGGAGCATCGGTCAGCAACAACATTCATACCGGCGGAGTAGATATCCACGCCGGTGGCAGCACCGTAGCCGGTGCGCCCCAGCAAGAGGGTGTTATTATGACCGATACCAGTCCCTCTCCCACCATCACACAGGGTGATGGTCAGGTCTCCGCCGCAGATCAGGCTGGCGGCACAACGCTGAACATTCCTCCGGTGGACAGCTCTATCCCGGACGGTTCCATTCCTGACAGTTCTATTCCCGCCGAGGCAGCTCCCATTATCTCTCAGAGTGAGAGCGTTGCGGTTGCGGAGAATGTGTCCGTGTCTGATGGTGGCGTTTCCCTCAATATTCCCCAGGGCGAGGGCGCGGCTTCTATCGGTGCAGGTGGCGGTCCAGCCCAGAAGGGCGTGATCGTTACCGGCAGCGACCGGCAGACCAACACGCAGAGCACCACGGACAGGCAAAATGTGCAAAAATCCTCCGTTGTAGACCGCTCCCACACGGTCAACAACCACTCCAAACCCGCGCAAACCGGCCTCCCCACCTTGGGCGGCGCTATTTTTTCCAAATCCCTGGCCGCCGGCGGCAGCTTTGCCAACGACATCATCGGTACGGTGGCGCGAGGCGAGGTGGCCGGGAGTATTACCGGAGATATGGCTGCTCAGTCCCTGACCTCCTACATGGGTTACACCGCCATTCGGGAGACGGCCCGGGACGTGCCTGTTTACTCGGATGTGGAGATTGGGCGGGGCCGAATCACCGGTGTAGAGACTACCGCCGGGAGTACCACGGGCCTGCCCTTTGCCATGTACCATGTAGACCAGTACGCCGCCCCGTCCGGCGAGTTCCAGAAAGTGTTCACCGCCGATGGGACGCAATGGTATAAGCAGTACGCCCAGGACTCGGTGGAGCGCAAACCCTACATGGCTACGGACGATACGGTGGCCTACCATGAGAAAATCGTCAAGAAAATGCCCGACCCGCCCCGGCGGAAGGACAGAATGTAAGGAGGGCCTATGCGACAAGAAGAACGGGACATCTACCTGATCCCGCCCAATTTTATTGAGGGCGGCACCCTGCTGGGCGGGATGTTCAAGACCCGCAACGTCATTGAGGCGGGCATCCTGGGGGCACTGACCGCCCTCCCGGTGTTGCGTCTGGGTATCTCCCTCACCATGCGCATCATCATTCTCTGTCTGACCACACTGCCCCTGGTGCTGCTGGCCCTCATTGGGGTTGGCGGCGGCAGTCTGTCCGAGTTTATCCTGCAATTTTTCAGTTTTCTCCGCAACCGCCGGGTGCTGGACAGGAAGGGCGAGAGCAAAAAGGGGCTTCTCCCCAGTTGGGCGCAAAAAACGCAGCCTCGGACGGAGGATGTGGGAGAACAACCCAAAAGCCGCAGTCGGCTACAGGTGGACTTCAAAGGCCGGAAAGTGGATCAGTTCAAAACCTTTCTGGCCCCGGAGGTCAAGCCCCTGAACCCGCTGGCAGACTATGTACCCATTGAAAAAATCGAGCATGGGGTCATTTTTACCAAGGATCACCGCTATGTAAAGGTGTTGGAGGTCATCCCGGTGAACTTCCTCCTGCGCAGCGCACAGGAGCAGCGGAACATCATCTACTCCTTTATCAGCTACCTGAAGATTGCTCCTGTAAAGGTACAGTTCAAGGTGCTGACCAAACGGGCAGACATTGACCGCCATGTGCAGACCGTGCGCCGGGAGCTTGCTCAGGAGACCAATGCCCATTGTCGGGAGCTGCAAGAGGACTACTTGCGGCTCATCCGGCAGCTTGGCTCCCGGGAGGCCATCACCCGGCGGTTCTTTCTAATCTTTGAGCATGAGCCGCTGCCCGGCACCAAGCGGGGTCATGAGGAAGAGGAGGCCATCGCCTCCCTCCAGACCGCCGCCCGGACAGCGGCCAACTACCTCCGCCAATGCGGAAACACAGTCGTTCTGAACCATGACGATGAAAGCGAAGCGGCGGCGGAAGTTCTGTACCACATTCTTTGCCGCGCTGAGAGCAACGAGTGCCCCTTTGAAGAAAAGGCCAAACGAGTGGTGGCGGAGTACCTGGCCGCCGGACGTCCCCCAGATGGGATTCCGATGAACGAGTTTTACGCCCCCTCCCAAATCGACCTGTCTCACGGGCGGCACATTTGCATTGACGGCGTGTACTATGCCTATCTGCTGATCCCATCCGGAGGTTACAAGGCACAGGTTCCCGCTGGCTGGCTCAGTCTGCTGGTAAACGCTGGGGACGGCATCGACCTGGATATGTTTCTCACCCGTCAACCCAAAGACCGCATGATCCGCAAGCTGGGCCAACAGCTCCGCATCAACCGAAGCAAGATCAAGGAGACCAGCGACACCAACACCGACTTCGATGATCTGGACGGGGCCATCCGCAGCGGCTACTTTCTGAAGGATGGCCTCTCCAACAACGAGGACTTCTACTACCTCAATCTGCTGGTGACCATTACCGCCTCCAATGTGGAAGACCTGGAGTGGAAGTGCGCAGAAATGAAAAAGCTGCTGCTCAGTCAGGATATGGACGTTCAGCCCTGTTCCTTCTGCGAGGAGCAGGCTTTTTTATCCTCACTGCCGCTGGTTTCGCTGGAGAAGCACCTCTATGAACGCTCCCGGCGCAACGTCCTGACCCTGGGTGCGGCCAGCTGCTATCCTTTCACGTCCTATGAGATGTGCGATGACAACGGTATTCTGCTGGGGGTCAACAAGCACAACAACTCCCTTATCATCGTGGATATCTTTGATTCCCGGGTCTACAAAAACGCCAATATGGCGATCCTCGGCACCTCCGGCGCGGGCAAGAGCTTTACGATGCAGCTGATGGCGACCCGGATGCGACGCAAGGGCATTCAGGTGTTCATTGTGGCCCCTTTGAAAGGCCATGAGTTCCACCGGGCTTGCTCCAACATCGGCGGCGAGTTCATCCAGATATCCCCGGCCTCCAAAAACTGCATCAATGTCATGGAGATCCGCAAGGTGGACAAGTCGGTGGATGAACTGCTGGACGGCCCAGGCGTAGAGAAGTCCCTGCTGGCAGCGAAAATTCAGCGGCTCCACATCTTTTTCTCCCTGTTGATCCCTGATATGACCCATGAGGAGCGGCAGCTGCTGGATGACGCTATGATCCGCACCTATGCACTGAAAGGCATTACCCATGAGAACAGTACCTTGGATGACCCGGAGCGGTCCGGTTTCTACCGCACTATGCCGGTTCTGGGCGACCTCTACGAGGTGCTGAAGCAGTCCGCCGAGACCAAGCGGCTGGCGAATATCATCAACCGCCTGGTCAACGGCTCCGCCCGGACCTTCAACCAGCAGACCAATGTATCGCTGGACAACAAGTACACAGTATTGGATATCTCCGAACTGACCGGCGACCTGTTGACGGTGGGGATGTTTGTGGCGCTGGACTTCGTGTGGGACAAGGCCAAGGAGAACCGCACCGAGGAAAAGGCCATCTTTATCGACGAGTGCTGGCAGCTCATTGGGGCCAACAGCAACCGTCTGGCGGCGGAGTTTGTGTTGGAAATTTTCAAAATCATCCGGGGATACGGAGGCTCCGCTATCTGTGCCACCCAGGACATCAACGACTTCTTTGCTCTTGAGGACGGGAAGTACGGAAAGGGCATCATCAACAACGCCAAAACCAAGATCCTGCTGAACCTGGAGGACGAGGAGGCCCGGCGTGTTCAATCGCTACTCCACCTTTCTGAGGCGGAGGTCATGGAAATTACCCACTTTGAGCGTGGCAGCGGCCTCATCAGCACCAACAATAACAATGTGACAGTGGAAATCAAGTGCAGCCAGATGGAAAAGGAGCTGATCACCACCGACCGCCGGGAGCTACAGGAACTGTTGGACAAGACCCAAGCCGCGCCGCCTGTGGCATAAAAGCGGAGCGTATACGGCGTTAATACGAGAACCATTTTTTAATGCGCTTTTTATACGATCTGTATGCGGAAAACTGCCCCGGCGACACCTGCGGCGGCTCCGCTGTGCGCTTTCTATACGGCGTTAATACGATTTTAGAGGTGAACGAATATGATGAAAACCCGTGAGCAGGTCTATGGACGTGAGGCAGCCGCCATCCTGCGAGACATCTCCATGTACCGGGTGTTGACTGCGGAACAGATTATGCGGCTCCACCCGGGCAAAGATGCCAAGGAGCGGAATAAGATCCGGAACCTGCTGACCTACTTGGTGAAGCAGCAGCGGGTCTGGCTCTCCGAGGACGAACAGTTCTATCTTGCAGCCCCAGACGCTTTGGAGGACATGGATCGGGGCCTTTTCGCCGCAGTGTGGGTACTGGCGGACTTCATAGATGAGGTCGAGTATCACTCCGTCGGCGACTTCCCGGCCAAAATCATCTTTTTCGCCGGCGGCGAAATTTATGAGATTATCCACGCCGCCCAAGGCAAGGAAGTTCTGATGTCCCATGTGCTCTCCGACCCCGGCGAACAGCCCTCCCGTTACCTTGTGCTGGTGGATGACGCCTCCCAGATCGAGGAGCTGCTGATCCCCCATGCCAGCGGCTACTGCACTGTGTCCCCGGAGGGGCAGGTGCAATATTATCAAAAAGAATGAGGTGAATCATTGAACCGAAGCACTGTTTCCCGGCGGATATCGTCTATCCTGGACGATATCCAGCGCCTGACCAACGCACTGTACGCCATGAACACCACGGATCTCCAGCGATACCCGGACAATTACGAGGTGCTGTCCATTGATGCCGCCCTCCGAGCAGAGGGTATCGCCTGCCGACTGCGGCACCTGATCTACGCCAGCACGACCACCCCAAAGGCGGAGTATCTGACCTCTGCCGCCAATACGCTGGGGATTCAGGTGCGCTGCAAGGATGGCATCTTTGAGGTCACGTTACCTGGACTGCTCCCGAAACGCAAGATGTGGCAGAGCGGGGAGTACCTGCTGGAACCCCTGGGGGCGGCTCTGACCCAATACGCAAGGGGCCATCCTTTGCCCCGGTTCCAGCACTGCCTGATCGCTTTCTCCCACATTTACGACCAAGAACTGCCGGAACGCCGGATCAGGGACTACGATAATCTGGAACTGAAGCAGATCCAGGATGTGATTGCCTCTTTTGTTCTGACCGATGACACCGGTGCTCTGTGCGATATCTACCACACAACGGAGCTGGATGCGGTTGACTGCACCCGGATCTCCATCATGGAGCCATCCCGTTTTCCGATGTGGCTGGCTGAAAAAGAGACGCTCTGAAAGCGGTTGAAAGGCAGCAAAACAGGGGTCCCATTTGGGTTGTTTTTGGATATACAACTTTGGGACCTCTGCCCTGCTACCTGAAACGCCTGCGGCACAAGAGGTTTTGACCGCTTGTGCCGGGTGCGGAAACGCCCAGGTTATACGGACCCTGGGCGTTATAATCACTGAAACAGGAGGTGCTGCGGCTTGTCAGACCAACTGAAAAAGCTGCCGGCCCCGGACACACTGCCTGACCTTCTACTGACCCTAATTGCCCTCTCCGGCGAGTTTCCCACAAGTCAAGTGAACCGTCTCCCCAGCACAAAAGCATATCAGCAGAAAGTGGTCAAACGGCTAAAGAAGGAGCTACTGGTCTATACCTATTCGCAAAATAGCCTTCGCGGCCTGCGCCTGACTGCCGATGCCAAAAGCCTTCTCTCCGCTGACAGACCAGAGCGGTTTGCCCCCCTCTTTACCGGCGATACGATGACCAACGCACCGAAATACTCCGTCCCCCACCGCCTCCGCCTTCACCGAATGGCCGAGGTGCTGGTCACGATGTACCATGCGGGAGTCCTGATGTTTCCTTGGGAAAAGCCCGCTGTGTTCCAGTCCTCGCCGCCCCCGGCCCATACTCACGTCACTCAGCCGGCCTATTACAGTTCCCGTGAGGTCAAAGAAATTGGACCGCAATCGTCTATGATACGCGGCTCCCGGTCAACCGGCACCCTGTTGACGGACGGCGGTAGTTTTGTTGTCTACAACACTGGTCCTAGTCAAATAAAGTGGGAGTTCAAGGCCGAGATGCGGTTCAAGTTTCTTCTGCAAACAGAACTCTGCCAGCAAAGACTCCCAGCGCAATACATGGATGCGGGCGTGGACGCGGTTGTATTTGGCGCGGACATGGGGCGGCTGGATACTCTGATGGGCATAGGCGATGGCCTGTCCCACAATAACTTCGTACTGGACGGCGGCTTTGAGCATTTTTACTTCTTCCCCAGCAACCGCAAGGGGGAGACGCTGGTGCGTCTGCTCAGTGACGGCGAACTACGGGCCTCTCTGGACGCGCTGCTTTTGAGCGGTCTTCGTCCACCAAACCCCGGACTGCCGATAGAGAATGACGGACTGGAGGGTGATACCCCCGTCCTCTTCAGCTATCTCTGCGATATGCCCCGACTCCGGCGCTTTGACAATGCGCTGACCATCCATGGGAGAGATGGCATCGTTATTTGTTTTGACTTCCAGGAAGAGGCATACCGCCGCTGCCTCGGTCCCCATATCCAACTTCAATGCCTTGACCTTGAGGCGGTAGAAAGGAGTGTGTTTCCATCTCCCGAAAAGAGATCATCAAGCTCGCCGTCATCCTGCCCATCGCCCTGATTGCCCTGCTCTACGGCGGCGGCTACATCGGACAGTTCATCTACAACTATCAGGTCTGGGAAGCGGCGGGCGGCGTGTTCGGCACCTCGCCCCAGTTCCCAAGCGGCAACTTCTTCACCTGTATCGCCGCCGCCTTCCACTTCCCATACGGTCTGTACGGCCTTGGCATCTGCGTGGGAGCGTTGGCAGTTCTGATTGTAATGGTTATGCGGATGGGGTACAGCGAGACCGGCGAATATGACCGGGACCGCAATCTCATCTACTCCAACAAAGGCACCTATGGCACGGCGGGTTTTATGACAAAAAAGGAGCTGAAGGGCGTGCTGGATCTGGTCCCTAATATCCGCAAGCACCCCGGCATCATCTTGGGCGAACTGGACGGACAGGTGGTGTGCGTCCCGGAGAAGACCCGGTTCAATGGGAACCTGGCCGTGTATGGGGCCAGCGGCTCCAAAAAGACCAGAGCGTTTTGTATGAACATGATTCTCCAGACTGTCGCCCGGCGGCACTCGCTCGTTATCTGTGACCCAAAATCAGAACTCTACGAAAAATCCAGCCAGTACCTCCGGGACAAGGGCTACACGGTGAAGGTGTTCAATCTGGTCACACCCTCCTGTTCGGACTCCTGGAACTGTCTGGCGGAGATCAACGGGCAGGAGCTGATGGCGC
Source organism: uncultured Oscillospiraceae bacterium (assembly GCA_910579485.1). Taxonomy (GTDB): domain Bacteria; phylum Bacillota; class Clostridia; order Oscillospirales; family Oscillospiraceae; genus Pelethomonas. Next base: position 23,107 of record CAJTVO010000014.1, on the reverse strand, counting down.
AGCTTTTCTGTGACGTTATCATCAAGAATACAGGCGGTGGAAAAGCTGACCACTTCTGGGACAACGCCGAGATGAATTTGCTGAAAGCATTGGTCCTCTATGTGGAGCGGGGCTATCCGGATGAAAAAAAGAACATCGGAGAGGTCTACAAGCTGCTGACCATGAGCAGTGAGCAGGAGCTGAACGCTTTGTTTGATAATGTCCCAATCAGCCACCCGGCCAAAGCGCCCTATAGCATCTTCAAGCAATCCGGAGAGAGCGTCCGGGGCGGCGTTATCATCGGCCTGGGTTCCCGGCTCCAGGTGTTTCAAAACAGCGATATCCGGGAGATCACCGGCCATACGGAGATAGATTTGGAGCTGCCGGGCAAGCAACCCTGTGCCTACTTCTGCATTACCAGCGATCAAGACAGCACCTTTGATTTCTTGTCCTCGCTGTTTTTATCCTTTGTGTTTATCCGGCTGGTGCGATATGCCGACCAGGAGTGTCCCGGCGGGGCGCTGCCCGTCCCCGTCCATGTACTGGGTGAGGAGCTGTGCGCCTGCGGTGTGATTCCTGACCTCTCCCGCAAAATCTCCGTGATCCGCTCCCGGAATATCTCTATGTCCTGCGTATTCCAGAATCTCGCGGGACTTCAGAACCGCTACCCACTGAACCAGTGGCAGGAGATATTGGGTAACTGCGATGTGACGCTGTTTCTGGGCTGTACGGACGCCCTGACAGCGGACTTCATTTCCCAGCGCACAGGCGAGGCAAGCATTTCCGTCACCAGCAAGGCCAAGCAGCTGGGGAGTTGGCGCATCTCCAACTATACCCCGGAGTACCGGGAGACTAGCGGTGTCGGCAAGCGCAGGCTGATGACGATGGATGAGGTACTGCGCATGGATGTGGATCGAGCCCTGGTGATTATCCGGGGCAAAAATGTATTAGAGGTGGACAAGTACGACTACTCGAGGCACCCAGAGGCGAAAAAGCTGCGGCCCAGCAAGGCCTCCTCCCATGTTCCTGACTGGCGCGCCGCTCAGGAGAAGAAAAAACAACCTAAACCTGCCCAAAAAGCCGCTCCGCCGAAAAAAACGGAGCAGGGGCCGGCGAAGCAGGGCGAAAAGGGCGCGGAACCACCTGCCTCCGCAGCATCCGGGACGCAAAAGAAACCGAAAGCTCCGGCAAAGCGGCAGAGGTCATCGCCACAGACAAAGAAGTCGGCTTCTCCACCAAAAGAAAAGGAGCGGCCCTCTGCTCCGCCCCAACCGGCGGCGGAAAGAGAACAGCCGACGCAGGCCCCCGCAGAATCAACGGGAACAACTCGGGTCGTGACCGCGACCAGAGATTCCATATTCGTCAAACCAAAACCGAAATGTGAAAAGGAGGAATGATTTCACAAATGCCAAGAAAGAAAACTGTACCTATTCCTGAAGAGCAGGAACTGACCGAGCAGGCCGGCGTCCTTGCTGACGCCAGTGGGACGGAGGCCGAAGCCGCCCTGGAACCTGGCCCAGCCGACTTTCCCTCCGGTGATGATCCCTTTTCCGGCGGCGATGCCGGCGCCTGGGAGGAGAACAGCGGGAAAGTTCCGCCGGATGATGCCAGTGGGGACGATCCCCCCGCTGGTCAGGGGAGCGGCGCAGCTGAAGAAGGAGCTGAGAACCCGGATGTCGTTTTTTCGGGTGACGGCGCTGAGGGTGACGCCGGGGAACTGCCTGCGGAGGATGTCCCCCCTGATGATGGAGATGTTCCCCAGGGCGATGCACCTCCCAAAGGTGAAGCGGAGACGGCTGAACCCGAGTACGATGCCCTGCTCCACGAGTGGGGCAAGGCGAACGGTGCTCCGGGCGATGAGGGTGAGACCGGGGATGACCCGCTGACACTGGCCCCGCCGCCCGGCGAGGAGCCGGACGCCCCCGCCCCGGAGGACGCTCCTGCGGAGGAGGCGCAGCCCAGAGCGGCACGGCCCCGGAAACGCCGGGAGATAGCTGCCACACCTCCCGCAGCTTCGCGCCGCACGGCTGAGCGCGAGCGGGTGCTGACCATTGAGGCCCGGGATGAGGTGCAGACCGAGGCGGAGCGGGAGGCCATCATCTGGCATGAGATCCAGAATGCCGACTGGACAAACCGCATCCTCACCGGCACACTGGACGGAGTGGAGCAGACGGAATCCGGCCTGACCCTGGCGGTGGTCAACTACAAGGGCTTCCGGGTGGCAATCCCCCTCAAGGAGATGATGCTCCACTCCGGCAAGCTGCCCAACGGTCAGGAGTACCTGGAGGAAATGGCCCGGCTGCGCCGCATCCTCATGGTCCGGCTGGGTTCCGAGATCGACTTTGTGGTGAAGGGCCATGACAACAAGAGCCGCAGCGCCGTGGGCAGCCGCAAGGACGCCATGCTCCGCAAGCGGCAGAGCTTCTATCTGGACAAAAATGAACTGGGCGAGCCCATGATCTACGAGGGCCGGGTAGTCCAGGCCCGGGTGGTGGCGGTGTCCGAGAAGATTATCCGCGTGGAGGTCTTCGGCGTGGAGTGCGCCATCGTGGCACGGGGCCTCTCGCGGGCCTGGATGGGCGATGCCACCGAGAAGTACAGCGTTGGCGACCGCATCCTGGTCCGCGTTCTCAAGATCAGCGGCACTACTGTGGAGGATCTGTCCATCACCGCAGATGTGCGCAGCGTGTCCAGCGGCACGAATCAGGATAATCTGAAAAAGTGCGTGGTTCAGGGCCGCTACGCCGGGCGAGTCACCGATATCCGGGGCGGCGTGGTGTTCATCCGGCTCAACAACGGGGTCAATGCTATCGCCCACTCCTGCTACGACCGCCGCACCCCCGGCAAGCGGGACGATGTGAGCTTCTCCGTCACCCGGCTGGACCCGGAGCAGGGGGTTGCTGTCGGCATCATCACAAGGATCATCAAACAAAATCTGTAAGAAGGAGAAGGTGCTCTATGAAACACCTGAAGCAAATTGCCCTGTGCCTGCTGCTGACGTTCTCCCTCGTCACCTCCGCTTTTGCGGCCGAAGTGCCGGACAGCCTGGTGGTGGAAAATCTGAACGGCCAGCAACGCATGGTGAAAACCTATGTCCTCTCTCCTGAGACAGACCCGGAAACATTGAAGGAGCCGTCGTTTGACTACGACGGCTTCACCTATACCTGGGCCTACACAACAAAGGATGAGAAGGAGTTCCTGGAAACCAAGGCAGTGGTGGAGACCGTCACGGTGGAGACGGAGAAAAAGGATCTCTCCGTGATTCTGGAGCAGCTTGCCCCCACTATGGCCTATGATGACGGTGAGTTTGCGGGAGAACTGGCGCTGGATCATACGACTCTCTCCACTGAGGCGGCTGGTTACGCCACCGGCAGCAGCACCGTGACCGCCACCAGGACCATTGGGCCGCTGGACCGCAACGATATGTCCTATGTCCCGGCCACTACGGTAAAGAACGGCATGACCCTCTCCCTCTCCAATGTGGAGTGGCAGGTCATCGGCACCGACCTTGTGGGCGAGGCGCTGGCCCCGTCCTCCTATCAGGCGGTAGCCACCTACTCCGGGAAGAGCAGCTACAAGTACGCCACTGGCTATGTTACCACAGCGGAGTATCGCGGCGAGGTCACAGCCTCCGGCGTGGAGAGCATCACCTACATGGTGGTCTATGTGGGAACCAAGATCAAACCGCCCGAGCCTGTGGAGTCCGATGAACCTGTGCGTGGCGGTGGTCTTCTCGGTGATGGGGCCGGTAACATCGGGGGAATCCTCTTAACCTTACTGGGGGTTCTTCTGATCGCGGCTCTGGCCGCTGGAGCGGCATACCTGTTTCTGCACCGAAAGAATGTGTATGTCTACATCCCCGGCGACAAGCCCCGAGACTACAAGCTGGTAGCGAAGTTCCGGGTGGAGACAGACCGGCCCGAGGTGGATATCAGCGGACTGAATCCCTACCCGGAGGATATCGTGGCTGTGGAGGTCAAGCGGCCCCTGGCGAAGAAGCTGGTGGGCCAGACATTCACCGTCCGCCATCAGGCCGGCGAACACGCCTATCCCATTCTTCAGGACCGGCCTGGGGATTGGCATGAATTCAATTTGAACGAGGAGGATAACGAGTGAAGAACATGAAGCACATCCTGTCCATGGTGCTGGCCGCCGCCGCTATGACGTCTCTGATGGTGACGGGCGCTCAGGCGGCGGACTACAATTTCACCACCACAGCGCCCCAGGACTACTACAACAGCAGTTCCTACGAGGATGTCTACGGCACGCAGTACAACTACGGCGGCAAAAATGTGATCGACTACCAAGCGCCGGAACTGGAGTACGGCGTCCAGAGCACTACCATGACCGGCGTGATGGAACGGACGATCCTGCCCGGACTGCAAGGGGCTGTTGCCACCAATGACGGGATCAGCGGTGGATACTACGGTGTTGCCGGCAGCGGTGGCCCCCTCACGGTACTCACCGAGGACACAGACGGTTCCGGTTCAGCCGTCCCCCCCAACCTGCCCACCGCCCCCACATACCAGCAGCCGACCTACACCAGTGTGGAGGGTATGGCCTACAAGGACGGCAGCATCGGAACTGTCAAGATCCCCTCCCTGAAGATCAATATGAAGGTGTGGGAGGGTGAGACCGCCGAGAGCATGAAAAAGGGCCTGGGGCATTACAGTTCCACCTCGGCCTGGGACGGAAATGTTTCGGTGTGCGGCCACAACCGGGGCAGCAAGTATGTCATCGGCTCCATCAAGAATCTGAAGCAGGGCGATATCATCACCTATACTACGATCTACGGCACCCGTACCTATCAGGTCACTACCGTGCAGATCATCTCCAATACCGATTGGAGCTATCTCCAGTCCACCGCAGACAACCGCATTACCCTCACCACCTGCCTGGCTGACCACCCGGAGAGCCGGGTGCTGGTGCAGGCTGTCGAAAAAAAGTAGAACCTGCTGTTGAAAACCTCTTCTTATTTTCGTAAAGAGAAGTATCACAGACAAGGAGGTTTTCACTATGAGGCAAAAATTTTTATCCATGGTACTGGCCTGTGCGCTTTGCCTGAGCGTGGCTACCCCCGCATTCGCAGCGGAGCAGCCGTCGGAGATCGAGGCGGCGGGCGCTTACCTGCGGGAGCGGGGCGTGTATCAGGGCAACGGCTCTGGTGACCTGACGCTGGACAGAGGGCTGACCCGGGCCGAGATGGCCGCTGTCCTCACCCGGCTTCACGGGGAAGGCGAGGTTAATCCCGACCACTACACCTGGGCCTGCTACTTCACCGATGTACCTGCTTGGGCCAAGCCCTATGTAGGATACTGTATCGCCAATCTGCTGGTATCCGGCTATGATGTGTACCACTACGGGCCCAATGACCCTGTTACCCCAGCTATGGCCTGTACAGTAGTGCTCCGCTGCTGCGGCTATAAGGATGGCGAGGGAAACGTATGGAGCTATAGCACCGCCAGTCAGTATGCCGCCAGCCTGAATCTGATCAGCCAATCTACAGCCCAGGCATCTATCATCACTCGTGGCGAGATGGCTGTGCTAATTAGCCGGGCTTGGAACGCAGAGGGCAGAACACAGGATAATCCGAAACCTGTTCGTCCACCCGATAACAACGGCACATCTCAGTCCTACACTATCACCGCGAATCACTGGAGCCGGGAGGACTTTTCCCAACAGGCCAATCCCGCCGTATTCACAGCCACCTATGACCGGGCGCTCTACAACGCCATCCGGCAGGCCATTGTAGACGGAACCAGCGAAACTGCTCCCGCCTATACCATGGTAGCTAAGGGCAGCGACTACAGCGCGGTAAAAAATCTGCTCGGCCGCATGGAAGGAATCCTTCGATATGAGCATCACGTTCCAGAAAATTTCACTGACTACTGGAAGTACTTGGACTACTTCGCCGTGTCTGCCACAATGCCGGAGAACTACCAAACGCCCTTTGACTTCATCCAGCCTGCTATCGAACAGGCAAACCGGCTGGGGACAGACCGAGAGAAGGTGGAATATCTCAATGATTACCTGTGCTCTCTGCTGGCCTACAACAAAAAGGGCGTTGCCGGGATTCCGCGCACTTTCTCTGAACACAGCACCGAACTGGACGCCGCCTGTGGAGACTATGCCTGTAACTTTAGATTTCTGTGTGGGGCGGCCAATATCCCATGTATCTCTATCAGCACAACCGACCACACCTGGAATATGGTCTATGTGGACGGTCAGTGGCTCCATGTGGATGTGTCCGCCAACGACCTCTACCACCGGCCTTATATACTGCTCACGGAAACGGTGCAGGGTCGTACTGACCGAGCGCCGGAGCAGACGGCTTTCCTGAAGGAACTGCTTGTCCCCGGGAGCACATCAGCGAAATAGGCCTGTTCTATTCTGTTTCCGGCTAACATCGAAAACTCCACAGCCGCAGACCCATTTCTCACCTCAAAATCGCAACTGTTTCACTGGGTTGCGATTTTGTTTTGAAATCATCAACTGAACAGGCGTATTTGGAAAGGCAGACTGTGAAAGCGGCTGCCTTTTCTTTATGCCTGACCCAAGAAAGGAGCAATCTATTTTATGAAGCATAAGCGTTTCTGCCGCCTGCTGTCTATGCTGCTGGTAGTATCAACCCTGTTTGGCCTGCTCGCACTCCCGGCAAGCGCCGCCTCGCTGGGGAGCAGCGGCACTGTCACCATCCAACAGGCCGGGTACGGGAAGTATCTGTCCAAGGCCGCAGGCGGCACCATTGGCGGCGGCTACTGGAAGTACACCAGCAACGACGGGCTGACCGGCACCGCCTACTGTGTCAACCACGGGCTGAAAGGGGTATCTCCCAACAAAGCTCTCACCGTTCAGCCCTACAACCGCAACCCGCAGACCATGGGTGTATTCGCAAGCGGCTACCCCAACCGTACCCTGGCGCAGTTTAAGGAACTGCACCAAGACGATGTACGGGGCATCAGCGGATTGACGGAGGACGAGTACAAATACGCCACGCAGGTGGCGGTCTGGGCATCCTGCGGCCAGCTTGCCGTCCCCGGTACGTCCTTTACCGCAGGCAGTGAAACCCTCGCCGTGCCCACCGCAGACGCTCAGAAAATCCGAATTTTTGACAGCGTAAAAGCCATTTTGGAACTGTCCAAGCATTGGGATAAGCCGCTCTATACCGGCCTGTCCATCCGGGCAGAAGAAAATCAGGATGTACGCGGAGTCGAAGTAATTCATGACCGTGGCTTAGCGGGAGCCGCTGAGAATAGTGCAGACGGAATTAAAAAGGAAACCATCAACGGGAAAACATATTACACCCGTGTGATGTATGTGGCCTCCGCTACCTCCACCTGGATCGATGAGCGCAAGACCAAAGTGTATTCTACCGATGCTCCCCAGGGCACCATCTTTGTAGCGGAGAACAATTCCCCCCTGGAGACGGTGCAGGAAAACGGGGCCACCTGCTACAAGGTGGACACCAGCAGGGCGCACAGCACCAATCTTAACGCCAACGGAGAGGAATACTATGGTGCGTTCAAGGTTTGTATCCCTGCGGATAACGTAATGGATGATGGCAGTTTTACCATCAAGGCAACGGGCGGCGTGGCGCAGTATAACTTGTTCCTGGCCTACAACCCCGCCGCATCGGAGCAGTCCTATATCATCTCTGACCCCGGCTATACGACTCTGGAAGCCTCTGCACCCTTCAAATGGAACAGTACGGAGGATCTGCCCGAAACCGCCAGCCTGCAAGTTATCAAGGCGGGGGCGGGCGGTGCTCCGCTTGAGGGGGCCGAGTTCACCCTGACTGGCAGCGGCGGCACCACCGTTACCGGCACCACCGACCGAAACGGTCAAATTATCTGGCGGGACCTCCCCGCAGATGAAAAATACACCCTTGCGGAAACCGCCGCCCCGGAGGGCTATCAAATTGTGGCCCCCATAGGCGTCACCCTCACCGCTGGCCGCACCGAGTATCTGACCGTGACGGATGATGTGGAGCGCGGCTTTACCATCAAAAAAATTGACGCACAGAACAAGGGCAGCTTGCAGGGGGCCGTGTTCCGCTTTGAGCAGATCGACGGCTCCTATATGACCACCGGCATCACCGGCTTTGACGGCACCATCTCCTTTGAGGGGGACGAACTGCCCTACGGATCGTATCGTATCACGGAGCAGTCCAGCCCGGAGGGGTATGTGGAGTCCTCCCGTGTGGAGACGGTAGAGTGGGACGGCACCAAGGACGTGACCATCACCTGGGAGAATGTGCGGGACATCAGCCTGACCATTCTGAAGGTGGATGAGCAGACCGGCGTGTCTTTGCCCAACGCCACCTTTGACGTGTACGCGGACGGCAAGCTGATTACCTCCGTCACCACCAACGATGACGGCGTGGCCCGCGTGACAGGCATCAAGAAGGAAGCCTACATTGAGGTGGTGGAAACCGCCTCCCCCGCTGGGTATGTGCTGGACAAGACGCCCCACGGCATCCACATCGACCCCTACGACCCCGCCGTGGAGGATGACCCGGTGCTGACAATTACCAACCGGGCGCGGCCCGCCCTGCGTATCTTGAAATACGACCTGACCAGCAACAGGCCCATGCCCGATGTGACCTTTGAGGTCTGGCATGACGGCGACCTGTTCGGGGAGTACACCACCAACGCCAGCGGCGAGATTTTTTTGTACGACCTGGAACCCGGCACCTATCTGGTGAAGGAGATCGCCACGGACGATGAGCACGTTGTCAACTCAACCCCCCAGCAGATCGAATTGAAGGCTGGCGACACACAGACGCGGGAGTTGGTCTTTTTTAATTCGCTGAAACCGGGCATCCATCTGGTGAAGGTGGACAGCGTGACCATGAAATCCCTGCCCAACGTTCGTTTTGAGTTCAAATTGGTTGGCGGCAGCTACCGGCAGGAGTTCACCACCGACATCAACGGCGAGATCGACCTGTCCAAGCTGACCCCCGGCGCATACGAGGTGCGGGAATTGGAGGCCCCGGAGGGCTATCTGATTGATGATGCCGTCCGTGTGGTGCAGGTGAACCCGGACGAGAACGCCAACTTTGTTTTTACGAACACCCCCAAGCCCTCCCTGCGGCTCATCAAGACCAGTTCGGACGGAACACGGCTGGGCGGGGTGCATTTCCGCATCGCCAAAATCGAGGACGGCACCCACTACCTCGACCGCATCACCGATGATAAGGGCGAAATCAACATCGTCAATCTGGAACCCGGTGTGTACTCCATCAAGGAAACCGCGACCGTGGCAGACCACATTCTCGACCTTCAGGAGTACCATGTGGAGCTGTTCCCCGGCCAGACCAGCACCATCACCATTGAGAACCAGAAGCGGCCCAACCTGATCGTCTACAAAAAGGACGCCGACACCGGCGATCCCATCCCTGATACTGTTTTTCTGGTGAAAGCGGCGGACGGCCACAGCGTGGACGAGATCAAGACGGACAGCGAGGGCAGGGCCACGCTGGACAATCTTCTCCCCGGAGTTTACGAAATCTCCGAGAAGTCCGTCCCGGCCCCCTGGCTCATGGACGCACCCAGCCAGCTTGTCACCCTCTACCCCAACCGCGACCATACTGTTCATTTTGAAAACCATAGAAAACCCACTTTGACCGTGAATAAGGTGGACAGCATCACCGGCAGTCCCATCAAGGGGGCCAAGTTTGAGGTCTGGTACGGCTCCAACAGCACCACCACAGGCGAGTTGAACAGCCTGGGCACGTTCTACTCCGATGCCAACGGCCAGTTTTTCGTTGACCTGCTGCGGGACGGCTGGTACAAGGTAACGGAGCTGGCCCCAGCCGCGGGGTACACCATCAAGCAGCCCGCCACTCAGGAATTTTATATCAAGGGCGGCGAGAGCAAGGTTATCACTTTTGAGAATGTGCCAAAAAATGCTGTGATCGTTGAGAAATACGACAGCGTGACCGGCGCAGCCCTGCCCGGTTGTACGTTCCAACTCCGCTACCTGGGCGGCACTTCCGGCACAGGCGGCACCGTCATCGGCACCAAAGTCACCGGGAAGAACGGCACCGCCATGTGGACGGGGCTGAACCCCGGCGCGTATGTGCTGGAGGAGGTAGACGCGGCGGACGGGTACAACATTATCCAGTCCTCGGAAACGATCATGCTGGCCGACAGCGGCGAACAGAGCGTTGTCACCGTCAGATTTACCAACGCCCCGGACGGCCAACTCCTGATTAGAAAGGTCTGTTCCGTCAACCCCTCCGTCACCTTGCAGAACGCCGAGTTTAAGGTGTTGTATGCAGACGGTACAGTTGTGGGCGACAGCAACGGCGTGTACCGCACCGATGAAAACGGCGAAATCCGCATTACCGGCCTGACCCCCGGCAAGAGTGTGGTGGTGACGGAAACCCGCGCCCCCGCTGGCTTTATCCTGGACACGCAGAGCCAGACCGTGCAGATCAAGGAGGGGCGCACCGTGTCCCTTACGTTCAAGAACCAGCCGAAGGGCGCTATCATTATCCAAAAACGGGACAGCGCCACCGGTCAGCCCCTCCCCGGCGCAGAGTTTCGGGTTGTGACCGCCGCTGGCTGTGAAGTTGGTCTGGACGGCGTGATCGGCACATCTACGCTGACCCAAAATGGAATCTTCACCACGGACGCACAGGGGGAAATCAAAATCACCAATCTGGCCCCCGGCGCTTATGTGCTGAATGAAATCAAGGCCCCGGCAGGTTATGTGATGGACACCGCCAGCACCAATGTTGTCATCGGGCAGGGCGGCGACACGCAGACCGTCATCGTGAAAAACTCCAAGGCCGGGACGCTGGTCATCGACAAGCGGGATGCCCTCACCGGCAAGCCCTTGCAGGGCGTGACCTTCAAAGTGACCACCTCCACGGGCGAGTTTGTACCCGCTGAAAACGGGCAGATCAGCAGCAACGGCCTGTATTTTACGGATAAGGACGGCAAAATCACCATCAATGGCGTGGTGGGGACGCTGGTGGTGACGGAAACGGCCACCATCCCCGGCTACACCATCGACGAGGCCACCCGGACGCAGACCGTTGTGGTGAACCCCAACGACACACAGACGCTCCATTTTACCAACACCCCCAGCACAACGCTGGTGATTGAGAAGTATATCGAGGGCACCACAACCCCGCTGAAAGGCGTTACTTTCCTTGTGACAGACTCCAGCGGGGCCGTCGTTGGCAACTCCAATGGCGAGTTCATCACAGACGAGAATGGCCGCATCGTGCTGAACGGCCTGACCCCCGGCACCACCATCACCGCACGGGAGGTCAAGACGCTGGAGGGCTATGTGCTGGACGGCGCGCCCAAGTCCATTCTTATCAAATCCGGCGAAGTTCAAACCCTGCGCTTCTATAATAAGCGGACTGGGACACTGGTTATCCAAAAGCTGGATAAGCTCACCAACAAGCCGCTGGCCGGGGTCGAATTTGAGCTGACCTACGCCGAGGGCGGCTACGTGGACGCCGACAACGGCCATCTCAGCAGTAAGGGCCTCTACACCACCGACCAGAACGGTGAGATCCGCATTTCCGGAATCACAGGCACCATCGTGATCAAGGAGACAAAGACCATTCCCGGCTACACCATTGACCCCGCCACGCAGACGCAGACGGTGGTGGTGAACGCCGAGGACACGCAGACCATCAAGGTCTACAACATTCCCAGCAACACGCTGACTATTCAAAAATATATTGAGGGCAGTAACAACGAGCCGTTGGCCGGGGTGACATTCCTCGTCACGGACAGTGCCGGTACGCCGCTCGGCCCCAACAAGGGCGAGTATATCACCGACCGAAACGGCCAGATCGTGCTGAATGGGCTGATCCCCGGTACCACCATCATCGCCAAGGAGGTCAAGACGGTGAAGGGGTTCGTCCTGGACGGTAGTGCGACCTGAATCATAGCTCAAAACTCGCGTAGTAGCGTGACACAGCTATGAACCAGGCAAAAACGCCACAAAGGAGGTGAAAACGGCGTATTTTGTTGGTAATTGATACGACTGGCAGCGGCATGAGAGCCTAATATCTCATGTATCCGACTGCGGCTGATACTCCTGCCGGCTGTCTGGTAACAGGCAGTCGCGAAGCATAGGTGAAGACGGGGACACTGCCGGTGACGGTACACCCCGGGCTCCGCTATATATGGATAGAAATTCCTTTGTTTGTACGCTTCGTAACTAGGCTTATCCAACCTTTCATCATATGAAAGAGGATAAAGGAATGAGTCTACCTCACGCAATATTGCCGTGTTGCAATGGGGGATGGCGTTATGGCCGCCATAGAGTACGTGAGAAACGTACCGCAGAAATGCAGGCTCACGGAGCAGAGAGGAGTCCTAAGTATAGCATTAAGGCAGTCGTATCGATACAGGCGAACTGCCCGGCGATTCAGCAATAACCGGGGACGGTCCGCACCGAAAGGGTAGGGCCAGAAAGGTTATGAACGGGTAGTCACCGGGGCCGTAGTAGCGAAGATCCCGTATCAAGAAATACGGGGGAGCGAAGGGCCTTAGTCTTGCTTTGAACGATAAAACAGTACAACCTATATTCGCCCATTAGACGCAAGAGACTAATCGTTACGGAAATGAGGCGAAAAGCCTATGGCAGTAAACAATATTTATTATGTGGATATGGAGAAACGATACCTTGACTATCAGAACGGAGCCATTGATATGCGCAATCTGCATCCCATGGTCTATGATGACCGCAATGTTGCTCTGGCGGTCCGTCAGTTGGGGCAAAGTCCTGGCAGGATGACGCCTGGGCCGGATGGAAGCAATTACAAAACCCTGGAAAAGTATTCGGTCATGGAATTAGCGGAAATTGTCAAGGAACGGCTTCTCAAGAAACAGATGGACTATGTCAAACGCATTTATATCCCAAAAGGCAATGGAAAAATGCGGCCCATTGGCATTTGCTCCATCTGGGACAAGCTGGTGGAAAAGTGCATCCAGCTTGTTGTGGAACCCTACTGCGAAACAAAGTTTGTGGAAAGCTCTTTCGGTTTCAGAGAACAGGTCAGTACACATAATGCACTGGCAAGGGTCAAAAATTATTGTCAGACCATGCCGTATGTGCTGTCTGTTGATATGAAAGACTACTTTGGGACCATTGATGCAGACATTACCTATCGGGAACTATGGCACATAGGAATAAAGGACCAGGTAATTCTCAACTACATCTATCGCTTCATCAAAAAGGGGTACTTTGAAAAGTCCTGTAAGGTAGAGGACCCCAAAGGTTCTCCGCAGGGTTCTATACTCGGTCCGCTCATCAGTAATGTCTATCTCCATCGGTTTGATGTCTGGCTCCGGGACCAAGGGGACTGCTGGTATGACCTCGATGTGGCGAAGTTTCACAGCAAAGGGCATATACGGCGTAATCTGGAAGCTACCAATCTGAAAATCGGTATCCATGTGCGGTATGCCGATGATATTCTGGTTCTGTGCAAAGACCATGAGGACGCACAACGCTTTCGTCACAGCGTGACCAACTATCTTACCAGAAATATGCGTTTGGTCATCAATGAAGATAAAACAAAAATTTATGATTTGACGAAAGAGAAAATGAAATATCTCGGCTATGACTTCTATGTCTTCAAACAGAATACCAAGAATGTGAAAAAGAAAGGTAAGCTAATGGTTGCCAACTGCCTTCCCCAGGAAAAGGCGGACGAAATTGTTGGGAAGTGCAGAGAACTTTTGCGGGCCATTCGGAAAGAACCGAGCTTTGAGACATTCAACAACTGGAATATTTATGTAGTAGGAATCCACAACTACTATCGCGGCATGACCCACTTCTGTGAAAGTTTTAGCAAAATAGGCTGGCGAATCAAGAAACTGTTTTATCACACAATGGAAAAAAGAGCTATGTTTACCAAGGAGCAATCCTATAAAAATCAATTTCTCGGAGGAAGGTATCGCTCCTGGGGAAAGGACGGCTATTATTGCTTTGGAGGCATTCCCATCATAAGAATAGACTGGGCCAACTGGGACAGTGGCCTGATATCTGCAACCAAAGGCGTTGTTCGTAGGAAGAATCCCTACGATTATGGTGAGAAAAAACACAAGCCAGGGGTTACGATGGAAATGATAACCTACCTTGTGAATACTTCCAAATACATCAAAAACAGCCGTCTGACTATGTTCAGAATCAGCAAGTACAGTTCAGTAAAGGGAATCAGTTACTTGTCAGGTGAATTTGTTCCGGTGGAGAATTACCACTGCCACCACATCAAGCCAAAATCTAAAGGCGGAACAAATGATTTTGACAATCTGTGTGTCCTTTCGGAATTAGAACATCAAATTCTGCATAGCAGCAACCCGGAACAGCTTTATGCACTTTTCCCGAAGAAAAAGAAACGGATTAAAACGCTCATTGGCGCACTGTAAATCTTTATGCAGTAAATATGCTCTTGTTCCATTGATTAGGAGACATCTTTGGTCCTGGAGGTGTCTCTATACAAAGTAAGAGGGTACGCCGGATGCGCTGAAAGGCGCCCGTCCGGTGTGGGACGGGGGAAAAGTCCGAGATGATTTCATCAGAGACTTACCTATCGTCATCGCCCCAGAGCATTCTGATCAAGGACGATGGTGTGGCCCATACCCTCACTTTCTGGAACAAGCGCGAGGGCGGTGTGGATATCTTCAAGGTGAATGAGGATGACCGCAGTGTACGCATCCCCGACACCACTTTTGAGATCCACCGCATGGACGGCGGCCTTGTGGACACCGTGACCACGAGCAAGAATGGTTCTGTCCACGTCAATCTGGATGCCGGTGACTACTATCTGCTGGAGACACGGGCAGCCGAAGGGTACAAGATCGATACGACCCCAACCTATTTCACAGTCAAGGATAACGAGGCCACAGAGGTCTGGGTGACCAACAAAGCTTTCAGCGGCATTATCATCCACAAAATCGACAGTGTGACCGGCGAGGGGATCTACGAAGTCAAATTCCTGCTCTACGACCAGAACAAGCAGCCCATCGGCGAGTACACCACGGACGACCAGGGGTACATCTACATTGACGATGTGACTGTGGCTGGTAAGGGCCGCCTGTATATTCGCGAGCTGGAAGCGGCTCCAGGCTATGAGCTGGATAAGCAGTACAAGACGATCTATGTCCAGCCGGGTAAGACTGTGGAGATCGAGTGGGAGAACACGCCTATCACCGGGCAAATCCAGGTGTGGAAATACGCCGCCGAGTACAATGAGGTCACTGGTACGCCTGCCGGCACCCCGCTCCAGGGTGCGGTCTATGAAATCAGCAACCCCCGGACGGGCAAGGTGGTCGATTATATTACCACGGATGCCCGCGGCGTAGCCGCCTCCAAGCCCCTGCCCTTGGGCCGCTATAAGATCGTAGAGGTCACAGCGCCCGCCTATTGGCAGGTGGATCCCACTGTGTTTGATGAAACGTTGGAGTTCTCCGGCCAGATCATCAAGGTGAGCGCCTATGACAAGCCCTCTAATCTGGGTGTGTCGATCACCAAGCGCGGCAACGCCGAGGCGCTGTCCGGCAGCTCCATGCGCTACGACTTCACGGTCGCCAACACCAGCAATGTGCCGCTTTCCAATTTTTATTGGCATGACCGCATTCCCACAGATGCGGCGCGGGCCACTGTTCTGACCACCGGCACCTACAGCGCGCGGCTGAACTACCGCATCCTCTATAAGACCAACTACACCGCCAACTATCAGGTGTTGGCGTCCAACCTGCTCACCAACAGCAGTTACTCCTTCAGCCTGAACGCCATTCCCACTCAGGCTGGGGAGTATGTCACGGATGTCTATTTTGACTTTGGGAAGGTTCCAGTGGGATTCCAGTCCGTGGCGAATCCTACCCTGACCGTGGTGGTAAGCGGCACAGCGGCCAACGGCTACCAGCTCGTCAACCGGGCCGATGTGGGTGGCAAGTACCAGGGAACCTGGCAGACTGCGCAGGCCACCTGGGTCACGATCATTCGCAAACTGACTCCAACTGTTCCTCTGCCCAAAACGGGCTATTGATCGAACCAGCAGACGGGGCGGCTCTCTTTCAATAGAGAGCCGCCCCCTTTGACATTGATTGAGGTGATATGACCATGAATATGGAAGAAACTTTTACAGTTCTCCGCCGGGAGCAGCTTCTCATTGACCATGCGCCCCACAGTATGCAGTTTCAGGATCTGACCGATAGCCTGCTCCGCGTTTTCTCTGCCGCCGCAGTGATTCCACCGCTGACCGTAGCAGAGATACGGCTTTACGCCACCTTGGCCCTGCTCCACGATATCGGCAAGCGGGCCATCCCTCCTGAGATACTGAACAAGCCCGGCTCTCTAACAAAAGAGGAATTTGAGGTGATGAAGACCCACACTACCCAAGGCTGTGACCTGCTGGAGCGGGTGCCGGAGCTGCGGGAGTGCGAGGCGTTCCCTCAAATCTGCGACGTATGCCGCCACCACCATGAGCGGTGGGATGGCAGCGGCTACCCGGACAGACTGAAGGGGCGTGATATTGCGCCCTGGGTACAGGTGGTGGGGCTGGCGGACGCTTTCGATGCCCTGGTACATCCCCGGGTCTACAAGCCGGCGTTTACGCAAAAACAGGCCGGCGACATGATCGTGGCCGGGGCCTGCGGGGCTTTTAACCCGCTGATTCTGGCCTGTTTCGCCCAGCACATCGGCGCAATCTCCAGAGCGGTCTATTCCTCCGCTGGCTGAGCGCGTTGCTTTTTGCATTTGGGCGCAACGCTGTCATAACTCAATTCCAGCAAAGGCGTGATTTGACTATCGGAAACGGAGTCATCCAGAACAACAGAAATCCAGTGGTTTTTATTCATGTGGTAGGCGGGGAGAAAGCCCTTTGTGGGCAACAGAGAGCCGATCATGATGGTGCTACACTTTATATCCATCACATCAAGGGCATCTTCCCCGGCAAGCCCCAGTTTTTCCGGGAGGACCCGCATCATGGCGGCGTACCACTTTCTGCTGGCGGGGTGGCGGAATACGGCGTTTCCCGGACTGTCTGCCCAAAGGTATTCCGCTTCCGTCCCGTAGGTGTCTCGTATGTACTGCGTGATCCGCTCACGCTGCGTACTCTGGTTCATTTGTCTGCTCCTTATATCTCTCGTGGCTCCTTCAGGTGTTCCTTGTATTCCTGCCGCTCCGCTTCATCCGCTGGCCGGACGGCATACTTCCCGCAATCGGGACACTGTTCCGGCTGGCTGACGCGGCTGAAAATAAAGTGGCAGTTATCGCAAACGTAAATCATTTCTATCACCTGCGATATTATAGCGGAAGAATCACAATCATACAAGTTCGGGAGGTGTCCAAATCTGAACAATGAAGAAAAGAGCAGTCTGTCCCAAGCGGCCGGCACCGCTCATACCATCCATGGCGCAATTAAAACCGGCAAGGCCATTGCCGGGGCTGCAAAGGGTGCGGCGGTAGGGGGGCCATATGGCGTAGCGGCTGGTGTGGCTGTTGGCATGAGCAAGCACGCCGGAAAGATCCTTGCCGCTGCCGCAGTGCTGCTGATGTTACCGATCCTGTTCATCCTTATGCTGCCCTCCATTATCTTCGGGGGGCTGACCGCCGGAAACTCCTCCAACGGTATCCCGGTTTTGAACGACAATGCCGCCATTACGGAAAATACCAATGACCTGGCGTTTTCCATCAATCAGATCTTGGGCGAGGGCATCACTGACGCAGAGACCCGGATTGCTGCGGATTTTGCGTCTACCGGCGGCGACAATTACGAAATCAAGAATCCCTATGAAGGGAATCTGATCAGCAACACCAATTCTTTTCTCGCTCAATACTGCGCCGCCAAAGATATGGATTGGAAGAACATTTCAAAGGCCGATTTGGAGCGAGTCCTTCGGCAGGGTAAGGGCCATCTCTATACCTATACCCGAACCTCAGAGGTACGTACTGTGGAGGCTGATGACCCGGACACCCCGGATGTGGTGGAGACAAAGAATGAGACCTGGTATATCTACACCCTCTCCTACAACGGGGAGGGTTATTTTGCGGACAATGTATTCCATCTGACAGATGACCAGAAATCGCTGGCTGGCAACTATGCCCAGAATCTCAGCCTGTTCTTGGGCGATGGAATGTTCCAGTACGCCGAATACAGCGGGACAACCATCTCATCGCTGGGAAACGTGCGCTTTACAGATGGGGCCACTGAGGTAGTTTACTTCAATCAGTTAGATGAGCGGTACGCCAATAAACCCTACGGCACGGACAACATCGGAGGCTACGGCTGCGGCCCCACGGCCATGTCTATTGTGGTGTCTTCCCTGACAAGTGAAACGGTCGATCCCATTGAGATGGCGAAGTGGTCCTACGAGAACGGCGGCTGGTGCAGCAAAAGCGGCTCCTACCATGCCCTGATCCCCAATGCGGCCAAAGCGTGGGGCCTGACCGTGGAGGGCTGTACTGCCTCCGAGCCTCAGCGTATTGTGGACGCTCTCAGCGAGGGGAAGCTGGTCGTTGCCATCATGGGCAAGGGCCATTTTACAACCAGTGGACACTTCATCGTGCTGCGGGGCGTCCAGGATGGAAAAATCCTGGTAGCTGACCCCGCCAGCTATAAACGCAGCCAGAAGCTGTGGGAGCTATCTATTATCCTGAATGAGGCCGGCAAAAGAGCCGGATCGGGAGGGCCTTTTTGGATCATTGGTGCTCTATAAATACAGATAATCATGCACAACACCCCGAAGGAGGTTGATAAGATGGGGCATAACGTCACAGAAAGTCCAAAAACAATAAAACTTGTGTCAAAAGAATTCAAACATTCTATACAGTTTGTGAACGAGGTGACCGAGGGCGGGCATAGGGCGGCCGCATATGACCTGTCCGGTGATATTCTGAAGCGCCGGAAAGCGGCCACGCTTGCCTATATGGAAGCGGCAAGGTCTCGGTACGCCGAAAAGTATCCTGAACTGGATATTGATGTTGAATGGGCGAGACTGTGCGCCGCCCCTGCGGACTCTGTGAGCATGGTCGATGAGAGCTGTCACCTTTCTTTGGCGGCCGCCCTCTGGTTTTTGGATGTGCTTTGCGAGTGCAACAGTACCCGTACCATTGATGAGCATCTACCTGTGGATAACGGCAAATACCTCTATGTAGAGGATTATACAGAGCCGCGTTACGGTAAGACTGTCATACGCAGGATGCTCCAGGTGATTATGGAGCGTAATGGCGGACATAGCCGGAGCTGCGGTCTGGTCAGCGGAGCCGCGGCCAAACGTCATGGCACTGGGGAATGGCTGGCATCCAAAAGCCTTGACACGGATAGGGAGCGTTTCGACACGCTGATGTCGATGCTCCCGTCAGGCCTGATCGAACAGATCTCCGCAAACTTTGAGATTAGAATGTGGGACTATATCGACCGGTATTTTTCCTGCATGGCGGAGTATGCCCGCAAGGAGCATCGTGTGAGAAGCACGGTCAGGCGGATCTCGGACGAATGCGATCAGCATTACCGTGAAGCCAGAGGCATCTGTCCGGAGGATCTGGCGCGCAAGGATTCTCCCCGGTACCCGTTGACATCGCGGCCAGAGATCCGGTCCCCGGTCTGCCCGGACGCGCTACCCTCTCAGACGGAATACCGGCTGGAAAAAATCGAGGCTTTGACTAAAACGGGGCTGGAGAAACAGGAGGAGGCGGACAGGCTCGCCTTTGACCACTATGACCTGCGAGTATATGCCTATATGCTGCCGCTTATGGAGTGTGAGCTTATTAAAATGTGGGCAGGGCGTTACCCCCCGGAAATCCGGCAGATTATGGAGGGCTTTACCGTAGATGACCCGTATGAAACCTGCTTTGCGTTCCTTTGTATGATAGAGGCTGGGAGCGATCTGCCCTGGCTGTATTCACCAGCTCTGGCCGTGCTGTTCGCTGCAGCATCAAAGCTGCCCTGGTGCATGGCGGCGCCCGGTATCCCCGGCCTGTATGAAATCTGCTATGGGGACGGAGAGGCAGATATAAACGACGACACGTTTGACCTTGCGACTTCGTGGGGGCCGTATGAGAAAAGGGCCGGGCTGTACGAACTCAAATACCGGCCGGATATTATGCCCCATCCTCTGGATCCGGAGGGGCCGTATAGGGCTGTCAATATGCCGCAGCTGGTATTTGGATTGACCGGGTTGATCATGCCGCGCCATGTCTCCATATCCGGCAAGGCGGCGGAGGCTCTGACACGGGCCGGTATCCCGGCGGCGGAAGTCCCCGTATGGGAGCAATATCTGCATCTTGCCGAGGAATTTCTGTCGATGGTTTTTTTGCACGATAGTGAACTGTCGGCAGACATGATGGAGGATGCTGAGGAAAACGCCGGACTGACCTTGCAGGAAATGTCCGGACGGGTGGAGGAGCTGGAAAAGCAGCTCTCGCAGACCAAAGATGCTCTGCACACGGCGGAGAAAGCGGTCAGAGTAGGCCAAGCGGAATTGGTACAGGCAAAGGCCGAGGCCAGCAGTGAGCGCCAGGAACTGATCGACCTACGGGAGCTGGTGTTTTATCAGACCTCCGGGCAAGAGCCGAAACCGGAAACATCACAGAGGATTCATTTTCCCTATCAGGCCAGGCAGCGCACGGTAGTTTTTGGTGGCAGCGATAACTGGCTGAAGGCGATTCGCCCCCTGCTCCCGGATGTCAACTTTGTGAGGCGAGATATCAGTCCCAACGCGGAACTGATCCGCCGGGCAGATGTCATATGGGTCCAGACCAACTACATTGCCCATTCCTACTACTACAAAGTGGCCGAGATTGCCCGAAACAGCGATGTTCCCATCCGGTACTTCACCTGCACAAACGCCGTCAGGTGTGCGGAGCGTCTTGCGTCGGCTGACCGACAGGCCGACAATTTATAGGAACCGTCATTCTCCATCCCGGCGGTGCAATTTTCTTCAACTAATTTTGTTTACAAAAAATTCACAATTTTTGATGCCCTTTTTTCTTTCGAGCGGTGCGTATTAAAGTGGTTGATCAATTTGGGGTAGTCTCCCGACACCCGACAAAACTGAATCAGTTTCCTTTCATCTATGGGGAATTGGCAAAACGCAACGTGAAGAAAGGAGTGCGTGTATGAAACAGGTCAACATCAGCTGCCCCTACTGCGGGGCAAAGGCGGTTCGCCGTTCCGCTCAGGTGGTTCGGCGGAACGCTGGTTCCGGCGAGGAGGTCTATGTCTGCGCCCGATATCCGGTCTGTGATGCCTATGTGGCCGCCCATCGGGACAGCCGCCTGCCTATGGGAACACTGGCGAACAGGAAACTCCGACAGATGCGCCGGGATGCCCATCTTGCCCTGAACCGACTTTGGGAGGATGGTTACATGAGCAAAAAAGAAGCTTATCGCTGGCTCCAGGTACAACTGGGACTTCCAGAGGCGGAGGCCCACATCGCTCACTTTTCCGAGTACCGATGTGCGCAGGTCATTTGCCTGTGTGACGGCTTCACCGGGGCGGCCTACAAGGCGGCATAAGGGGGGGAGCTCAGAATGAAAGAACATATTACACTGACTGCCGAACAGCAGGTTCTCGTGGAAGAGCATATGCAGGTAGTCCACTGGGCCATTCACCGATGTATTGACGTCAACGAAGGCATCTATGGTATGGGGTACGATGATCTCTATCAAGAGGGCTGTGTGGCTCTGTGCCATGCGGCGGCGTCCTATGACGCCCAGGCCGGAGCGCAGTTTGCCACCTATGCGGGTACAGTTATCCGTAACCATCTCCTGGATCACTGCCGGTCACTTCAGGCAAAATGCAGAAAAGCGCCTGTGGTTTCCCTTGATGAATGCGGGGAGGATGGTGCTCCGAGAGACTGCCTGATCTCCTACGATGACACAGACCGGCAAATGGACAGGCTCTGTTTGACGCAGCTTCTGGAATATGGCCGGCGCAGCTATACCGGTACGGCCCTGCTGGGCATTGAGGCCATGGAACTGAAAGTAAAAGGCTACACCGGGACCGATATTGCCCAGCTTTATGGAGTGAAACCCACGCTGGTTGGGGCTTGGATCTCCCGGGCCACCGAAAAACTGAGGAAGGACGCCGCTCTCATTGATGAGGGCGGCGTCCCTTTTTACTTTGTGTCAAACAATGGACATTACTGGCTTCGCAAATTTCAACGGTAAGTAAGACTTGTTTTTATGGCTTTGATCAATCATTTCGGGAGCATTTCTCCGCGTCAATGGCTAATACCAGCATCAAGGCATAGAGGGCGTCTTGGGGATTGTAAACCTCAATGGCATAGGTATCCGTCCAGTTGAACAATTCCTTGGACACAGTAGCAACCTGGTAGTCATCTGCGTCAATGATGCGGTAATCCCATTCCCAAAAGTCCCCTTCAATGTGCCAGCCATTGCAGTCAATGTCGTACTTAGGCTTGAAGAACGAAAACTCCTTGCTGATGCAGCCCACGTACTGCTCACCCAGGTACATCTCAAATTTGGGCAGAAACGTAAATATCCTTTCTTTTACTGTTCCGACCTCATGCTCCATGGCATCATAAATTTTCAGGCAATGTCCCCAGGAGAGTTGTCCTTTTACAGTGTAAACTGTCTCGCTGGACTCGTTGTAGATGTCGTAGCTGTCAAACCAGGAGAAAAATCGCTGTTTGAACAGAAGTTTCATAGAAAGTACCACCTTCAAAGTCGTTCAGGCCAGTATACCGTCTGAACGATGATTCTGTATCAGTCGGATTCCCTGATTTCTTCTGTGGAAATAGGCATCCCATTGACCTCCACATCCCCGCCGGCAGGAATCAGGATATACCGCTTGCCGTCTATCACACGGGTCTCCACCACATAGGAGCAGGCCGGATCTACGATCAGCCGGGCCTCGGGGGTCTTGATCTCAAAGCGACCAGTGTCCACCAAATTTGCGGGGTTCAGGGCCGCGCCCACGCCCAGAGACTCGGCGCACTGCTTCTCAAAAGCGGTGGCCTTCTCGTCGTCCACACCGCATTCTCGGAGCATTTTGCCCACATCCTTGGCGGTAAGCGACAGTGGTTCCGGGTCTTTGCTCTCCTTGTGCTGGGCAATCTTCTCGGTCAGCTGTTCGTGGATGGTCTGCACCACCTCCAGGCCGCAGGCGTCGCCCAACGTCTCCGTG
>CAJTVO010000013.1 GCA_910579485.1 uncultured Oscillospiraceae bacterium | reverse complement strand
AATCAAAGAGAGGCGGCAGCAGATTGGCCGTGTCCCGCGCGACGGAGCTGTTCACGATGTTCTCCCGCAGCCGGGCCATGGTGTAGGTCCCGCCGGAGGTCTCGGCGTACAGCGCGGCCCCCATGGCCACGGCGAAGCGCCCGTACTCCGGAAAGACCGCGTGTTCATCGTCCAGCTTCAGCGTCTCCTGGAAGCGCCGCCGGAGGCCCTTGCAGTAGTACAGCGGCCCGCCCAGGAAGAGCACTTTCCCGCCGATCCGCTTCCCCTGGGCCAGCCCGGCGATGGTCTGGTTCACCACCGCCTGATAGATGCTGGCGGCCACGTCGGCGTGCTTGGCCCCCTGGTTGAGCAGGGGCTGGATGTCCGTCTTGGCGAATACCCCGCACCGGGAGGCGATGGGGTACAGCCGGGTGCTCTGCAGGCTCAGCTCGTCCAGCTCATCGGCGGTGATGTTCAGCAGGGTGGCCATCTGGTCGATGAAGGCCCCTGTGCCGCCGGCGCAGGAGCCGTTCATCCGCTCATCGATGCCGCCGTCAAAGAAGATGATCTTCGCATCCTCGCCGCCCAGCTCGACGACGGCGCTGGCGTCCGGCTCCAGGCGGCGCACCACCTCCCCGGTGGCGAAGACCTCCTGGACGAAGCTCACCCCCGCGCTCTCCGCCAGGCCCAGCCCGGCGGAACCGGAGATGGCGGCGGTAAATGTGCGGTCTCCCACATAGGGCGCGGCCTCGTCCAGGAGCTCCAGCGTTTTTTGCCGCACCTGGGAGAAGTGGCGCTGATATTTTTCAAAAAGAATGGTACCCTTGTCCACCACGACGATCTTGGCGGTGGTGGAGCCGATATCAATACCCAGTGTCAATTCGCAGTCGTTCTTCATATATCTCTCCATACTGGTACACAGTACGCTAATTTCTTTGGCATTATAGCATAAATCCGCCGGTTTGTTTATGGACAAAATGTTAAATATATGTGAAGGATTTTTCTTTCTGTTTTGCCAATTATGCCACGGGGCAATTTTTACCAAGCCTTCTCCGCCGCGCCGCGCAGGCGTAAAATGGATTTCCCTGGACTTTCTGCGATTTCCCGTTGTCCCGGGAGGCGGCCTGTGCTATAATAAAATCATCTGTCAATAAAGGAGGCCTTTGCCATGTCTGACGCCGCCCTGCACCCCGCCGTAACGCTGCGGCTCTATACGGACCACAAATGCTTCGGCCCCGGCGTCGCCATGCTGCTGCGGCGGGTGAGGGAGCTCCACTCCCTGCGCTCCGCGGCCATGGATATGGACATGGCCTACTCCAAGGCCTGGACCATCCTGCGGGAGGCGGAGCGGGGCCTGGGCTTCAAGCTCCTCCACTCCACCACCGGAGGCCGGGGCGGCGGCGGTGCCGTACTGACCCTGCGGGGGGAGCAGCTGCTGGAGGCCTACGACCTCTGCGAGCGGGAGCTGAAGGAGACGGCGGAGCGGCTGTTCGCCCGGCATCTGGCTCCCTTCGCCGTCACCGGGGAGCCGGAAGGGCCGGAAGAATTGTAAACTTTTCTTAAGGTTTTGATTTACGGTTTACATTCGCCCGCCGCTATGGTATCCTTTTTTGTGGAGGACTCCCGGCGGGCTCCCGCCGGGATCGAACCAGAAACAACGCCGGGCGGGACCCGGATGCCCGGCTTTCAGATGGAGGAATAAAACATATGGAGAAACCTGTTCTGGTCGTGTTGGCCGCCGGAATGGGCAGCCGGTACGGCGGCCTGAAGCAGATGGACAGCGTAGGCAGCTGCGGGCAGTGCCTCGTTGACTATTCCCTCTATGACGCGCGGCGCGCCGGTTTTGAGACCGTGATCTTTGTCATCAAGGAGGAGCTGGAGGCGGATTTCCGGGAGATGGTCGGTAACCGGGTCAGCCGGGGCATGGAGGTGCGGTACGCCTTCCAGCGCCTGGAGGACCTGCCGGAGGATGCCGGGATATCTGCCGGGGAGCGCTCCAAGCCCTGGGGCACCACCCACGCGGTGCTGGCGGCGCGGCATCTCATCAAGGGGCCCTTCGCCGTCATCAACGCCGACGACTACTATGGACCGGAAGCCTTCCGGGTCCTGTACGACTATCTGGCCCACCACACCGACCGCCCCGACTGCTTCCAGTACGCCATGGTGGGCTACCGGCTGGGGAAGACCCTCTCCCAGAACGGCGGCGTCACCCGGGGCGTGTGCCGGGTCAGCGAGGACGGTATGCTGGAGAACATCGTCGAGCAGCAGAGCATCGAGAAGGACGGCAAGGGAGGCCGCTTTTCCACCGACGGCGGCCAGACCTGGAACCAGCTGGCGGGGGATACCCTGGTGTCCATGAACTTCTGGGGCTTCCAGCGGAGCTTCCTCCAGGAGGCCCAGGAACGCTTCCCCCTCCTGCTCCGCCGCGCCCTGGCCCGCCACCCGGAGAAGGGGGAGGTCCAGCTGCCCGTCATGGTGGCCGATATGCTGGACCGGGGCCGTGCCCAGGTCCGGGTGCTCTCCAGCGGGGAGAAGTGGTTCGGCGTTACGTACCGGGAGGACAAACCGAAGGTCGTCGCCGCCCTCCGGGAGAAGACGGACCAGGGGCAGTATCCCGAAAATCTCTGGGAGTGATCCCGCAAGAAGCCTGAGTGAGGAGTGCATCCTATGATCTTTTATTTTTCTGCTACCGGCAACAGCAAATACGCCGCCGAGCGCATCGCCGCCGCCGGGGAGGACCATCTCATCTCCCTGCGGGACGCCGTCCGGGGACGGGGCTACCGCTATGACGTGTCCCGGGAGGAGCGCATTGGTTTTGTGTTCCCCGTGTACTTCTGGGGCCTGCCCAGTATTCTGCGGTTCTTTTTGAAGAAGCTGGAGCTGACGGGCTACCGGGGCCAGTACATCTACGCGGTCATGACCTGCGGCGGCAGCACGGGCACGGCGGGAGACCAGCTGGCGGAGCTGCTGGAGGAGAAAGGGCTGACCCTCTCCGCCCAGTTCGGCATCCCCATGGTGGACAACTATGTGGCCATGTTCAAGGTGGCCGGTCCGGAGGAGATCGAGCGGCGGCTGGACGCGGCGGAGACCTATATCGACGACGCCGCCCGGGCCATCCGGTCCAAGGGCATCGGGGACTATAACCGCAGCCGGGGCACGGTCCCCGGGGTCATGACGGCCGCTTTCTACCCCCTCTACGCCCACGGCCGCTCCACCAAGCCCTTCGTGGTGACGGACCACTGCATCGGCTGCGGGCTGTGCCAGGAGATCTGTCCCTGCGGGGCCATCCTGATCTCCGGCGGCAAGCCGGCCTGGGTCAAGTCCAAGTGCGTGCGCTGTCTGGGATGTCTCCACCGCTGTCCCGCTCAGGCCATCCACTGGAAGACGCCGGAGGAGGACCGGGGGCGCTACTACAATCCCCGGGTGGAGTCGTAAGGGAGCGCTTCGCTCATTTTAGAAAAAACGGGACATACTAGAGGCAGTTTCGGAAAGGAGACGCGATCATGGCGCATATCACGCTGACAAAGGATAATTTCGCCCAGGAGGTCCTCCGCGCGGAGAAGCCGGTGCTGGTGGATTTCTGGGCCTCCTGGTGCGGGCCCTGCATGGCCCTAGCCCCCACGGTGGACGAGGTGGCCGAAGAGCAGGCTGCAGTCACCGTAGGAAAGGTGAACGTGGACGATGAGCCGGAGCTGGCCCGCCAGTACCGGATCATGAGCATCCCCACCCTGATGCTGTTCAAAAACGGCGAGCCCGTCCGCCGGGAGGTGGGCGGCAAGTCCAAGGCCGAGATCCTGGAGATGATCGGTTTGGACCCCACGAAGGTCTGATTGTGAAATGCCCCCGTACTGATCAGTACGGGGGCATTTTATGTCAAAAAAGATGCTTTACAGCTTTTTTGCGGAGGGGGGCTATACGTAGCTCTTCTCTACCTCCACTACCGCCGACCAGGCTTCGTCCAGGGCTTGGACGGCGCTCTGGATGCGCCGCCGGATCTCCTGGTCCGGCAATGTACACTGGTAGGGGACCTCCGCGTCGAAGATCAATTTGGTATGGGTGGGGCCGGGCACCATCCGGAAGTCGTGGATCGAGATGCCGGGATCGATCACCCGGACCACCGCCTGGACCCGCTCCCGCGCCTCGGTGGTGGCGCCGCCGTCGTTTACCACGGGGTCCATATGGATGGTGGCCAGACAGCCCAGCTTCTCGTTGAGCTGCTTCTCCAGGGCGTCCACCACATCGTGGAGCGCCAGGATGTCCCCGCTGGCGGGTACCTCCGCGTGGAGGGAGAGGATGCGCCGCCCGGGGCCGTAGTCATGGACGATCAGGTCGTGGATGCCGATGATCTGGGGCTGGGCCCGGACCAGGGAGCGGATCTGCTCCACGAACTCCGGGGAGGGCGGCTGCCCCAGCAGGGGATTGATGGTCTCCCTGGCCGCCCCGAAGCCGGACCATAAGATGAACAGCGCCACAGCGGCGCCGCACCAGCCGTCTATATGAAGGTCCAGAAAGCGCCCCGCCAGGGTGCCCAGCAGCACCGCCGAGGTGGCCAGGCAGTCGCTGAGGCTGTCGGCGGCGGTGGCCGCCATGGCGGCGGAGTGGATGCGCTTTCCGATCCGGCGGTTATAGAGGACCATGTAGAGCTTCACCAGGATGGAGGCGCAGAGGATGACCGCCACCACGGGGCTGAAGTCCACCGGCTCCGGGTGGAGGATATTCTCCAGGGAGGTCTTTCCCAGCTCCACCCCCATCAGGAGGATCACCATGGAGACCACCAGGCCGGAGATGTATTCCAGCCTCCCGTGACCGAAGGGGTGGTCCTGGTCCGGCTCCTGGGCGGCCAGCTTGAAGCCCAGGAGGGTGACTACGGAGGAACCGGCGTCGGAGAGGTTGTTCACCGCGTCGGCGGTGACGGCGATGGAGCGGCTGAGGATGCCGGCAAGGAGCTTTCCCACAAAGAGAAGGAGGTTCAGGCCGATGCCCACGCAGCCGCAGAGGATGCCGTAGGCCCGGCGGACCGCCGGGGAGGAGATGTTTTCGTGGTCTTTTATCAAGTGCTTGGCAAGGAAATGGATCATTGTACACCTCGATCGTTCTTGGGGGCTTCTTCGCCGCCCGGAGGGCGGCGGGGGTGCGGTATGACGGGGAATCAGTCTGTCAAAAAGCCCTCCGCAGGAGTTCACGCCGAAGGCGTGAATAAAATTTAATCACTTTTTCGAGGGCGTGTACCTCGAAAAAGTACTTTGCGGGCCGAACTCGGCCCGGACCCTTTTCAAAAAAGATGCAAAGCATCTTTTTTGACACACAGGGGGAATATTTTGGGCGCGGGACAAGGGCGGGTCACTTTTTCCCCGGGATGGTCAGCGTGTATTGACAGCAGAGCCGGTCCAGGTCGTTATCCGTGGCGGCGGGGACGCGGAGCCTCCCGCCGCAGGCGGGACAGATCAGATCTACCGCCCCGCCGTGGATGTCCAGGGAACACCCCTTGGACCCGCAGGTGCAGGATATGCCATCCCGGGCGGCGATGTCCTTCAGCTCGGAGAGGACCTCGTACATGACGACGTCGTCTACGAAGGTGTCGGCCTCCCGATCCTTTTTCTTTTCAAGCGTCCGCTCCAGCTCCGACAGGGAGCGCTCTACCCGGTCCCGCTCTCCGATATAGCAGCAAAGCTGCTTGGTCTCCGGACAGGCCAGGGCAACCCCGGGGCCCTCCAGGAGGCTTTCCGGCGCGACCTCCGCCCGGTGTTCTCCCTCGCAGACGCCGCAGGGGACGGTGATCCGGTAGGCCCGCGCGGCGGGCTCCGCCGTCAGCTCGCTGTGCCCGCAGTCGCAGACTACGCCGACGGCCGCCGCCGACAGGGCGAACCGGGTCCGGTCCGCCAGCACCGCCTTGCCGCAGGAGGGACAGATATATCCAAAGGTCCTCGTTTGTTCCGCCATGATTTGCCTTCCTTTGCTTTCGTGATTTCTCCCATTATACGCTTCTTCCCTGGAAATTTCCACAAGAATTTTTGGGAACGGACCTTCTTTTGGAAACGGCGGGCCGGTATTTTTTTAAACTTGCTCATATTCCGGGAAAAAACGCGCAAACTAGCCTCACAAGCGCGGGCCATGCCCGCAGTTCGGTTTTGGAGGCGAGACCATGCAGAAACGATTGGGGCGGCAGACCGTGGCCCTGGAAAAACCGGCGGTCATCCTCGCCCACGCCGCCGTGGGCGGCAAACAGGAGGGGGAAGGTCCCCTGGCCGGATATTTTGACTATCTCTGCGAGGACAGCTTTTTCGGAGAGGAGACCTGGGAGAAGGCGGAGAGCACGATGCAGAAGATCGCCCTCAGCCGGACGCTGGAGAAGGGGGGCTTCTCGCCGGGACAGCTGGACTACGTGCTGGCGGGGGACCTGCTCAACCAGTGCATCGGCACGTCCTTCGGCCTGCGGGATTTCAACATCCCCTTCTACGGCCTCTACGGGGCCTGCTCCACCATGGGGGAATCCCTGGCCCTGGGGTCCCTGCTCATTGCGGGGGGATTCGCCCAGCGGCTGGCGGCCATGACCTCCAGCCACTTCTGTACCGCCGAGCGGCAGTACCGGATGCCGGTGCCCTACGGCAACCAGCGCACCCCCACCGCCCAGTGGACCGCCACGGCCTCCGGGTGCGTCATCCTGGGGGATGAGGGGACGGGGCCGAGGATCACCGCCGTCACCTGCGGAAAGATCGTGGACAAGGGCATCAGCGACGTGAACAACATGGGGGCCGCCATGGCCCCGGCGGCCTACGACACCCTGGCCGCCCACTTCCAGGCCACCGGGACTGGGCCGGAGGACTACGACCTGGTCCTCACCGGGGACCTGGGGGTGCTGGGCCATCAGATCGTGACGGAGTTCTTCCAGCAGGACGGAGTGGACATGAGCAAGAATTATCAGGACTGCGGGATGCTGCTCTACGACATCCAGAAGCAGGACATGCACGCCGGGGCCAGCGGCTGCGGCTGCGCCGCCAGCGTGCTGTGCGGGTACCTGCTGCGGCAGATGGAGGCGAACCATCTGAAAAAGATCCTCTTCGCCCCCACGGGGGCGCTGCTGTCGCCTACGTCCAGCTTCCAGGGGGAGAGCATCCCGTCCATCTGCCACGCGCTGACCATTGAGAAATGACGAGGAGGACGACCATGTATGCAGTATCTGAACGCATTCCTGTGCGGCGGCATCCTATGTGCCATCGGACAGATTTTCATCGACAAAACCCAGCTGACCCCTGCCCGTATTCTGACGGGGTATGTGGTGACCGGCGTATTTTTGGAGGCCATCGGTGTGTACGGTCCCATTGCGGACTGGGGCGGGGCGGGTGCAACCGTGCCCCTGACGGGGTTTGGCTCTAACCTGGCCAAGGGGGTGTCCAAGGCCGTGGGCGAGTCGGGCTGGCTGGGCGTTCTGACCGGCGGGCTCACCGCTACGGCGGGAGGTATCGCGGCGGCGGTGCTGTTCTCTTTTCTGGCGGCGCTGGCGTTCAGGCCGGGGGAGAAGCGGTAGAGCGCGAAAAGGCGGAAGCGGCGTGGGGCCGCTTCCGCTTTTTTTCTTTGGACGCGCTTCGCGCGGCGCAGGGGTAACGGAGTATACAGAGAGGGTAGCATGATAAAGCAGTACTAAATCAATATGCCTCCTCTGGCGGTAATCGCCCGTTGTGCGGTCATTATACCATGCAGGGTGCCTGGCCGCAAGAGACTTCCTCTATCGGACAGCGTCCAATATCCCGCGCTCCCGGTCCCGGACAAATTGGAATAATTTGCAGGCATCCTCTGCGCAGCGAACATCTTGTATGCTGTCAAAGTAAGCAGCACAGAGCAGCTCGATGCATTCCATCACACAGGGGACGGCGGCTCTCTCCGCCGGAGAAAGCTCCAGCCTGGAGGCGTACCCGGCAAAGACGTCACCCACGAAAGAAAACCACTGTTCCTCCGTGATCTCCAATTTCTCCTCTTCCGACAACAATCCGAGCAGGAAATAGCACAGATCAAAAATGCGTATATTCTTCTGGCTCAGGTCAAAATCAATATAGCCGGAAAATTTTCCGTCCGCAAAAAGAAAATTGCCGAAGTGGACGTCCCTGTGGATCGGCTGTACCGGAAGTTCGCCGTATACCGCCGCCAGTCCGGATACAGCGGCATCGTACTCCTCCCTGGACACGTATTGCCAGCCGCCATTTTCCATCCTCTGTCTGACCCAGCCGTTCATCTCGCCCAGGAGGCTGTTGTGCCAGAAGTCAATATGGCCTTCACACTTTTGAAAAGCGATATGGAGACGGGCAATGATTTCCCCCATCGTGGCCGCGGCGTCCCTGATATCCTGAAGCTCCACAAGACTGCCGCCAGGCAGCTTCTCAGACAGAAAATAGAATGTGCCGTCTTCCGACGCATATTGCCGGCCATCGTCCGTGGGCACGATTTTTCCGACAGGGATCTGCATCCCGCCCAGCACTTCCATAATTTTCAGATTCCGCTCCAGTATGTCCGGGGCCTGATAGACCTTCAGCACACGATCCCTGCCCACTTGCCAAACAGTGCCGTATATTTGCCATATGTCCGCATCCTGTAAACCCCAATGGAAGAGGATTCTTGAAATTTTACCGGTCATAGCCATATAGGCCCTCCTTTGCTTAAGTACGATCCTCCGTATGCTTGATTCCGACAGGCTGTACTTTTCAGACAGCCGCTTGCTGCGCATACCTGCCAGATGCTTGGAGTAAATATGTGCATCCCGTTTTTCCAATTCCATCCTATAGCCGGTGACGGATATGGCGGGTCCGCCTCTGGCCGGGATATACAGGTATCCTCCCTGCACATACTGCTGTATTGCCTGAACCAGCTCCTTGGGCAGTATATGGTCTGCATTTTGATATTTCATGATGTCAACTCCCGTCTGTATCCCAAGGGCATTATACCACAGGCGCATAGCGCCGTTGTGGTATATCGGTTTGATTAAAAGAATATCCGCTTGCGGATATTTTACCACAGATTTGGGCTCTGTTTCCGTTTATCTTTCATTCTGTAAAAAGGTGAGCGGAAAAAAGGTCTTGACAAATACCCTCAGGGGGTATATAATAACGCCAACAAAATACCCGGGGGAGGTATATCTATGAGCGACTGCTGCCACTGTGACAAAAAACGCCCCCGCAGCGAGGCGGAATTAAAAAAGCTCTGCAACCGCCTCAGCCGCATCGAAGGACAGGTCAGAGGCCTGCGGGAAATGCTGGAGAAGGACGTCTATTGTACGGACATCCTGATCCAGGTTTCCGCCGTCAACGCCGCCCTCAACAGCTTCAGCAAGGAGCTGCTGGGCGAGCACCTCCGCACCTGCGTGGCGGACGGCATCCGGCGGGGGGATGAGCAGGTCGTCGACGAGCTGGTGGCCGTGCTGCAGAAGCTGATGAAATAAGAAGGAGAGATATTATGTTGATAGCGATTTTTGGAGAGAACTGCACGGGGAAATCCACTCTTGCCGGCCGCCTCAAGGAGGGGCTGGACGCGGAAGTTTATACCGGAAAAGACTATCTGCGCTTGGCGAAGGACGAGGCGTCTGCCCAAAAGCTCTTCCGCGAAAGGCTGCGGGAGGCGGTAGCCGGTAACAGCCTCATTTACGTCATATCGGAAAAAGAGCATCTGTCCCTCCTGCCGGACGGGGCGGTCCGGGTGCTGGTGACGGCGGAGCTATCGGAGATCAAGGAGCGCTTTGCCGCGCGGATGCACGGCCAGTTGCCGCCGCCGGTGGCGGCGATTCTGGAGCGGAAGCACGGCTGCTTTGACGCCGAGCCCCACGGCTTCCACATGATTTCCGGGCAGACGGATGTTGACGGCCTTTGCGCGCAGATCCTGTCCATGTCAGAATAGGAACAGAAAGTCAGGTGAATGATATGAAACAGACCTTTCAGGTGACGGGCATGACCTGCTCCGCCTGCTCCGCCCACGTGGAGAAGGCGGTGAGCAGGGTGGAGGGCGTCTCCGCCGTCAGCGTGAACCTGCTGTCGGGAAGTATGCAGGTGACCTATGACGAAAATACCGTCACGGCGGAGGGCATCGTCGATGCCGTAAAGGGCTCCGGCTACGGGGCCTCCCTGCCGCAGAAGAAGGGGAAGCGGGAGGCCCCGCCTCGTCCGGAGGACGCCGCCGCCGGGGAGCTGAAGCAGATGAAGCACCGGATGATCTGGTCCTTCGCCTTCCTGCTGCCCCTGTTCTACATCTCCATGGGACACATGATGGGCGCGCCCCTGCCGGGATTCCTGGTGGGGATGGAAAACGCCCTGGCCTTTGCTTTCACCCAGCTGCTGCTGACCCTGCCCATTATGTACCTCAACGACAAATATTATAAGGTTGGCTTTAAGACCCTCCTTCACGGCGCGCCCAATATGGACTCCCTGATCGCGGTGGGGTCCGCCGCCGCCGTGGTCTACGGGGTGTTCGCCATCTACCAGATCGGCTGGGGGCTGGGCCATGGAGACATGGACCTGGTGGGCAAGTACCACATGGACCTGTACTTTGAGTCCGCGGGGATGATCCTCACCCTCATCACCCTGGGCAAATTCCTGGAGACCCGCTCCAAGGGCAAGACCGGCGAGGCCATCACCCGGCTCATGGACCTGGCGCCCAAGACCGCCAGCGTCCTCCAGGATGGGGCGGAGGTGGAAATCCCCGTGGAGGAGGTCCAGGTGGGGGACCGGATCGTAGTCCGGCCGGGACAGTCCGTGCCCGTGGACGGGATCATCGTCGAGGGGGCCTCCGCCGTGGATGAGAGCGCGCTGACCGGGGAGAGCCTCCCCGTGGACAAGGGCGTGGGCGACAAGGTGGCCGCCGCGTCCATCAACCGGTCCGGGTCCTTCACCTTCCAGGCCCTGCGGGTGGGGGAGGACACCACCCTGGCCCAGATGATCCGGCTGGTGGAGGAGGCCTCCGGTTCCAAGGCCCCCATCGCCAAGCTGGCGGACCGGGTGGCGGGGGTGTTCGTGCCGGTGGTGATGGTCATCGCCGCCGCGGCCGCCGTGGTGTGGCTGATCGCCGCGGGGAGCGTGACCCGCGCCCTGACCGCCGGGGTGGCGGTGCTGGTGATCTCCTGCCCCTGCGCCCTGGGTCTGGCGACGCCGGTCGCCATCATGGTGGGCACCGGCAAGGGCGCGGAAAACGGCATCCTGGTGAAGTCCGCCGAGGCCCTGGAGACCCTTCACGGCATACACACCGTCGTGCTGGATAAGACCGGCACCCTCACCCAGGGGAAACCCCGGGTGACGGACATCCTGCCCGTCCAGGGGCTGACGGAGAACGCCCTGCTGGGTCTGGCGGCCTGTCTGGAGGCCCCCTCGGAGCATCCTCTGGGGGCGGCCATCGTGGAGGAGGCGGCGGCCCGGGAGCTGCCCCGTCAGGCGGCGGAGGGCTTCGAGGCCGTCCATGGCCGGGGGGTGAGGGCGTCCCTGGCCGGGCGGAGCTGTCTGGCGGGGAACCGGGCCATGATGGAGGAGGCCGGGGTGGACCTCTCGGAATGGCTCCCCAGGGAGGAGGCCCTGGCCAGCGAGGGCAAGACGCCCCTGTACTTCGCCAGAGAGAACGGACTGCTGGGGATCATCGCCGTGGCGGACATCCCCAAGGCCACCAGCAGGGACGCGGTGGCGGCCTTCCGGAGCCTGGGCATCGACGTGGTCATGCTCACCGGCGACAACCGGCGCACGGCGGAGGCCATCGGGAAGGAGCTGGGGGTCACTCAGGTCATGGCCGAGGTGCTTCCCCAGGACAAGGAGCGGAAGATCGCGGAGCTCCAGAGCCAGGGGAAAAAGGTGGCCATGGTGGGCGACGGCATCAACGACGCCCCCGCCCTGGCCCGGGCGGACGTAGGGCTGGCCATCGGGGCGGGCACCGACGTGGCCATCGAGAGCGCGGACATCGTGCTGATGAAGAGCGACCTGATGGACGCCGCCGCCGCCGTGGAGCTGAGCCGGGCCACCATCCGGAACATCCGGGAGAACCTGTTCTGGGCATTTTTCTACAACATTCTGGGCATTCCTCTGGCGGCGGGCGTCTTCTTCCCCCTGCTGGAGTGGCAGCTGAACCCCATGTTCGCCGCCGCGGCCATGAGCCTGAGCAGCGTGACGGTGGTCAGCAACGCCCTGCGGCTGAGGTTCTTTAAGAGCAGGTACCGCGCCGCCCCAACGTCCAGCGAGGCCGGGACCGCCTGCACGGCGGGCTGTCCCGCTGCACGCGCGCCAATAGATGAACCCGAAGAACATGAAGGAGGAACAACTGAAATGACGAAAACCGTAAAGATCGAGGGCATGATGTGCGCCCACTGCTCCGGGAGGGTGGAGAAGGCCCTCAACGACCTGCCCGGCGTGACCGCCGCGGTGGACCTGGCGGCGGGGACCGCCGCCGTCACCGGCGATGTGAGCGACGAGGCCATCACCAAGGCCGTCACCGACGCGGGCTACACTGTGACCGGCATTCAGTAAGGCGGAAGGGGACCCGGCGGACGGCAGGTTCGCCGGGTCCTTTTTTGATCGGAAAAAATTTTGGGCAAAAAATGAAAAACCCTCTTGACAGATGGGGGAGGGTCTGCTATAATTCATCATGTTCTGCGGGCGTAGCTCATCTGGTAGAGCGCCACCTTGCCAAGGTGGAGGTAGCGGGTTCGAGCCCCGTCGCCCGCTCCAAAAAAGACCGCCTTGGGCGGTCTTTTCTTTTTTGAATGTCAGCAGCGGTTAGACGCTTCCGCTTTTTCTGATACCGCCTGTCGGGCGGTATATTTTTTAGGAGGATGGATCATGGATCTTTGCGACATCCGGGAGGTCAGGAGCCTGCTGGACCGTCACGGTTTTCGATTCTCCAAGTCTATGGGACAGAATTTCCTGATCGCCGGCTGGGTGCCGCAGGATATCGCCGCCGCAGGCGGCGGGGACAGGTCCTGCGGCGTGCTGGAGATCGGGCCTGGAATCGGATGCCTGACCCGGGAGCTGTGCCATCGGGCGGGGAAGGTCGTATCCGTGGAGCTGGACCCCAGCCTGCCGCCGGTGCTGGCCGAGACCATGGCGGGGGAGGACAATTTTGTGCTGGTGTCCGGCGACGTTCTCAAGCTGGACGTCGGGCAGCTGGTGGAGGAGCACTTTCAGGGGCTGATGCCCCTGGTATGCGCCAATCTGCCCTACAACGCGGCAACGCCGATCCTGCACGCGCTGGTGGAGTCCGGACGGTTCGAGGCGCTGACGGTGATGGTCCAGCGGGAGGTCGCCCAGCGTCTGGCGGCAAAGCCGGGGACCGGGGCCTATGGGGCGCTGTCGGCGTTTATGCAGTACTACACCCGTCCCGAACTGCTCTTCGATGTGCCGCCGGAGTGTTTTCTGCCCGCGCCGAAGGTGACGTCCTCTGTGATCCGCTGCCAGCGGAGGGAGCGTCCGGCGGTGGATCACCGGTGCGGGGTAGATTTCTTCTTCCGGGTGGTGGGGGCGTCCTTCGCCCTGCGGCGCAAGACGCTGTGCAACTCGTTATGCACCGCCTTCGGTTCCCGGCTGGGGAAGGAGGGCGTTGCCGCCGTGATAGCGCGCTGTGGGCTGGCTCCTTCCATCCGGGGGGAGGCGCTGGATCTGGGGCAGTTCGCCGCCCTGGCGGACGGTCTCTGGGAAGCGCTGGGACGTGCGTAAACATGAAACGGGGCTCCTGCGGCGGCAGGGGCCCCGTTTTGGCTTGTTTTGCTTTAGCGGTTGGGTTCTTGCGTCCACCGGCTGGGCTGGGTGGAGCAGATATCGTTCCACTGGCAGCCGCCGCAGATGGAGGGGCGCAGGCCGGGAGACAGGATGCGCTCCTGGACCAGGCGGGTGAAGCAGCCGAAAGAGAGGATGTAACCGTCCCCCAGGCCGCACAGCGTCAGGACAGACCGGTCGTAGACCGCCACCTGCTCCGGCTTGCTGCAGAGGCCCCCGTGATTATTGGGACAGGGGCCGCAGACGGCGTCGGTGGAGGAGGTCAGGCGGATGGGTGTGTCCGGAGCCAGCCGCTCCAGCAGCGATGCCATATGGGCGGAAAAGCCGTCGCTGTAGCCGTGCCCCACGAAGTAGGCCATGCACATGCCGTGGTGGGGGCGGAGGAAGATGGGGTCACTTGACATGGCGGCGCAGCTGGCTGGTGAGCGTCAGCGCAAGGGCGATCTTGATCAGGTCGAAGGGCACATAGGGGAACACGCACCAGGTCAGCGCGGTCCACAGCCCGACGCCCTCGCCGCCCATGGGGTACACCACCATGAACCAGGCGGTGCCGAAGGCGTAGCACACCAGCAGTCCCAGGAGCATGTTCAGCCCCAGGCCCCACAGCTTGCCGCCCAGGAACCGCTCCATGGCCCACATGACCAGGGCGGAGCCGATGAAGCCCAGGATGTATCCGCCGGTCTGGCCCAGCAGGATGCCGATCCCGCCGGAGAAATTGGCGAACACCGGCGCGCCCACCGCGCCCAGGAGCACGTAGGCGGTCACCGCCAGGGTCCCCCGCTTGCCGCCCAGCAGGCCCACCGCCAGAAAGACGGCCATGGTCTGCAGGGTGAAGGGGATGGCGGTAGGGATGGAGATCCAGGAGCACACCGCCGTCAGGGCGGTGAAGATCGCGATGTAAGCGATATCCCGGGTACGGATCTTTGCCGCGGTCATTTCCATAAGAATGAGTCCTTTCCTGTTGATATTCCAGACTGTACCATATTTCGCGCCGGTTGTCAACTGAAAGTTTTTAACTGGTTTACAATTGGGCGCGGCAGAAAAAAGGATGTATGGCCTTGTCAAAACTGGCAATCCTAACGGCAGAAAAGGAGTGATGCGCAATGCCAACGGAAACGAGGCTGAAAACCGGCCTGCACAATACCAGCGAGATCGGGCGGCTGAAAAAGGTCATGCTCCACCGCCCGGGGAAGGAGCTGGAAAATCTGATGCCGGAATATCTGGAGCGGCTGCTGTTTGACGACATCCCCTACCTGAAGGTGGCTCAGGCGGAGCACGACGCCTTTGCCCAGTGCCTGCGGGACAACGGGGCGGAGGTGGTATATCTTCGGGATCTGGTGGAGGAGACCCTGGCCGAGCCGGACGTCCGGCGGGAGCTGACGGAGCAGTTCCTGGACGAGGCGGGGCTGGAGAACCACCGCATCCGGGAGATCCTTCAGGACTATTTCGCGGAGATGGACGACGGCGCGCTGGTGGATACCATGATGGCCGGGGTGCGGAAAAGCGATATCCGGGGCTTCGAGACGGGGAAGCTGGCGGATTATCTCAGCTTCCGGTCCGATGAGTACCCGTTTCTTATCGACCCCATGCCCAACCTGTACTTTACCAGGGACCCCTTTGCCACCATCGGCACCGGGGTCTCCCTCCACCGGATGCACACGGTGACGCGGAACCGGGAGACCCTCTTCGGGAAGTTTATCTTCCAGTATCACCCAGTCTACAAGGACGCTCCCAAGTGGTACGACCGGGGGGAGACCAGCTCTCTGGAGGGAGGAGATATCCTGATCCTGTCTCCCGAGGTCCTGGCGGTGGGCATCTCCCAGCGGACGGAGGAGGACAGCATCGACAAGTTCGCCCACACGGTGCTGTCGATCAGCAAGACATTCAAGAAGATATTGGCCTTCAACATCCCCAAGAGCCGGAGCTTTATGCACCTGGACACCGTGTTTACCATGGTGGACCGGGACAAGTTTACCGTACACCCCAACATCCTCAGCGAGATCACGGTGTA
Organism: uncultured Oscillospiraceae bacterium; assembly: GCA_910579485.1. Taxonomy (GTDB): domain Bacteria; phylum Bacillota; class Clostridia; order Oscillospirales; family Oscillospiraceae; genus Pelethomonas. Next base: position 24,852 of record CAJTVO010000013.1, on the reverse strand, counting down.
TGTGATGGAGCTGGTGGACGGAAAGGTCCACATCCGGGAGGAGCAGGGGCGATTGGAAGACATTCTGAAAAAGCACCTGGAGCTGGAGCAGGTGACGCTCATCAAGTGCGGGTCCGACAGTCCCATCGACGCCGCCCGGGAGCAGTGGAGCGACGGCAGCAACACCCTGGCCATCGCGCCGGGCGAGGTAGTGGTGTACGAGCGGAACTATGTCACCAACCGGATACTGGAGGACAACGGGATCGCCGTCCACACCATCCCGTGCAGCGAACTCAGCCGGGGCCGGGGCGGCCCCAGGTGCATGTCCATGCCCTTCGTGCGGGAGGATATGTGATCTTCTTTTCTTCTTTGTGAACAAAGAAGAAAGGAAGCAAAAGAAGAAAAACTTTTTGCCGCAAAACTGCGTTTTGCTTATGTTTTATATTGAGGAGGACTCCCTATGGCGATCAATCTGAAAGGCAAGAGCTTTTTGACACTGATGGACCTCACCCCGCTGGAGATCCGATATCTGCTGGACCTGGGCCGCGACCTGAAGGCCAAGCGCAGGGCGGGCGTCTGCGAGCCCGCCCTGAAGGGCAAACACATCGTACTGCTCTTTGAGAAGACCTCTACCCGGACCCGCTGCTCCTTCGAGGTGGCCGCTACCCAGGAGGGGGCACACGTCACCTATCTGGATGCCGGAAGCAGCCAGATGGGCAAGAAGGAGAGCATGGAGGACACCGCCAAGGTGCTGGGCCGGTTCTTTGACGGCATCGAGTACCGGGGCTTTGACCAGAAAATTGTGGAGGAGCTGGCGAAGTATTCCGGCGTGCCCGTGTGGAACGGGCTTACGGACGCGGACCATCCTACCCAGATCCTTGCGGACATGATGACCATTGAGGAACACTGCGCCAAGCCCTTGAAGGACGTGAAGGTGGTATTTCCCGGGGATGTACGCAACAATATGTGCTACGCCTGGATGTACGGCTGCGCCAAAATGGGGATGCACTTTGTAGGGCTGGGGCCCCAGCAGCTGATCGACGGCGTGGACCAGTCCGTCCTGCGGCAGGTTCAGGAGGTTGCACGGCAGACCGGCGCCACCATCGAGATCACCAGCGATGAGGGCACCCTCACCGGCGCGGACGTGATCTACGGCGACATCTGGGCCTCCATGGGCGAGGAGGCGCTGATCCCCGAGCGGGCCAAACTACTGACGCCCTACCGGGTCACGGAGCAGACTCTGGAGCGCACGGGGAACAGAAATGTGCTGTATCTACACTGTCTGCCCTCCTTCCACGACTTCGAGACCAAGCTGGCAAAGGAGTGGAAGGACAAGGGGGTGGATATCCGTGAGGTCACCGACGAGGTGTTCCGGGGTCCTCACTCCGTTGTGTTTGACGAGGCGGAGAACCGGATGCACTCCATCAAGGCCGTGCTGGTGGCTACCATCGGGTGCTGAGCGGGATAAGACCCCCGGACGCGGCTGCGTCCGGGGGTCCGGCTATTCGGTGGTCTCCTGCAATAGGTTGTCTTGGCTGTCGTAAAAGGCCAGCTCGTAGGTAAACAGCTCCGGCTGGAACCAGGGACGGCCGATGGACACGCGACCAGCGCCGTCAGGGTCCGGACGGGCGTAAAAGAGGAAGACCGCTCCTTCACGGATGCCCTCCACCATGAAGTCTCCGTCCTCGTTATGGAGCGTCAGTATGGCGCAGGCGGCGTCCGACGGTGGACGGAGCGCGGCGTAGGCGGCGTGGAACTGGGGGTGGCCCGCGTTGTCCGGGCGCGCGACCGTCTGAGGGAGGGGGATCAGGGCGGGGCCGTCCGATAGCGGATAGATGTCGAGATCGGACAACGCGCTGGAAAGCGGGTAGGGCGCTCCCGCGACTGCCCAGCCCTGCCCCAGATTGATCAGGACCTTTGGCGCGAAGGGGTCGCCTGTCGGAACGGCTGCCGCGATCTCGGAGGGCGGGGACAGGGACTGCCGCTCCAGCCGCCGGAACTCCGCCGTTGTGGTCAGGGATATGTCCAGGACGTTCCAGACGATGGCCAGCAGTAAAAACGCGGCGGCAAGATTCCGCAGAAACTTGACCCAATAGGGCCGGGGCGCGCGCTTTTTCTTCATGGTTCCGCCTCCTCTGTCAAATCGATATGCAGCGTCCGCCTCCACGCGCCGCAGCCGAAGTCCAGCTCCACCCACTCCGCGTCCTCCGGGACCTCCACCGAGAGGCAGGCCCTTTGCCAGAAGGCCCAGCTGGCGGAGTGTTCGATGACGCGCCGGGGGTTTTCTCCGGCGCTGGTCCGCGCGCCGGACCATGCGTTTTGAAGGATGAGCGGTTCCCTCCGCCAGCTCAGACCGATCTGGAGGTCCACGAACAGGGCCTGCGGGGCGTCTTCATAGCTCCGAAGGACCGCCCGGTCCGCCCGGATCGTGCAGCCGCCTGTTGATATGGTCATTCCGGCGGGGATATCCCGTTCCTCCAGCGCTCCCGTGAATTGGACCGGTGTCAGGTAGTCGTGCAGGCTGGTCCCCAGCCGGTCCAGAGGCTGATAGACTGCCTCGACCAGGACCGCCAGCAGACAGCAGAATACCACCGCTCCCGCCAGCACGATCTGGCTGGTCCGCCACAGGTATCCCCACCAGGGGCGGTGGAGGCGGCCAAGCTCCTCCGCAAGGACTTCCGGGTCGCCCATGGCCGCTGCGGCGGCCTCCTCGTCTAGGCCGGAGGCTTCGAGGAGGTCCTCCAGGTGGGCCTCCAGTTCCCGGCGGACGGTTTTTCGGTCCGGGCGGAAGAGGATCTTTTTTGTGGCTGTGTCCAGCCATTCCAACCGGTTCATGGCTTCGCTCCGTTTCTGTCACTGCTCATGACGATATCCAGCGGCTCGCCGTCCGCATCATAAAACTTCAGTTCATAGGCGGCCTGTCCATCGTTCGACTCTGATGGGACGTAAAAAATATAGATGCCACCCTCCTTCTGTCCGGACGCAGTGAAGGTCTTGCCGCCGTGCAGGGTCAGCTCTGCGGTCACACTGTCCTCCGGCGGCTCGATGGCGGCATAGACTGCGTATATGTCCATCATGCCCACCTCATTGCCGGGGAGAAGCGTGGACCAGGGCAGAGCCAGCAGATCCGGGCCCTCCGTCAAACGGTATACGTTCGCAATGGGATAGCAGTAGTTATAGGGAGGAGCCTTGCGGGCCTGGATCGACACCATGGCCGCACACTCATTCCAGTCGATCCGCTGACTGCCGCTCCAATATCCCCGGGAGACCTCTATGCTGCGGTTCGTTTCCGGAATGAGATACTGCCGTTCCAGACGCCGCAGGGCCGCCTCACGGGGCAGGGGTTTCCCCAGCAGGTCCCAGATAAAAACGCCCAGGAACAGGACCAGCAGCAGGTTCCGGATGACCTTCGCCCAGCGGGGCCAGGGGATGCGCTTTTTCCTCATGTCCCCGCCTCCTTTGTCAGAGTAATGTGCAGCGTCCGCGCCAGCTCACCGTATCCGATGTCGATCTCTACCCACGCCGTATCCTCCGGCACACCGTCCAGCGCCAGCACCGCCTTTTGACCCAGGAAGGGCGCTGCGCTGCTGGACGCGAAGCGCCAGCACCGGCTGGATCCATAAGATCCATTGTTGTAGCAGTTACCGGCGCTGTCCCGGACCTCCGCGATGACGTTCGGCCCCCAGTACAGCTCCTCGCCCCGCCAGCCAACATCGATGTGGAGATACAGGATCAGAGTCCACCAGGGTGCTTCCTGCGCCGGGCCGCCCCCGCGGCGCAGGACGGCGCGCTCCGCACGGATGGTATAGCCGCCCGTGGAGGTCAGGCCGCTGGGGATCAGCTCGTACTCCTCCGCCTCGCCTGGCTCGCCGATGACGGCCTCGGCTCTCCAGGTCAGACGATCGCAGACCTCCCACCCCGGCAGATCGTACAGACGTGGGCTGCTGAAGACCCGTATCGCGCACAGTACCAGACAGACCCCGATAGCTGCCAGCAGCAGCCCCTGGCTCACCCGCCAGAGATACCCCAGCCAGGGCCGGTGCAGCCGTCCCAGCTCCTCCGCGATGGCCTCCGGGTCCCCCATGGCCGCCAGGGCGGCGGCTTCGGCGGCCTCCTCCCCCATGCCGGTCTCGCCGCAGTGGTCCAGCAGGTCCTGGATGTGTTCCGTCAGTTCCCTGGCGACGGCCTCCCGGTCCGGACGGAAACGGATCTTCGCTGTGGCCCGCTCGGCCCATTTATATCGTGCCAGCATCGCCGTCTCACGCCCCGGCCAGGATGGCCGTCACCGCCTTGGAGAAGGTCCGCCACTCCTTTTCTTTCTCCTCCAGAGCCCGCAGGCCCTTCTCCGTTACCGCGTAGTACCGCCGGGTGCGGCCCTTCTCCGTTACCGCCTCCCGGGCAGTGACCAGGCGGTCCTTTTCCAGCCCATGAAGGACGGGGTACAGGGTGCCCTCCTTCATCTGGAAGACGTGTTCGCTGCGCTTGTCCAGCTCCTCGATGATCTGGTAGCCGTACATCTCACGGCCCTTCAGCAGGGCCAGGACCAGCATGGAAACGCTGGCCGGTTCTTTCTTCGCCACGGGAAAAACCTCCTTTATAATACATAGGGCATCTAGGTATATTATACCTAGATGCCCTATGTATGTCAAGAACGATTTTCAACTTGTTCGTCAGACCCGTCTGACCGGGTGGCGGACGACCGTTTTGAGCCGTTCCGGCGCGGTGCGGCGGGGGTCGCCCAGGTAGATCTCGTGGTGCCGCCGGACGTTGGAGAAGTCGGGGGCGCAGCCCTGCTCCTCGATGAACGCCGTCAGCTTATCGATGCTGGCGGGCTCGGCATCATAGGGGCCGATGTGGAGGAGGTGGGCGCACAGACCCTCCTCCCAGCGGAGGAACCGGGCCTTTTCAAGGGGCAGACCGGGCTTCTTTTTCGCCAGCCGCTCCAGCGCCCAGGCGAAGACCTCTTCGTTCACGAAGTCCGGCTGGCGGATGAGGCTGGTCCAGCGGAAATCCCCCTTGTCCGCCGGAGGCTTGCCATCAAAGCCGGGATCGTCCGTCCACCACAGGCCCTCCAGAGGCGGGACCACGTAATCAACATAGCCCTCCGGCTCCTCGCCGCTCATTTTGCTCATCTTCACCGTGAAGCTCAGGCCGTACAGGATCTCCATGGCCCCGGCGTAGGCCGGGGAGGTGTTGGGGTCGCCCGCGCCGTCCACGGCGAAGAAGACCATCTCCGGTACCCGGACGATGGCCGGAGTCTTGGGCAGATAGAGGTGCTTCTCTGTTTTCTTGTAGTCGATCTTGTCCATAGGCTCACTCCTTTTTCATCGGTTTCTTCCGGCGCTTTTTCTCCGGCAGGGCGGCGCAAGTCGCCCGGACCAGCGCCGTCAGCAGTTCCCGGTCCTCCACGTCCGGCAGCAGCATCTCCCCGCCGCCCTCGTAGGGGACGCCCCGGGGGCAGTCCGGGAGAAGGGCCTCCCCGGCGGGGGTGATCTTCACCAGCAGGCGGCCGTCGCAGACGCAGGCGAAGTATTTCCCGTCGCAGTACAGGCCGTACTCGCCGAACATCCGCCGGAAGGTGATGGTCCCCGCTCCGGAGAGCTGCTCCATGACAAATTCCACATAGCTCAGACTGGACGCCATTCTACTTCTCCTCCCGCCATTTTCTGCACTGCTCCAGCCGCAGGCCGTTGTCTCCCTGCTTCGGGTCATAGGCGAAGGCGTTCAGCGTCTCGCAGGGAAACGCCGGGCACTGGCCGCAGTGGGCGAGGGCCTTGCCCTCACAGCAGCTTTTTACGGGACAGATCTCGCCCCAGAAGGGTTTGGCGATGTTCGCGCAGCCCTTGCAGCCCGCGCTCTCCCGATAGGCGCACTGACCGCACAGGATGCCGCATCTGGATTCGATCATGTACTGTTTCCTCTCTTTCCAGCTCCGGCGGGAGCTTGTTTTCTCCTATGATACACCCGGGATCAGACAGCTATCTGTCATATTTTCCATAAATTTTTTGCAGCCGCTCCGCCAGCTCCCGGCGCAGGTCCTCCGGCTCCAGAAGCTCCGCCAGCTCCTGGAAGCTCAAAACCCAGCGGAAAAGCTCCTCCCGGTCCGGGAAGCCCCGGCGGAACAGCAGGGAGCCGTCCGCCTCCCGAGTGAAGCTCTCCGCTCCATACTCATCAATGATCCGCCACCGGGCGGCGGGGTCGAAGCGGATAACTGCCTGAAGGGCCTCCGGGTAGATGCGCTGGACCGGGGTGATGGGGGTGGGGAAGGGCCGGAGGGGGAAGGTTTCCTCCAGTACCTCCAGGTCCAGCATCCGGGTGAGCTTGAACAGCCGCCAGTCCCGCCGTTCCCGGCACCAGCCGTAAAGATACCAGCTGGACCACCGGAACACCAGCCGGACGGGCTCCACCACCCGCAGGCTGTCGCCGGAGGGGGCGCAGTAGGTGAAGCGCACCGGGGTGCGCCGGAGGCAAGCGCCCTTCAAAGTTTCCAACCGTGGGGCCAGCAGGGGGCCGTACCAGGAGGACAGGTCGATGGACACGCAGTCGTCCGCCGCCCCGGCCTCCGCCTGGGGGAGCTTTTCCATGAGGCGGCGGTAGTACCCCGTGCCGGACACGCTGTCCAGGCTCCGCAGGCCCGCCAGGATGGCCCCCCGGTCCGCCTCCGTCAGCAGGGTCCGCTCCATGGAGTAGCCCTCCATGATGGAGATGCCCCCGCCCCGGCCCCGGTCCGACCGGAGGGGGATGCCCGCGCGGCACAGGCGGTCCATGTCGCGGTAGATGGTCCTCTGGTTTACCTCCAGACGGGCGGCAAGCTGGGCCGCAGTGGCCTTCTCCTCCCGCAGAAGGATGGCAAGGATGCCGATGAGCCGGTCGATCGCCATGGGCGTGTCCTCCTGTTACGTAAATTTCGGTGAATTTCTCCATACAAATTCCGGGCGGGCTGTGCTATACTGTGGCCTGACAATAAAGAAAGGAGCGCGCGCGTATGCCGAACTTTACCCGCCGGGCCATCAAAGAATCCTTTTTGAAGCTGCTCAACCAGCGTCCCCTGAATCAGATCACCGTTAAGGACATTGTAGAGGATTGCGGCATCAATCGCAACTCTTTTTATTACCATTTTTCCGATTTGCCCGCTCTGGTGGAGGAGATCATGGCGGAACGGGTCTCCGCGATGGTGGAAAATCACCCCACCGTCGATTCGGTGCAGGAGGGGTCCGACGCCATCGTTGAGTTCGTGATGCACAACAAACGGGCCATCTACCACATCTACAATTCCGTCAGCCGGGACGTGTTCGAGCGGCATTTGATGGAGGTCTGCCGGTACGTCGTTACCACGTATCTGGATGGTATGCTGGAGGAGGTGGAGGAGGCAGACAGGGACGCCATTCTGCGCTTCCACAGGTGCGCCTGCTTCGGCAGCGTTATCGACTGGCTCAACGGCGGCATGAAGGACGATGTCAGCGATTACTTCCGGCGCATCCGGCAGCTCCGGCTGGGTTTGCCGGAGAAATAGGCAGACGCCTCCCGGGTGTCTGGTTTTTGGGCAGTATGATTCCCGTGTCTGATTTTCGGACACGGGGATCATGCTGTCCATTTTCAAATGCCCGGTCCGGTACTATACTTTGACCTGTAAAAAGCCGGAAGGCAAAGGAGGTGTATCAAATGGAAACGCGTTCCGTAACGCCCATGCGGGCGGCTAAGACCGGATATATCGTCATGTCCATCGTCTTCTGTGTGGTGGGCGTCCTGTTCATCGCCCTGCCCGCCCGCTCGGCGGTGATGATCGGCCGGGTGCTAGGCGCGGCCATGGCGGCCTTCGGCGTGGTGAAGCTGGTGGGGTACTTTTCCCGGGACCTGTACCGGCTGGCGTTCCAGTACGATCTGGAGTTCGGCATCCTGCTCATCGCCCTGGGGGTGATCGTGCTGCTGCGGACCAACGGCGTGATGGACTTTATCTGCATCGCCGCAGGGGTATCCATCCTGGCGGATGGGCTGTTCAAGATACAGATCGCCATAGACGCGCGGCGCTTCGGCATCCGGGACTGGTGGCTGATCTTGCTCCTGGCGGTGGTTACCGGCGGCGTGGGGCTGCTGCTGGTCTTCCGTCCGTGGGAGAGCGTGCAGGTGCTGACGGTGCTGCTGGGCGCGGCGCTGCTGGCGGAGGGCGTGCTGAATCTGTGCGTGGCCCTCAGCACGGTGAAGATCGTGAAGAACCAGCGGCCGGACGTGATCGAGACGGAGTATTTCGAGGTACGGGAGTACCGGTAATTATTGTTAAGAAAGGAAGTTAAGAAACTCATGCGTTTTTCCAAAGCGGTGGTCAAATACCGCGTACCGATCCTGATCGCCGCGCTGCTGCTCATGATCCCTTCGGTCATGGGCATGGCGGGGACGAGGATCAACTATGACATGCTGGACTATCTGCCGGAGGATATGGATACCGTCATTGGGCAGAACGAGCTGCTGGAGGAGTTCCACAAGGGGGCGTTCTCCTTCCTCATTCTGGAGGATATGCCCGCCCGGGACGTGTCCGTCCTGAAGGAGAAGATTCAGAGGGTGGACCATGTGGAGACCGTGCTGTGGTACGACTCCCTGCTGGACATATCAGTCCCCATGGAGCTGCTGCCGGATAAGGTCTACGACGCCTTCAACACGGAGGGGGCCACCATGATGGCGGTGTTCTTCGATACCTCCACCTCCTCCGACCTGACCATGGACGCTATCCGGGAGATCCGCTCCATCGCCGGGGAACAGTGCTTCGTCTCCGGCATGTCCGCCCTGGTGACGGACCTGAAGGACCTGTGCGAGGCGGAGGAGCCGGTTTACGTGGGTATCGCCGTCGCGTTGGCCTGCGCCGCCATGCTGCTTTTGCTGGACAGCTGGCTGGCCCCGCTGGTGTTCCTTGTAAGCATCGGCATGATGATTCTGCTGAACCTGGGCACCAATTATTTTATGGGGGAGATATCCTACATCACCAAGGCGCTGTCCGCGGTCCTGCAGCTGGCGGTGACCATGGACTACTCCATCTTCCTCTGGAACAGCTACAACGAGCAGCGCGCGCGCCGCGGCGGCCATGAGGAGGCCATGACCGCCGCCATCGATGCCACCCTGGCCTCGGTCACCGGCTCCGCCGTGACCACCATCGCCGGTTTTATCGCCCTGTGCTTCATGTCCTTCACTATGGGCCGCGACCTGGGCATCGTGATGGCCAAGGGCGTGCTGCTGGGCGTTGTGGGATGCGTCACCGTGCTGCCCAGTCTGATCCTGGTGTTCGACAAGCCCATGCAGAGAACGCGGCACCGGTCCCTGATCCCCGATATGCGCGGTTTCTCATCGGGTGTGGTCAAAATTTTCCCCGTCTTTCTCGCGGTATTTTTGGTGGTCATTCCTCCCGCCCTGTACGGGTATGAGCGGACCAACGGCGAGGTGTACTACGACATGGGGCAGTGCCTGCCGGAGGATATGGCCTATGTGACAGCCAACAAAAAGCTCAGCGAGGACTTCGGCGTGGCCTCGACCCACATGCTGCTGGTGGACGCCGGCCTTCCCGACAGGGAGGTCCGGGCCATGATCCGGGAGATGGAGCAGGTGGATGGCGTGCGGTATGTATTGGGCATGGAGTCCGTGACGGGCTCCCGGGTGCCGGAGGAGTTCCTGCCGGATAAGGTCACGGAGAAGCTGAAGAGCGGCAAATGGGAGCTGCTGCTGGTGAACTCGGCGTACAAGGTGGCCAGCGACGATGTTGACCGCCAGCTGGACCTGCTGGGCGGCATCCTGAAACGCCATGATCCGTCCGGCCTGCTCATCGGTGAAGCCCCCTGCATGAAGGACATGATCGAGACCACGGACCGCGACTTTCAGGTGGTCAACGCGGTATCCATCATCGCCATCTTCCTCATCATCGCGCTGGTGGAGAAGAGCCTTACCCTGCCCTTCATCCTCATTGCGGTCATTGAGGCGGCCATCTTCGTGAACCTGGGCCTGCCTCACTATCTGGGCCAGAGCCTGCCCTTTATCGCCCCCATCTGCATCAGCACTATCCAGCTGGGGGCCACGGTGGACTACGCAATTTTGATGACGACCCGTTATAAAGCGGAAAGAATCGCCGGAGAGGATAAGAAAAAGGCCGTCCACACAGCCCTGTCCACCTCGATCCCCTCGATCTTGGTCTCCGGCATGGGCCTGTTCGCCGCTACCTTCGGCGTGGCCCTGTACTCGGACCTGGATATCATCAGCTCCATGTGCCTGCTGATGGCCCGGGGCGCGGTCATCAGTATGCTATCCGTCATCTTCATCCTGCCCGCTCTTCTGCTGCTGTGCGACCGGCTCATCTGCGCCACGACGGCGGGGATGCGGAGCGGAAAACATTCTACCATATCTAAACAGGAGGCTTTTGTGAAATGAAACAGACATCCATGAAGCTCATGGCCCTGGGCCTGAGCGTGGTTTTGGCAGTTGGCAGCCTCGGCGGCGCGGTATGCGCAAGGGCAGGGGACAACGGCACGGCCGCCCCCGTCTCCGGGGAGGCTCCCGCTCCGGTATCTTCGGCGGGATCCGCCGCCTTCCGGGACGAAACGGTGTACGTCCTGGCGGGAGCGGACGGAACCGTGGAGAAGGTCATCGTCAGCGATTGGCTGAAAAATCCTCAGGGACTGGCCCAGCTCAGAGATGCCGCCGGTCTGGAGGATGTGGAAAACGTGAAGGGGAACGGGGCCTGCACCGTCAGCGGAGACGCCCGGGTCTGGGACGCTCTGGGCGGCGACATCTACACCCAGGGTGTCACGGAAAAGGAGCCGCCCGTAGCGGTGCGCGTTTCCTACACGCTGGATGGCCGGGCCATTGCCCCGGACCAGCTGGCGGGGAAGAGCGGACGGGTAGTGATCCGCTTCGACTATGACAACCAGCTTTTTGAGGAGAGGACGGTAGGCGGCAAGGCGGAGAAGATATATGTGCCCTTTGCCGTGGTGACGGGAGTGGTGCTGGACAACGAGCGTTTTACCAATGTGACCGCCGCCAACGGCCGCGTATACAACGACGGGGACCGCACCGCCGTCCTTGGCCTGGCCCTGCCGGGAATGCAGGAAAATCTGGCGCTGGACCCGGAGGATGTGGAGCTTCCCGGCTATGTGGAGATCGCCGCCGACGTGGAGGACTTCGCGCTGGAGACCACCTTCACCGTGGCCGTCAGCGATCCCTTCCGGGAACTGGATGCCGGAAAGCTGGAGGACGCGGATGGTCTGAACGATTCTCTGGAGGAACTCTCCAACGCCATGGAGCAGCTGCTGGACGGGTCCGGCAAGCTCTATGACGGCTTGGGAGAGCTGCTGGAGAAGACCGGGACTCTGGCCGGAGGCGTGGACCAGCTGGCCGCTGGCGCGGAGGCCCTGCAAGTGGGCGGCGCGGAGCTTCAGGGCGGCGCGGCTCAGCTGCAAAAGGGCGCCGGCAGTCTCCAGTCCGGCCTGCAGGCGCTGAGCGGCAGCAGCGAGCAGCTGAATGCCGGTGCAAAGCAGACCTTCGACGCGCTGCTGGCCGCCGCCAATGGACAGCTGGCCGCCTCCGGCGCTAAGGTACCGGAGCTGACGGCGGAGAACTACGCGCAGGTACTGGACGGCGTCATCGCCTCCCTGGGAGACGGTCCTGCTGCCAAGCAGGCCGCCGGGCTGAAAGCCTCTCTGGACAGCTATAACGCCTTCTGCCAGGGACTGCGGCAGTACACCGCCGGAGTGGATCAGGCCGCCGCCGGAGCGGGAGAGCTGGGTGCGGGGCTTGACGGCCTGAAGGGCGGCGCGGACGCTCTGGCGGAAGGCGCGGTCCAGCTCAATGAGGGCGTGCAGACCCTGCGGCAGAATGTGCCCGCGCTGATAGCGGGCGTGGAACAGCTCCATGACGGCGCGGGCGAGCTGGCCGGAGGGCTGGCGGAATTTGACGAGAAGGGCGTGCAGAAGATCGTTGACGCCTTCGACGGGGACCTCGCGCTGCTGGCGGAGCGGCTGGAGGCCACGGCGGATGCCGCGAAGAACTACCGGACCTTCTCCGGCGGCGAGGAGGAGGATGGACAGGTGAAATTCATCTACCGCACCGAGGCGATCGAGAAGCCCTGACGCGGCGAGGCAAAGGGGGGGACGGCCAGGCGTTTGCCTGGCCGTCCCTCCGCGCTATGGGAAGCGCTATCCCCGGTCGATCAGGGCGACGGTCACATCGTTTACGTTGGTACCGGTGGGACCGGTCCGGATGAGACAGTCTACCGCGTTCAGGGCGTGATAGGCGTCGTTATTCCGCAGGACATCCGCGATGCGGATGCCCCTGCGCAGGAGGGCGTCGAAGGTGCCGCCGTCCGCGTACCCGCCCGCCGCGTCCGTGGGCCCGTCGGTGCCGTCGGAGCCCACGCTGATCAGCGCGGCGTTCCGGACGCCCCGCAGCTCCTCCGCCGCGGCCAGGGCGATCTCCTGGTTGCGGCCCCCCAGGCCGCTGCCGGTGAGGTGGACCACGGTCTCGCCTCCGGCGATCAGGGCGGTCCGCCCGGTCCCCGGGGGGACTTCCTTCGCCTTCCGCGCCAGCATGGTCCCGGCCTCCCGGGCTTCGCCGTCCAGGCGGTCGGTGAGGATCTGGGGGCGGTAGCCCAGCGCCTCGCACTTCGCTGCCGCCGCGCGGCACAACTCCCGGACACTGCCGATCACCTGGGTATGGACGTTCTCCACCGTCTTGGGTGTCTCCCGGTCCAGGCACTCCAGCGCGGCGGGGCTGAGGCGCAAGCGGTATTTCCGGACGATCTCCCGGGCCTGGGCGCAGGTGGACGGGTCCGCCGCCGCCGGGCCGGAGGCGATCATATCCAGCGGGTCGCCCACGATGTCCGACAGGATCACCGCCTCCACCCGCGCCGGGGCGCACCACCGGGCGAACCGCCCGCCCTTTACGGCGGACAGCCGCTTGCGGATGGTGTTCATCTCGACGATGTCCGCCCCGCAGGCCAGGAGCTGGTTGGTGACATCCTGAAGCTCCTCCGGCGGGATCAGCGGCTCCTCGAACAGCGCGCTCCCGCCGCCGGAGAGCAGGAAGAGGACCATGTCCTCCGCCTTCAGCCCGCGGGTCATTTCCAGGATCTCCCGGGTACCGCGAAAGCTCCCCTCGTCCGGCACCGGGTGTCCCGCCTCGCGGCATATGACGCCGGGGATCTCGCCCATAACGTGGCCGTATTTGGTCAGCACGATCCCGCGCCGGAGGGGCCGGTCCAGATACCGGACGGCTGCGGAGGCCATCTGCCACCCGGCCTTGCCCACAGCTGCCAGATAGAGGTCCTCCGTCAGGCTGATCCGTGTCAGCGCCCTGCGCACCGCCGCGTCCGGACGGACCGCGTCGATGGCCGATCGGACCACCGCCTCCGCGTCCCGCCGCAATACCTCGTTCATCCTCTTCACCTGTCCCTTTCCGCCTTGCGGCTGCGCCGGTACGGCGCTCCTCCTTATTATGATACCCGGCGCGTTTTTTTGCAAGCGGTTTCCGTCAAAAGCACCGCCGCAGGCAGGGTGGAGGGGCTCGCTAACGGAAGAAGCGTCCCCTTTCCACCGGTTTTTGTACATTCCCCCATTTGACAGAAAGCGCCGTATCTTGTATGATGTAGTCGAATCGCGTTCCGCGATGACCGCGCTTCCCCGGGATCGTCCGTGGGGGAGATGATGCAAGGAGTGATATCTATGAGGAAGTCCGCATGGGCTTTTGCCTTCTGCCTGCTGGCGCTGCTGGAGACAGGCTGTGCTTCGGCTGCGGGGCCGGTCCCGCAGTCTGTTGGCTCTTTGGAGCCAACAGAAGCCTCTCTGCATATTGAGGCGCTGGCGGACGCGCCGCCTCCCGCCGTGGAGGAGGTTGTGGAGACCGAAGACGTCCAGGAGCCGGAGGAGCCCGATGAGGCCGCTCCCGCGCTGGACCTGGAGGAGGTCCGGGTCCTTCGGTTTGAAGACGTTCCGGCGGAGGACCCCCGGGCCGGGTGCATCGGCTACGCCGCCCTCCGGGGCTGGATGCAGGGGGTGGACGGGGACCGGTTTGACCCGGACGGTTTTGTTACCCGGGCGGGGCTGATGACGGTCCTGCACCGCGTTGGCGGCGGGGAGGTGTCTGAAACGATCCTGATCAGCTTTCAGGATACGGATACGGACGCATGGTACACCCAGGCCGTGTCCTGGGCCGTGGAGACCGGGGTCGCCTCCGGGGAGGCGGACGGGTCCTTCGCCCCCGATGGCCGGGTCACCCGGGAGCAGCTGGCGGTGTTCCTGTACCGCTTCGCTGCCCAGGGGGAGGCCCCAACGGGCGGTCTGGAGAACTATCTGGACGGCGCGTCCGTCCAGCCATACGCCCGCGAGGCCATGGCCTGGGCGCTGGAGAAGGGCCTGCTGGCGGGGATCGTGGGGGACACCATCCATTCGCTCCTCCCGGTCTCCAGGGCCCAGCTTGCCCAGGTGCTGACGGTCCTGGCGGCCCGCTCCGAGGAGGAGCCTGCGGCCTGCGCGCTGGCGGAGGAGATATCCCCTGCGGCGGCAGAGAGTGTCAGCCGGGCCCGCCATCAGGAGATCCAGGAAAAGGTGGAGGCAGTGGCCTCCAAGTACGGCGCGGCGGGCGTGCAGGTGGCGGTCATCGAGGACGGGCGGGTGTCGGACGCCTACGCCTGGGGCTGGGCCACCAAGGGCTCCGACCGGATGACGCCGGACCACAAGACCCGCGCGGCCTCCATTACCAAGGTGGGCGTCGCCATGGCGGCCATGGCCCTCTATGAGGACGGCACGATCAGTTTGGACGAGAGCATCGGGACCTACTGGGGCGTGACGGTGAAAAATCCCTACTACCCCGACGACCCGGTGTCGGTCCGCGCCCTGCTGACCCATACCTCCTCCATCCCCGTCCTGGACGACGATGCCTCCCAAGCCCGCTGGGCGGTCCAGGACCGGCTCCAGTCCGGCGGTTTCTCCCAGACGAGGCCCGGGGCGGTGTCCTCCTGGCGGTACAACAACTACGCCTACGGCGTGCTGGGGCAGACTCTGGAGATCGCCTCCGGGAAATTCCTGGACGACGTGATGGAGGAACACTTCTGGGAGATCATGGAGATCGATGGGGCCTTCGAGAGCGGCAACGTGAAGAATAAGGACCTGCTCTGCACGGTCTATCAGTACGGCGGCGTGGGCCGCAGCCTCTCCGCCATGAAGAGCAACACCCGCCGGTACAGTCCGCCGGGAGCCACCGGCGCCTACTTCTCCGGCGGCTTGACCATGAGCGCCGTGGACCTGGGGAAGATGACCGCCCTGCTGGCCAACGACGGGCGCTACGAGGGCCTGCAGCTGCTGAAGGCGTCCACGGTGGAGCTGATGGAGCAGCGCTGCGCGTCCCCGCTGCCGGACGGTACCTGGCAGGCCCTGGGCCTGCGCTCTCAGGACAGCCTGTATGGACGGAACACGCTGTACTACCACACCGGCAGCGCCTACGGAGTGTTCAACTGCATGTCCTACGACCCGGAGACCCGGGACGGCGTGGTGGTCCTGACCTCCGGCGCCAGCGGCGTGAAGGACGAGAGAGGCATCTACGCCGTGTGCGGCGAGATCAGCCGGTATATCTACAATGTTATCGCGTAATGGAAGGAGTTTTCCCATGATGCAGCGAATACTGTCCCTGCTGCTCGGCCTGGCCCTGCTGGCCGGCTGCGGCCGGGAACTGCCCGCCTCCGGCGGCGTCCAGGACCCGCCAGCCGCCGCGCCGGAGGAGGTCCTGGCGGAGCCGGAGGAGACGCCGGTGGAAGTTCCTGAGGAGCCCTCAGAGCCGGAGCCTCCCGCCCCTACCACCGCAACGCTGGCGGTCTGCGGCGACGCTATGAGCCACATGCCCGTTACCAATGACGCCTGGGACGGGGAGAAGTACGACTACGTGCGGGTGATGAGCGGCGCGAAGTCCCGCGTGGAGGCGGCGGACTACGCGGTGGTGAATCTGGAGACCACCTTCGCCGGAGGGCCCAAGTATTCCGGCTATCCGGCTTTCAACTCCCCGGACGGCATGGCCCAGGGGCTGAAGGATCTGGGCTTCGACCTGTGCCTCACCGCCAACAACCACAGCCTGGACAAGGGCTGGTCCGGACTCAGCCGCACGCTGGACGTGCTGGATGAGACGGGGCTGGCCCACGTGGGCACCAGCCGCTCCCAGGAGGAGCGGGACGCCAACCTAGTGGTGGCGGACGTGGGGGGCATCTCGGTGGCGTTCCTGGGTTATACCTACGGCACCAACGGCATCCCCGTGCCCAAGGATCATCCCTACTGCATCAACGTGTTCAACACCGACTATCTCTCCGGCCTCCGGGAACTGGACAGGGACCGTCTGGCCGCCGATCTGGAGCAGGCGAAGGCCGCCGACGCGGACCTGATCGCGGTGATGATCCACTGGGGCGTGGAGTACCAGACCAAGCAGAACGCCTACCAGGAGGAGGTCGCGGACTTCCTCTTTGCCAATGGCGCGGACATCATCCTGGGGGGGCACTCCCACGTGCCCCAGCCTATGGAGCTGCGCACGCTGGAGGATGGACGGCAGGGGTTCGTGTGCTACTCCCTGGGCAACTTCATCTCCTCCCAGAACGACGAGTACACCGACACTACGGCGGTGCTGACCCTGGAGCTGACCCGGGACAATGAGACCGGCGAGGCCCAGGTGACGGGATACAGCTACGCGCCCATGTATATGCTGGACCGGGAGGCGGGGGCGAAGCCCCGCTTTCAGCTGCTGGACGTCTATGAGGCGCTGGCCTCCGGGGAGGCGGGGGAATCTCTCACGCGGCGGCTGGAGAAGGCAGTAGCGGACTGCCACAAGATATTTGGCGCGGCGGGTGACCCTGAGGCCGCGCCTGCGGAATAAGAAAAAGCCCCCGGAAGGGGGCTTTTTCTTATTCCGTTGGAAAGGTCCTTCCGCCGTTACTCTTTTACATACCGCAGGACCGGGTTCCGGGCCGCGCCGACCTCGTCCAGACGGCGCACCGGGGTTTTAGTGGGGGCGTCGTGGAGGGCCTGGGGGTTCTGGTGTGCCAGGTCCCACAGGTCCAGGAACACCCGGCACACCTCGTCCATGGTCTCCTGGCTCTCCGTCTCCGTGGGCTCCACCATCAGGGCCTCGTGGACGATGAGGGGGAAGTACATCGTGGGCGGGTGGATGCCGTGGTCCAGCAGGCCCTTGGCGATGTCCATGGAGGAGCAGCCGGTGGCGTCCTTCAGGTCCTGGAGGGTCATAACGAACTCGTGCATACAGGGCCCGGCGTAGGCCATGGCGTACTTTTCGCTCAGGCGCTTCATCATGTAGTTGGCGTTGAGGACCGCGTTCCTGGCCGCCTCGGGGATGCCCTCCCGGCCCAGGGTGAGGATGTAGGTCAGGGCCTTCACCACTACGGAGAAGTTGCCGTGAAAATCCTTCACACGGCCGATGGAATGCTCGGGCGCGGTCAGATGATACCCGGCTTCATCTCTGGTCACCACCGGTCCCGGCAGGAAGCAGCGGAGGAACTCCTTACAGCCCACCGCGCCGGAGCCGGGGCCGCCGCCGCCGTGGGGGGTGGAGAAGGTCTTGTGGAGGTTCAGGTGGATCACGTCGAAGCCCATGTCGCCGGGACGGACCACTCCCATGACCGCGTTGAGGTTGGCCCCGTCGTAGTAGCACAGGCCCCCAGCGTCATGGACGATTTTGGTGATCTCCAGGATGTTCTTGTCAAAGATACCCACCGTGTTGGGGTTGGTCAGCATCAGACCGGCGGTGTCCGGCCCCACGGCGCCGCGCAGGGCCTCCACGTCCACGCAGCCGTCTTCGCCGGAGGGGATGTTCACCACCGTGAAGCCCGCCATGACGGCGGAGGCCGGGTTGGTGCCGTGGGCGGAGTCGGGGACGATGATCTTGGTCCGGGCGGCATCGTTCCGCAGGGCGTGGTAGGCCTTGATGAGCAGCAGGCCGGTGAACTCGCCGTGAGCCCCGGCGGCGGGCTGGAAGGTCATGGCGTCCATGCCGGTGATCTCTCCCAGGAGCTTCTCGGACTCGTAGAGGACCTCCAGACAGCCCTGGACCGTCTCCTCGGGCTGGAGGGGGTGGATCTGGGAGAAGCCGGGCAGGGCGGCCATGTCCTCGTTGATCTTGGGGTTGTACTTCATGGTGCAGGAGCCCAGGGGGTAGAAGCCGTCGTTCACCCCGTGGACCTGCTTGGCCAGGGCTGTGTAGTGGCGGGTCAGCTCCGTCTCGGAGACGTGGGGCAGGTCCAGGGGCTCCGTCCGGGGACGGGAGAGGGTGACCTCCGGCACGTCGCAGGGGGGCATCAGGGACAGGTGCTGGCCGGGAGCGCCCTTTTCAAAAATCAGCTTCATGTCAGCACACCTCCTTGATGATGGAAACGGCCCGGTCCAGCTCCTCCCTGGTCACCAGTTCGGTGACGCACCAGAGGATGCCGTCCTTCACAGGCAGGCCGCCCAGGATGCCGTTCTCGTCCAGCGCCTTGAGGATTTTGGCCGGATCGCCGCACCTGGTGACGAACTCGTGGAAATATTCGCCGGTGTGGACCCGGGGGAGGCCGGTCTTCTCCAGCTCCCCGGCAAAATAGTGGGCCTTGGACATGCAGAGCGCCGCGGCCTGCCGCAGGCCGTCCGCGCCCATGGCGGACATGTAGACCCCGGCGGTGAAGGCGCACAGGGCCTGGTTGGAGCAGATGTTGCTGGAGGCCTTCTCCCGGCGGATGTGCTGCTCACGGGCGGTGAGGGTCAGCACGTAGCCGGTATTGCCCTCTGTATCATGGGTCTGGCCCACGATGCGGCCCGGCAGCTTGCGGAACATGGCCTTGGTGGCGGCCATGTAGCCCAGGTAGGGCCCGCCGAAGGCCACGTCCAGCCCCAGGGGCTGGGCCTCGCCCACGGCGATGTCCGCGCCGCAGGCGGCGGGGGTCTCCATCACCGCCAGGGCGATGGGATTGCACCCCATGATGAATTTGGCCCCGGCGGCGTGGGCGGCCTCGCCGATGGCCCGGGCGTCCTCGATATTCCCATAGTAGTTGGGCTGGGCGATGTAGACGCAGGCGGCGTCCGCCCCCAGGGAGACGGCGGACAGGTCCGTGCGGCCGTCCCTCTCGGGGATCAGCTCCAGCGCCATGCCGGAGCCGAAGCAGTAGGTCCGCATGGTCTCGATCACCTGGGGGTCCGCGCAGGCGGAGACGTAGGCCCGGCCTCGCTTCCGGTCCCGGCACATGGCCAGGGCCTCGGCGGCGGCAGTGCCGCCGTCGTAGACGGAGGCGTTGGACACGTCCATGCCCGTGAGGGCGCAGATCATGGTCTGGTACTCAAAAATGGACTGGAGGATGCCCTGGCTGATCTCCGCCTGATAGGGGGTGTAGGCGGTGACCAGCTCCTCCCGCCCGGTGACGCTCTTCACCACGGCGGGGATGAAGTGCCGGTAGGACCCCGCCCCCCGGAGGACGGTGGGGTACACCCGGTTTTTCGCGGCCATGGCGGAGACCTTCTGCCGGACGGACAGCTCGCTGAGGCCCTCGGGGAGGTCCAGCCGGTCCACCAGCATCTCCCGGGGCACGGCGGCGAACAGCTCTTCCACCGCGCCCGCGCCGATGGCGGCCAGCATGGCCTGCTGCTGGGAGGCGGTATTGGGGACGTAAGTTCCCATAAAAAACATTTTCCTTTCCTGAAAAAGATGCCGGGGCGGAACGGTGCCCGCCCCGGCGCAGGGGATTACTGCTGCACGAATGCCTCGTACTCGTCGGCGCTCATCAGCTCACCGAAGGAGGAGATGTCCTTGATCTTGGCGATCCACGCGCCGTAGGGATCCTCGTTGAGGAGCTGGGGCTCATCCTCCAGCTCGGTGTTGACCTCGGCGATAACGCCGGTGCAGGGGCTCATGACATCGGAGACGGCCTTCACGGACTCCACGTCGCAGAAGGACTCCTCGGCGGTCACTTCGTCGCCCTCCTGGGGCAGGTTGATGAACACCAGGTCGCCCAGCTCACTCTGGGCAAAGTCAGTGATGCCCACCAGGACGGTGCTCTCATCGATGGTCTTGACCCACTCGTGGTCCTTGGAATACTTCAGTTCAGCGGGGAAATTCATGGTATGTTCCTCCTTAAAATTTTGTGTTGATATCTGAAATTGGTATTTTTTACAGTCCGGACTTCTTCGCCAGCTCGTTCAGCGCGGAGGCCACCTGGTCCTCGTTGAAGCAGTACTTCATCTCCGTGTACCCGGCGCGGAGGGACTCGACGTCCTCCTTGACCTCCTTGCCCCGGAGGATGCAGTCCGCCATGATCTGGGCCAGCTTGTCGAACTCGGCGGGGCCGAAGCCGAAGCGGGTCATCTCGTTGACGCCCATGCGCAGCGCGCCGGAGGCGGTGAAGCCCTCCTCCTCGGGGGTGGCCTGGTAGTTGCAGATGATGTTGTTCCGCTCCAGGCGCATGGCAACCTCGGGACCGGTGCCGTAGCCCACGTTGACGATG
This sequence comes from uncultured Oscillospiraceae bacterium, assembly GCA_910579485.1. Classification (GTDB taxonomy): domain Bacteria; phylum Bacillota; class Clostridia; order Oscillospirales; family Oscillospiraceae; genus Pelethomonas. Next base: position 4,388 of record CAJTVO010000013.1, on the reverse strand, counting down.
ACCTGGTGGGTCTCGGTATAGTCGATGGAGGGATCGCCGGCCACGTCCAGTCCGGCGGCCTTGAGGCTCTTGGCGAAGCTCTTGGCGTTGCTCACCACCGCTGCCTGATAGGTATCCTTGAACTGGTTCATCTCGTAGGCCGCCATCAGCAGGCCCAGCTGGGTGCCCAGGTGGTGGTTGGAGACGCTGCCGGGGAAGGCCCGGCTCTCGATGGTCTCCCACAGGCCGTATTTCAGCTCGCCCTTCTTGTAGTTGACGCCCACGATGCCCCGCTGGGGGCCGAAGAAGGTCTTGTGGGTGGAGCCGGTGACGATCTCCGCGCCCTCCTGGAAGGGCTTCTGGAAGTGGTCGCCGATGAGGCCCAGGACGTGGGCCATGTCGTACATGATGGTGGTCTGAAGGCCCATCTCGTCCACGTACTTCCGGATGGCTGCCACGGGCTCCTTGTGGAGGACCATGCTCTTGCCGAAGATGATGAACTCGGGACGGTACTGGTCGATGGCCTTCTTGGTCTCCTCCACATCGATCTTGTAGATGTTGTCCTTCAGGACGGGGAAGTTCACCAGGGCGTGGCGCTCGGTGACGGGATCGACGGCGATGTAGTCGTGGAGCGCGCCCATGGGCTGCGCGGACAGGTGGCCGCCCTTGATGATGTGGTTGTTCATGATATAGCCCAGCCGCTTGGGGTCCTGCTTGCGGTTGAGGCGGTTCTTCCAGTCCATGAGGGCGGAGAACACGCAGGTATTGGACATCTGGCCGCTGACGCACCGGGTCTCCACCTCGGCGCAGCCCAGGAAGGCCTTCATCTCCTCCACCAGCAGCTGCTCCACCTCGTCGATGAACTCGGTGCCCTGGTAGTAGAACACGTCCGCGTCGTAGAAGCTCTTGACCTTCTTGTGCTCCGCGTACCGGAAGGAGGGATCGCTGGCGCACAGCAGGCGGACCGCCCGGGAGGGCGTCATCTCCGAGGGGATCAGGTTCACGCACTTCTCCTGCCGCCACACGTGGTTCTCAACGGCGCGGCCGATGAGCTCCAGCGCCTTGGGCGCGCGGTCGCCGGAGGCCGCCGCGGCATCCTCCTCCTCGGGGCGGTAGAGGATGGGACGGGCGAAGGGCGGCGCGTCCACCCGCATGTGGTAGGGGGGGATCACGGCCTTCAGCCTGCGGCCCCGGACGTCGATCTGGACCTCGTCGTCCTCCAGGGTATCGCTGTCCACGATGGCCAGGCCGATGGAGCGCTTGGCGGTCTCCTCCAGGATGACGGTGCCAAGGCCCTCGCCCTCGTGGCGGTAGTAGGGGACCATGGTGCCGCTGGTGACGTAGCCGATGAGCTTATCGCCCTTGTATACGGGCATCCCCGCCCGCATGACGCCCTTGTCCAGCAGGGTGATGGGCAGGATGCGCCGGGGCAGGTCCGTCAGGTCGGAGAAATCCCGGTTCATGATCCGGGAGAAGGCCGCGAACTGCTTCGCCAAGGCCTCGCGCCCGATGAAATCCCCCTTCTGCGGGGAGAAGCTGACGGCGAACTTGGCCAGAGGCACGGCGAAAACGGGTATCTCCTTCCTCTCGGGGTCCACGCCCATCTCGTGGCCGTACAGGGGCAGGCAGGCCTCCAGACGGCAGGTGTCCCGGGCTCCCAGTCCGGCGGGCTTCGCCCCCAGCTCGATGAGCCGGTTCCAGAGCCAGGCGGCCTCGGCGGACTCGATGTAGACCTCGTAGCCGATGGGCTCGCCAGTGTAGCCGGTCTTGGCCACCCGGACGGTGCGTCCCTCGAATTGGAGGGTGTTCAGGGCGTTCTTCACCGGCTCGGTGACGGCCTGGCCGCCGGAGAGCTTCTGCAGGATGTCCTTGGCCTTGGGGCCCTGGACGGCGATGGCGGCCCAGTCGCCGGTGATGACGGTCATTTTGGCGTCGTAGTTTTTGATCTGCGCGTTGAGATGCTCCAGGTCCTTGTCCGTGTTGGCGGCGTTGACCACCAGCAGATACCGGTCCTCCTCGAAGCGGTAGAGGTAGGCGTCGTCCACCGCGCCGCCGTTCTCGTTGGGGATGATGGCGTACTGGGCCTGGTTCAGGTCCAGGGCCATGACGTTGCTGCTGAGCACGTGCTGGAGGAAGGGGACCATCTCCGGGCCCTCCACCAGGATGCGGCCCATGTGGGACACATCGAAGAGGCTGCAGGCGTGGCGGGTATACAGATGCTCCGCCACGATGTCGGTGGGGTACTTGATGGGCATTTCCCATCCGCCGAAATCCACCATGGAAGCGCCGGCCGCCACGTGGACGTCGTAGAGCTGGGTACGCTTGAGGTCGCTCATAGTTTGCCCTCCTGATAAAAATTTGGGGGATGCTGAAAAAAGGAATAAAAAAGCAGGGCGCAGCAAGTCCGCATGCGCCTCTGTTGTTTCACCTGAGAGATTCCGCACCGCCGCGTTCGCGGCGGAGGTTGCCCCGTCGGCACGCCGCAGGGCGGTGTTCCGTCCCGGCGCTTTCCAGATCTCGTCCCCATCCAGTCCCTGGTGCCTGAGAGAGTGCGGCAATGCTCCTTCGGCGCCGCGCCCGGGGCGCGGTCTCTCCTGGATCGTTCATCCGTCTATATGCACTTGCGGCCTGTTTCTATTCCATAGGATACCAGCCGCGCCCCCTTCTGTCAAGGCTGTATCGCATTTTTTGCGGGGAAAACGACGCGCTTATGGCCTTGCGGGGACGGCGGGTTTCTGCTATAATGCCAGTTGCGATAAAAAGCGGCCGCCGTCCCGCCCTGGCGGAGGCCATCATCCTGACGTTTTGGAGCTGAATACCATGTTATTTGATACGCACGCCCATTATGACGCGGAAGAATTTTCCCAGGACCGGGAGGCGGTCCTGGACGGCCTGCCCGCCCGGGACATCTCCCTGGCGGTAAATCCAGGCTGCGACGTGCCCTCCTCCCGGATGGCGGTGGAGCTGGCCCGTGCCTGGCCGTTCCTCTATGCCGCGGTGGGCTATCACCCGGAAAACTGCGGACCCTACGATCCGGCGGAGCTGGACCTCTTCCGGGCCTGGGCGAAGGCCCCCAAGGTCGTGGCCATCGGGGAGATCGGCCTGGACTACTACTGGGAGGAGAATCCCCCTAGGGAACACCAGCGGCGGGTCTTCCGGGACCAGATGGCCCTGGCGGAGGAGCTGGACATGCCGGTGATCGTCCACGACCGGGAGGCCCACGCCGACAGCCTGGCGGTCGTGCGGGAATTTCCCCGGGTCCGGGGGGTGTTCCACTGTTTTTCCGGCAGCGCGGAGATGGCCAGGGAGCTGGTCAAGCTGGGGTGGATGGTCTCTTTTACCGGCGTGCTGACCTATAAGAACGCCCGCAGGGCGGTGGAGGCCGCCCAGGCGGTCCCGCTGGACCGGATCATGATCGAGACGGACAGCCCCTATATGGCCCCAGTACCCCATCGCGGAAAGCGGAACGATTCCGGATATGTCCGGCATGTCTGTGAAAAGCTGGCGGAGATCAAGGGGATATCCTTTGAGGAGTGCGCCCGGATCACGCTGGAGAACGGAAAGCGGTTTTATGGCATTTCATAAGACGGGGCCTATTTCAGATCCTCCAGCCCAGCCTTGCAGAAGCTCTTGAAGTATTGATAGTAGGGTTCCAGGAAGTTGTATCCATCGACCAGGGTGTCCACCAGTTCGGGGGAAAACAGCGCCTCGTCCGCCGGACAGTACCGGCCCACGGAGATGTCCTTTTTGTTGTACCATTCCGCCAGCAGGGGGGTGGACTCGCCTTTTTTGCGGGCGTAGTCCTTGCCCTGGACGGCGAAGCGACCGTCCTTGTTGAGCCTGCGGACCAGCTTCTCCGCCCGTTTGGGGTCCTGGTCCATGTCCCGGCGCATGGCGGCCAGGGTCTGGGCGTCGGCGTTCCAGAAGCCCACGCCGTAGCTCCATTCCTCCGGCGTGATCTCGAACCAGAACACAGGCTGACGGCTCCAGATGTCGTTTTCCGGACGGATGGTGAGCCAGAGGTGGTCCTTGTAGGGGCCTTGCCCGTGGAGGCGGCGGGCGTCCCGGTAGATGCGGCAGACATGGAGGTTCAAGTTCAGTTTGGGGTGCTTGTCCATGAATTTGTCGTAGACTTCTTTTCCCAGTTCCATGGTGGGGGTATAGAGGTGGGTCAGATAGTCCTGCTTGTGGGCCATGAACCAGTCGCGGTCGTTGTTCAGGCGGATGCCCCACATAAAATCAAAGGTTTTTTCTGAGTAGCCGGTAAACATGACAGTTCCTTTCTGCGGCCCTGCGGGCCGCTTCTCGCTTTTATTTTTATGTTACCCCGGGGGCTTCTCGCCCCCGGACCCCGCGGGTACTTTTTGTGTGAACAAAAAGTACCCAAAAAGTCACTTAGGAAACTACGT
>CAJTVO010000012.1 GCA_910579485.1 uncultured Oscillospiraceae bacterium | reverse complement strand
TAGTCTCCGGGAGCTGCCAAGTGGGGGAAAACACCTATAATCCAGAAAAAGGCGGTTGAAGCATCTAAAAATGCAATGACCGATGATTTTGTTGCGAAGCTTCAGGAGTTAGCGCGGAGAGATGCTCAAAGAGGTGTTGGTATGAGCCAAGAGGCAATAGACCTCCGTTTTGCACAGATGGGCAAGTATGTTTCTCCTGACCGTTCTGCTCCGATTGCACAGATGACGCAGGAACTGCAAAAGGCGGAGAAGGCGCATAAAGGAGAAGACCCCACTTTGGAATTTCTCGACAGGATGTTAGCACAGCTCAAAGGCAAAGGAAGACCGGAGCGTATTGTAAAATCTTTCAGCGGGCTGGCGGCTGTTCCGGTAATCTTCATAGTACCCCCGAAAACCGGGTTGCTACGGTATATTCGCCTGATGGGGAAGCAATCGCACAATATAATACAAGGAGTGTGACACCAATCCACAGCATCTCTTATAGTGTAGCACAGCCCTTGGAGAAGGGCTTTAATAACTACTACTCTATAAACAATGCCGAACGAGGAGATCAACAGGATAGATAAAATGGATGGTTTCTTGACAAACAGAGGAGAGCGGCCACTGTTCCCATTGGCCGCTCTCCTCATGCTATCCGTATAAAACGATCAACGCTCCGCCATAGGGATATACTCCCGCTTCCCCTCCACGCATTCGTAGCGGGGACGGATGAGCTTCCCGCCGCCGGACAGCTCCTCCATCCGGTGGGCGCTCCAGCCGGAGATACGGGCCACGGCGAACAGGGGCGTATACAGCTCCTGGGGCAGGCCCAACATCTCATAGACCAGACCGCTGTAGAAGTCGATGTTGGTGGAGATGGCGGACCGGCCGCGGCGCTCCATCAGCAGCCGCTTGCCCTCCCGCTCCACGTTCTCGTAGAGGGCCAGCACCTCGCCCCGGTCCTTCTCCGCCGCCAGACGGCGGACGTAGTAGCGGAAGACCTCGCACCGGGGGTCGCTCTTGGTATACACCGCGTGGCCCAAGCCGTAGATCAGGCCGCTGCCGTCGAAGGCGTCCTTATCCAAAATCTTGGCGAGGTAGGACGCCACGGCCTCCCGGTCCTCCCAGCAGTCAACATGCTCTTTGATGTCGTCCATCATGGACATGACCTTGGCGTTGGCGCCGCCGTGGCGGGGGCCCTTCAGGGAGGCCATGGCCGCCGCGATGGCGGAGTAGGTGTCCGTGCCGGAGGATGTGACCACGTGGTTGGTGAAGGTGGAGTTATTGCCGCCGCCGTGGTCCGCGTGGAGCACAAGGGCCACGTCCAGCACCCGGGCCTCCAGATCCGTGTAGCCCAGGTCCTCCCGGAGCATCAGCAGGAAATTCTCCGCCGTGGACAGCTCAGGCCGGGGCACGTGGATGAACAGGCTCTCCCCCTGGGTGTACCGCCAGGCCTGGTAGGCGTAGATGGCCAGCACCGGCATGTTGCTCAGGAGCTGGAGGGACTGGCGCAGCACGTTCTCCAGGCCGATGTCGTTGGGCTTGTCGTCATAGCAGGCCAGGGTCAGGATGGCCCGCTGCATGGTGTTCATCAGGTCCTGGGGCGGAGCCTTCATGATGATGTCCCGGAAGAAATTGGTGGGAAGGGTCCGGTAGGACGCCAGCTGGCCGCAGAAGGCGTCCAGCTGCTCCCGGTCAGGCAGCTTCCCAAACAGGAGCAGATAGGCCGCCTCCTCGAAGGCGTACCGCCCCCGCTCCTCGGAGCCCCGCACGATCTCCCGGCAGTCGATGCCCCGGTAGTACAGCACGCCCTCGGCGGGCCGGATGTGCTCGTCCTCCGTCACCGTGTAGGACTGGATCTCCGCCACCCGGGTCAGGCCGGTCAGCACGCCCCGCCCGTCCTCATCCCGGAGGCCGCGCTTGACCTTGTAGTCCGCGTACAGCTGGGGATCGATGTAATTCTCCTCTTCCCACTGCTCCTTCAAGGCCATGATGGCCGGAGTGATCTCACAATAGGCGTTCTCCCTGTTTTCCTGCCAGATCATACCGCAAGCTCCTTTCATCTGTTAGTTATATGTTCTTTTGCAAGTATAACATATAGAGCCTGCATTTTCAATGGGATATCTTCCAAAAAATCAGATGTGTTTTCCTGATTTTGCATAAACTAAATAAACATCCTGCAAACACGTTTGCTATTCCAGCAGCAGGAAGTCCGTTCCCGCATCCGGAAACATGCCGATTACGTGCTTTCCGTCGGGCTGGGGAATGGCTTCCTGGCCGGCCTTTCCCAGAAACCGGGCAAGCTTATCCTCCAGGACCTGCACCGTCCCGCCATTCAAATGCATCGCGTATTTAGGCGCGTACTCCCAGAGGGCGTTCATCAGCGCGGGGCGGTGGATGATGGTCCCGTCCCATTCCGGGCGCGCCGCCATTATAGCAAAAATGGTTAAAAAAAGGCAGAGTAACGAGTAGAAAAAGAGCATGAGCTATTCAAAAAGATATAGGGAACGCACAATAGAATACCGACAGGCAGAACATAGCTTGGAGACGACCCATCAAGTCTTCAAGGTTTCCAAATCGACGATACAAAAGTGGGAAAAGCATCTGAAAGAAACGGGGAATTTGGAAAAGAAAGATCTGCATAGAAGTTTCCGAAAGATCGATCCAGAAAAAACGAAGGCATATGTTGCAGCCCACCCAGTGATGATGCCCTTTGTACCGTTTTTCAACTGTGGTAACTATATTTTCTACCAGTGGCCCTTTTGCGCTGTCCGCACAATATGGAGCGGTTCACGGTTCATATCCAAGGGGGAGGGAGGGGGATTTGCGCTCAGCCAAATTCACACAAATTTTTAGCAATGCTAAAAATTTGTGTGAATACACAGTGTCATAAATCTTGTTCAAAAAATTTTTGAAAAAATGTTCCATAAATCGCAGATATAAACATCCTTACAACATGTTTCGCATCAAAAACTGATGTGCATATTAACTAAGGTTTTCGCCGCGCGGCGCGGTTCGCGGGGGAGGGGAAAAAATAGTGCTTGCTTTTCTCTCGAAAACAGATTATGATTTCAATAAAAAGTTTTGAGGGCTAAAAAATTTTTATGTTGCCGCAAAGGAGGAGCGATACGGATGGACCGGCCAACGAACAGGAGCGCCAGCGTCTTTGCATATGAGGGCATCCCTCCGGCGGGTCAGCTGATCCCACTGGGGCTGCAGCATGTGGTGGCCGCCGTCGTGGGCGTGATCACTCCGGCGCTCATTATTTCAGGCAGCGAGGTGTGCAACCTGAGCGCCGACGAGAAGACTACGCTGATCCAGGCGTCCCTCGTCATCACCGCCCTGGCCACGCTGCTCCAGCTGTTCCCGGTCTTCCGGCGCATCGGATCCAGACTGCCGGTGGTCATGGGCATCAGCTTCGCCTACGTCCCCGCGCTGACCGCCATCGGCGGACAGTCCGGCCTGCCCGCCATCCTGGGAGCCGAGCTGGCAGGCGGGCTGATCGCGGTCATATTCGGCATTTTCGTCAAGCCGATCCGCAAGCTGTTCCCGCCCCTGGTGACGGGGACGGTCATCTTTACCATCGGCCTCTCCCTCTATCCCACCGCCGTTCGCTACATGGCCGGCGGCGATGCGTCCAGCGAGTGGTTCGGCGGGGCGCGCAGCTGGGGGGTGGCGCTGTTCACCTTTGCCGTGGTCGTCTTCCTCAACAACTTCGCCAAGGGGATCTGGAAGCTGGGTTCCCTGCTCTTCGGTATGATCGCGGGGTATGTTGCCGCTTACTTCGCGGGGATCGTGGATCTGTCCGGCGTGGCGGACGCCCAGTGGGCGTCCCTGCCCCGGTTCATGCCCTTTGAGATCGAATTCGTCCCCTCCGCCGTGGTCTCCTTGGCCATCGTCTATATCGTCAACTCCGTGCAGACCATTGGAGACCTGTCCTCCACCACCATGGGCGGCATGGGCCGGGTCCCCACGGACCAGGAGCTGTCCGGCGGCATCATCGGCCAAGGGCTCATGAGCATCATCGGCGTCTTCTTCGGCGGCCTGCCCGTGGCTTCCTTCAGCCAGAACGTGGGGATCGTCACGGTCAACAAGGTGATCAACCGGGCGGTGTTCGCCTTTTCCGCCCTCGTCCTGCTGATCGCGGGACTGGTACCCAAATTTGCCGCCGTGCTGACCACCATCCCCCAGTGTGTGATCGGCGGCGCCACCCTGTCCGTCTTCGCCACCATCACCATGACGGGCATCCGGATGATCGTCTCCGACGGCGAGTTCACCGTGCGGAAGAGCACGGTGGCCGGCCTGTCCGTCGCTCTGGGCACGGGCATCACCCAGGTCCCCGGATGTCTCTCCGGCGCGGGCTTCCCCGACTGGGTATCCACCGTGTTCGGCTCCACCGCCGTTGTGGCGGCGGCGATCATGGCCATCATCCTCAACCTGGTCCTGCCAAAGGACCGCCCCGCGGAGTCCTAGATCCTGTCCGGGCTTTCCCGCGTTGAAGTTGAAAAGGAGGCCGTCCACATGCCGCCTGCTGAAAAGGGGCGCGTCCGCCGCCGGAAGGAGACGCTTCGCCGTCTTTATGGCCGGCATGCTGGTCTGCCCGGTGGGGATCGCACGGGTCACCCGGGCGAGGCTGGGCACGTCTCCATGGCCCAGGCCCTTCAGGCGCCGGTCACGGTCCTGTTCAGCCTGTGCGTGGACGGCGCGCCGGCAGGGAGTTCGGGAATATCAAGGTTTGCTTTGACAGTCTCCTCACCATCATTGCCGCGCTGACCGCGCTGTGCGCCTTTGGACGCCTGAACGGCGTGGGAGGCGGCACGGTCTTTTCCGCCCTGGCGGTGGGACAGCTGGTAAAGGGCTGGGGCTGGCTGCATCAGCGGATACAGAGATCAAAATAAATTCAGTCCGGGATGATCCGGATCAAATGGAGGAAAACACCAATGGAAAAAATCAAATGGGTATTGAACCAGATGCCGAAGACCGACGACCGCCGGCTGGGACTGATGTCCCTGTCCAACGTGGCGAAGGCCCGCTTCTTCCACAGCGGCTTCCCGCAGTACACCATCACGCCTCTGGCCGAGCTGGACGGCATGGCCAAGTATCTGGGGCTGGGAGGCCTGTACGTGAAGAACGAGGCCCACCGCTTCGGGCTCAACGCCTTCAAGGTGCTGGGCGGCTCCTTTGCCATGGGCCGGTATATCGCCAAGGAGATGGGCCGGGATGTGTCGGAGATGTCCTATGACTACCTCACCAGCGAGTCCTTCCGCAGGGACTTCGGCCAGGCCACCTTCTTCACCGCCACCGACGGCAACCATGGCCGCGGCGTGGCCTGGGCCGCCAACAAGCTGCGCCAGAAGGCAGTGGTCCACATGCCCAAGGGCAGCAGCAAGCCCCGCTTCGACAACATCGCCGCCGAGGGCGCCCAGGTGACCATCGAGGAAGTGAACTATGACGACTGCGTGCGCATGGCCGCCGCCGAGGCCGCTCAGACGGACCACGGCGTCATCGTCCAGGACACCGCCTGGGAGGGCTATGAGGAGATCCCCAGCTGGATCATGCAGGGCTACGGCACCATGGCCAGCGAGTCCGCCGAGCAGCTGCGGCAGATCGGCACGAACCGTCCCACCCACGTCTTCGTCCAGGCCGGCGTGGGCAGCCTCGCTGGTGCGGTGGTAGGCTACTACACGAACCTTTTCCCCAACGATCCGCCCAAGTTCATTGTCATGGAAGCCCAGGCGGCGGACTGCCTCTACCAGGGCGCTCTGGCCGGGGATGGCGAGCCCCGGAACGTGACCGGCGATCTGTCCACCATCATGGCCGGTCTGGCCTGCGGCGAGCCCAACATTATCTCCTGGGACATCCTGCGCAACCACGTGTCCGCCTTCGTGTCCTGCCCCGACTGGGTCAGCGCCCGGGGGATGCGGATGCTGGCGGTGCCTGTGAAGGGCGATCCCACGGTCATCTCCGGCGAGAGCGGCGCGGTGGGCATGGGCCTGCTGGCGGCGCTGATGGAGACCGACGAGTACAAGGATCTGCGGGACGCCATCGGTCTGGATCATTTCAGCCAGGTGCTGATGTTCTCCACTGAGGGCAACACCGATCCGCTGAAGTTCCGCAAGGTCATCTGGGACGGCGAGTACGCTACTACCTGAGGAGGATATTATGAAGGAGATCATTTCTACCCCCAAGGCCCCCGCGGCCATCGGTCCCTACTCCCAGGCCGTCAAGGCCGGCGGGATGCTGTATATCTCCGGACAGCTGCCCATCGATCCCGCTACCGGCGCCTTTGCCGCCGGGGACGCCGGCGGCCAGACCCGCCAGAGCCTGGAGAACATCGGAGCGATTCTGGAGGAAGCGGGCTGCGGTTTTGGCAGCATCGTGAAGGTCACGGTCCTGCTGGCGGACATCGGTGATTTTGCCGCCATGAACGCCGTGTATGCTGAGTATTTTACTGAGGCATGTCCCGCCCGGGCCGCCTTCGCGGTGAAGGACCTGCCTAAGGGCGCTTTGGTCGAGATCGAGGCCGTTGCTGTCTGCGGGTGAGGGAAGATGGTGATCAAGCGCCCCTGAGAAGGGGCGCTTGAGGGGCGGACTATATGGATATGGAAACACCCTTTCTGCTTTTCGGTGGGTTGGAGACTTACCGTTTGGGCAGATTGGGTGTTTCTTTTATTAGGGCTTGAATTGTATGTGCCGTGCAGGGGTAGTTTAAGCATCTGACACATGGTAGCTACTCATAAAACAGTATCAACTAACAAACTGAAATAAGGTAGCTGCCATACAGGTTGCAATTAAAATCAATCTACTCTATTTAAGGTAGGTAGCATACTAATTTTCAATAACTACTAGTAGATACTTATGTTATAATAAAAGAAATTAGGTGTTGTTTGAAAAATCAAGAAAGCTGTATTCTGTTTTCAAACAAGCCCTAAATGTTCACTACTCCCGCCCTTATTCAAACATCCAAACGTTGCTTCTGTACATTCGCCAGAAAGCCTAAGCATAACGCCAGCAAGAAAAGCGATATCACACAGATAAATGCTCCTCGATAGCTTCCTCCAATATCATAGAATAAACCGATAGGCGAATAGGAAAACGCGCCAGCGAGACTGTTCCCCATCATAATCAATGCCCAAATGGAGGGGTAGTCCCGGCTGCCCAGAGTGTCACGTACCAGGAGGGGGCTCTGCACCGTATACATACTACCTCCCAGGCCGACCAGCAGTGCGGCAGCCAAAACTATTGAGGGTTGCTTAAAGCTCCCAAGCATCATCAGATATCCTGCGCAGGAGAATACAGTTCCCCACATCAATCCCGCCTGAATCCCAAATCTGTCGTTTACAAAGCCCAGGACCGCGCTGCACCCGATACATCCCAGCTGGACACACATACCTGCCTTCGCCCCGAAGGAAATACTCTGCCCCAATTCCATGGTAGAAAAGGTGGCAATATAGCCGGCTACGCCATTGGAGACACTGTAAAGAATACATATCAGCCATACTACATAGAATACCGGTTTTCGCATCGCCTGAGCCCTTGTCAGCCCGCTCTCCGGAGTTTCCTCGCGCCGGAAAGCCGGTCTTCCATATGGCTCACAGTGCAGCTCCTCCGGACTCTTGAGCAGCAAAAAGGCCGCTGGCACGGTGATCACAAACGCAATCGCCGCAAGAATAAGGTATGCATTGCGCCAGCCGAAACGGTCGATAAGCCAGCCGGACAGGAGGCTGTATCCCACTGTAGCTACATTTCCTGCCGCCATGATCAGTCCCAGAACCATCCCGACCTTCTCACGGAACCACATATTGATAACCAGCGGAATCGCTACAAATCCGGTGAAGGCGGAGGCCAGGCCCAGGAAGGCGCCGGAAATACTGAACATGGAGGCCGAATGGTAGGTAGACATCAATGCAATAGCAACCACCTGTACTGCAGATGCCACCCCCATGACCACCCCGATCCGGCGGGTCGTCAGTATCTTTGACGCCGTCATGTACATCAGCGCCATTGCCGCGGCCTCCACACTGACAAACAACGTAAATTGACTGACAGGGCAGTGGAGATCATTGACGACTGGCGTGACAAAGTTTCCGCTCAGACAGCCCACTACACCGGCTACCCCCAGTTTCAGCGCAATGCAGCACCCAAAGACGACCCAGGCGTAGTGGAGTTTTCCTTGCTGCTTCATAATGTCGATCCGCCTTCCCGCAGGACAGGCTGTAAAAGCCGGGACGATAGGCATGCCGTCATTGAGAAGTAGCCGACTATCCATAAGGGGATCAGCAGGAGAAAGACCGGAGGCATAAACAAGAAGAGCAGAAACGGAAGCACGTGGAGCGCCGCCGCAGCGCCCGCCCTTCCTAGATGGTGAAAGCTCAGCCAGAATGCTAGGCGGATACTATCCCCAACTCCCATTTCACGTTCTGCCATAAGCGGAAACAGGCAAGAGCCCGTCATCAGCACAAGAATACTCAGAAACAGGAATATGCCAAATATTACGGCACGTCCGGCCATAGCTCCCTGCGCAAGGGCCAGAAAGTCCATAGCCAGTACACACCCACAAAGCAGTACTGCCCATCCTGCCAGCATACGATGCAGAAACTGATGGGTGAACGCCTCCCAGAAGACGGGGATGACCCGTGTACCACCACCAGCCTGGATCGATTTTACCGTTGTATACATGGCTGCCGATGCAGGCCCGATGGTAACAATAGGCAGAGAGCAGACCAACCATACCATGTTCAAAAGAACCAGATCAGTTATCTGCTGCAGCATCTGCATCACAGGGCTATCCCACAAATTCTTCATCAGGATCCTCCCTTCCCTTATCACCGGCTCCTTCTACAGATGGAGTACATTGTGCAGATACTTGGCACTGACCATTGCAGTCTCATAGTTGCACAGACGGGGCCAGTCCACCTCAACACAAAGGTATCCGTCATATCTGTGCTGACGAAGCACGTCCATTACGCCGCGAAAATCCACGATCCCCTCTCCCAGCGCGCGGCAACGCTTGATGGGAAATTCCGGATGTTCGTTCTCATCGGAGCTGATGTCCTTGAGGTGAACATAGGCCAGCCGGTCCGCATATCGCGCAAAAGTAGACACCGGATCCATTTTCCCCAAAACGCAGTGACAGGTATCGATGCAATACTTGATCAGCTCCGGGTCCGTATGTTCATCCACATAGGTCAGCATCTCCTGCGTCTCGCAGAAGGTCCAATAGTGCGGGTGGAGACAGACGGTCACCCCATACTGTTTCCCCAGCCGGCCAATACGGTTGATATTTTCGCACATCTGCGCCATACGCTCCTCCGTGGCTTCCGCGCCGTTGCGCCGAGGCGTCTCCAGATTCATCAGGTTGGCGCCATGGGTCCGCAGAAACCGGAAGCATCGCTCCGCCATCTCATAGTCCTTCTGGAAATCGTCCGACATGGCGTGGTAGATGTTCACGAATCTTGCGTGGTTCTCCTCCAGGATCCTTCGAAATTCATCGGGGTGGTCCTCAAACAGTACCGCAGTGAAGTTGAAGCACTCGATGTTATGAAATCCCAGGTCAGACACCTCGCGTACGCCCTGTTCAAAAAGGGCACGCCCTTCTTCCGTGCTCTCCGTGATGCCAAACTGCGATTTCAGATATGTCCAGACAGTATATGCTTTTTCCATGGCGGCCTCCTTAAATGCCCAGCACGTTTCTCAGATAGGTCCGGCTGTACTGTGCAGACTCAAAATGGCATACCTTTTGATAATCCAGTTCTACACAGAGCACACCGTCATAGCCGTGATCCGTCAATACCCGGTATACCCCGCGGAAGTCCACGGTACCCTGTCCCAGCGCACAGAAGCGGCGCATAGGCCATTCCGGATGCGCATTTTTATCCGGATCCACATCTTTGAGATGGACATAGGCGATACGGTCGATATACCGCTCAAACGCCTCTACGGCATCACCGCCGGAGAGGGTAACATGGGCGGTGTCCAGACAGAGGCTGACCAACGCCGGATCCGTTTCCTTCAAGAACAGGTCGATCTGCTCCATGGTGAATACCGGCGTGTTGGCGTGGGGATGCACGCAAACCGTCAGCCCATGCTCTCGTGCCATCCGGCCGATCACCATTGCCTTGTCCGCGTAAAGGCGGATCGCCTCTGGGTTGGTGGGACGATCATAGGGCATATCTTTCCAGGTCTGCATCTGCAGATTCATATAGGGAGCTCCGACTTTTTGGGCAAACCGGCAGTACGCCAGTCCTTTCTGCTGATCAGCCTCCCAGTCCGGCGTGAGGTAGTGATAGAGGTTGACAAACTGCAGGCCATACTTTTCACATAGCCGGACGATTTGCAGGGGGTCATCCATGTAGTAATCTGCAAACCAGTTAAAATTCTCTACGGTCTGATACCCCAAGCTGGAGATTTCCCGCAGTGCCTGTTCAAAGGCGGATTTAGGATCCTCGACCCGGCAGAATCCCCGGTGTTCGTCACTGAGCCAGGTCCAGACTGTATAACCAAGTTTCATAAGAAATCCTTTCTACTTCGTTCGGCTGGGACATCAGATACCCAGCACATTTTTCAGATAGGCACGGCTGAACTGTGCGGATTCAAAGTTACACACCTTCTGATAGTCCAGCTCTACGCAGACCACGCCGTCATAACCTCTGGACTGAAGCACCTGGTAGACGCCAAGGAAATCCACCACGCCCTGACCCAGAGCGCGGAAGCGGCGCATAGGCTTCTCCTCCGGACGCAGGGGCGCGGAGGGGGCCACATCCTTGAGATGAACGTAAGCCAGCCGGTCGAAGTACCGGTCAAAGGCCTCCACCGCATTACCGCCGGAAAGCGTGATATGTGCGGTGTCCAGGCAGAGATCGACCAGCGCCGGGTCCGTCTTCTCCAAGAACAGATCGATCTGCTCCATGGCGTATACCGGTGTATTGGCATGAGGATGGGCGCAAAGCTTTAGACCGTGGTCATGAGCCATTTTTGCGATCTCCATCGTCTTCTCCGCGCAGATGGTGATCGCCTCCGGATCTGTGGGCCGATCCCAGGGGGGCTCACGCCAGCCGTTCATCTGCAGATTGATGTAGGGAGCACCGATCTGCTGGGCAAACCGGCAATACTCCAGCCCCTTCGCCTTGTCGGATGCATAATCCGGCGTAAGGTAGTGGTAAAGGCAGACAAACTCCAGCCCGTACCGGCGGCACAGATCCACCAGCTCCTGGGGATCATCCATATAATAGTCCGCAAACCAGTTGAAGTTCTCCACGGTCTGATACCCCAGGTAGGATATCTCCCGGAGCGCCTGCTCAAAGGCCGCCTTGGGGTCAGGCGCGTGGCAGAACGCATTATGCTCATCGCTAAGCCAGGTCCATACTGTATAACCGAGTTTCATAATAGATATACCATACCCTTCTACCTGCATATCCGGCACCGGCAGCGCCGCGTCCCGCAGGCAAGATTCTATTTGTTTTTCCTATAGCTGCCTGTCACCCCTTGGTGGAGCCCGCGGTCAGTCCCCGGATGAACTGCTTCTGCGCCAACAGATATACGATGATCATCGGAAGGGTAACTGCCGTCAGGGCCGCGAACAGCTGGGGAAAATCGGTTGCGTACTCGCCCACAAAGGACATCAAGCCCAATGGCAGCGTCTTTAGATTCTCCGTGCGCAGCATCAGGCTGGCCAGAAAATACTCATTCCAGATATTCAGACCGCTGAAAATCACTTGGATCATGATGCCCGGCTTTGTCAGGGGCATAATGATCCGGAGAAAGCTCTGGAATCGGGTACAGCCGTCCATCATGGCCGCCTCCTCCAGACTTGCGGGCAGTCCCACGTAAAAGGCGCGCAGCATGAATACGCCGAAGCTGATATTCTGCCCTGCGTAGACCAGGGCAATGCCCGGGATGGAATTGATCAGTCCCAGCTTCAGTGCCACCGTGTAGGTGGGCATTCCCAAAACGCCGCCGGGAACCATCATACCTACCAGCAGGAAGGTGGAGATGAATACCCGGCCCTTGAACCGGAGGCGGGAGATCACGTAAGCGGCGCAGCTGTTGACTGGAATGACGATCAGCAGAAAAAGCCCGGTCGTCAGGATGCTGTTGATATACTTTCCTCCCAGATTTCCCCGCTGCCACGCGCTGATATAGTTGCTGAACATAAAGCTTTTGGGTATCCCCCAGATGTTCTGATAAAATTCACTGGTTGATTTCAGCGAACCGGCAATCATCCAGAACACGGGATAGAGCGTTATGACGATAAAAAAGCCCAAAATCAGGAACCGTACGATGGCAGGGACGATCTTTCTTTTGTGCAGCTTCATTCTTTTATCCTCCCTCGCCCTCTAGTTTTTATCTTCCTTGGTCATCAGTTTGAATTGCAGGAAACCGATGATGAAGACGAACGCAAAGAGAATCATGGACATGGCGTTGGCCTTTCCTACATTGCGGTACACAAACGCTGTTTTGACCGCCAGTGTCAGCGCCACCTCGGTGGAACCGAAGGGGCCGCCGCCCGTCATCACATTGACCAGGTTGTAGTTGTTGACAAATGCGCCGGTAATGGCCAGCAGCACATTAAGAACAATGGTGCTGTTGATTTGTGGCACCGTAATATGAATAAACTCTCTGAACTTGCTGGCACCATCGATCCGAGCGGCTTCGTACAGCTCTTCCGGAACTGCTTGAATAGCGGAGAGGTACAGGACCATGTGAAAGCCGATCCATTTCCAGATATCTACCCAGGCTACGGAATACAGCGCGACATTCGGATCACTCAGCCACCCCTGGATCAGACCGGACAGACCCAGCTTGGTCAGCAGCCCGTTGAGGATGCCAAAGGTGGGATTATAGATCCACGTCCACAGAACGCCTATCACCACATAGGAAAAGGTGACCGGCATATACAGCGAGGTCCTGCAAAAGCCCTTTCCCCGCTTCTGACCCATCAGCAGCAGCGCCAGCGCCAGTCCAATGCCGTTTTTGAATATAGTGATCACGATGGCATAGACAAACGTATTTTTCAGAGCCGCCCAGAATGCGTTGTCCTGCAGTACGAAGAGATAGTTCTGAAGGCCCAGCCATTTCATTGAAGACAATCCGTCCCATTTGAAAAAGCTGGTATATACGCCGTAAACAAAGGGGCAGACGATAAACGCGGTAAAGAGAATAAGCGCCGGAGCGGTCATATAGTAGGGGAATAGTCCGTCTTTCTGTTTCAACTTTTTGATCATAGGCATTCTCCATTAGCTGTCTGGGCGGTGCTGTCAAGCACCGCCCAGACAGCTTGACACTAGGTTTGTGGATGCGTATCGCCGTTATGCTGATTCTCAATAAAAGGATAAAATTCCTTTATTGGGCCGCAGAACACGGTCCAGCGGCGAAGCCGCCGAGAATGTTGTCAATACTTTTCCTGGAACGCCGCAATAACATCTTTTCAAGCTTTTTATCAGGAAACAGCATTACGATGCGTAGCTTTCCGGAATATAGGTTGGGGTCACGTTGGCCCAGTCCTCTTCCGTCCACTCGTCCCACCACTTATACACATAACCCTCCGCCAACATGCGGTTGTAGTTGGTGCGGATATCCTCGACAGCCTCCTCCGGCGTCATATAGCCGGCCATTACAGCTGGAATGTCCGAGGCGAAGATATTTGTCAGCTCCGCGGGCCAGATCCAATCCAGGTAGGGGGCCAGATGGTTGACATGGTGGGTATTGATATACTCATAGACGGGGTTGGCCTCCGTTTCGATCCCCTTTATACAGGGCAGGAGGTCTGCCGCCGCGGTCGCGATATCCGCGCAGTTCTCCGGGCGGGAGAAGAACTCCAGGAACCGCATGATAATGTCGTAATTCTCCTTGTTGCAAAACGAAGGAACGATCAGACTCTGCCCAGAGCCGGAACCGTGCTGCACCTCCGAGCCCTCGACCATCAGCGGGAACTCAAACACACCCATTTCAAAAGCTCCGTCTACGGCGGCCTCAGCATTGGTGTATTCCCAGGTCCCGCCAAAGAACATCGCAGATTTCTCTTGGGCAAAGGCGGCGCGCATTCCATCGGCGTCTGTATTAAGGCTGTCGGAATCCAGCAGGCCGTCGTCAAAGAATTGCTTGAGCAGCCGGAAGGCCTCGACTTCGGCATCTGTGTTGAAGTCATACTCTCCCGCCAGGAAAGCTCGGGTCAGCTCTGCCGAGCGATTCCCGCTGGTCTGGGCATACGTTTCCATGAACCACATGGGCCAGTAGGTGGGCAGGCTGCCCTGCTGCAAAATAGGCGTGATATTCTTCTTTTCGCGGATAGCGGCGCACACCGCAACCAAATCGTCATAGGTCTGTGGAATCTCCAGATTCAACTCATTAAACATATCCTTGTTGTAATAGAATGTAACTGTACCAATGGACCCCATGGGCAAATACCATATCCGTCCGTCAATGGTGCAACCGTCGATCTGGCCGTCCACCCAGCGGTCCGCATAGGGGGCGATCAGGTCGGTCAGATCTGTGCAGAGTCCTGCTTGAATCAGTCCGCCCCGAATGTTCTTCGCTCCAACGGAGAAAATGTCGATCTCCTCTCCTGCCAGACGCGCGGACTGCAGGCCCTCAATGGAATCTTCAAACGTTCCGTTCCAATTGATTTCCACTTTGACGTCAGGGTTTTCCTTTGTGAACTTATCGGCCAGCTCCTGCCAGTAGGACTCCTCGTTGGGATACATGCGGGTATGACCCGCAATATGCAGCGTGCGCTGCTCTGTGGAAGCCGCGGGTGGATTGGTTCCCTGGGCCGGGGGAGACGGGTCCTTGCTGTCGGACGGTTTGCCGCCGCATCCGGCCAGGCAGGAGAGGGTAAGCAACGCGGTCAATAGGATGCATAACGCCTTTTTCATGAGATTATCCTCCTCTTTCGTTTTGTGTTGAATCAGCACAGGATCAGGACGCCCAGCACGAATCCGGCCATACCGGCGCCCAACATGAGCTTGGTTTTCCGGGTCGTACCTTTGAACTCACCATAGCCGATTCCCCATACATAGTGCCAGAAATTGTGACAAGTACCGATAGGCCATGCTACGGCATGACTCAGGATGGGGGCGCAGAAGGTATACAGAACGTTGCCGCCGTAATGGCAAACGGCCGAGACAACACTCATAGCAATGATCTTCCTGCTGGAGAGGACCAGATGCCACTGCCTGCGTACGGTCAGCTGTATGCCAGAGATCATCAGCGTCCCCAGAAAACCTCCGATGGACAGAAACCCAATGCAAAGGAGCTGGGGGATGCCGTCCGCCCGCAGATCCGTTTTAACAAAGGCGCTCTGCGCAAAGGAGTAGGCCGGCGTCAGCAGGGAAGCGCTTGCCAGCAGCATCAAAAGCTCCTTGAAGCGGAAGCGGATCTCCTCGCGGTAGTTTTGCTGGTCGCTGGCTGCGCCGGTATCTCTATCCCGCATCAGCGCGGCGTACTGGCTAAGAATCGTAGCCGCCAGCAGTACGATGGCTCCTAGGAAAATCTTTCCCACAGACTGCCCCGCGCGAAGGCCGCCGAAATAGACTGAAATGGCTGTACCCAACAGAATACCAGTGGTAGCTGTAATGGACGTAGCAAGGATCATGCCAACGTTTTTAATGACCCGCATGTTGACCTGCGTTCCTGCCGCCTGCATCATTCCGCATAGGACCGCGCCGAGACAGATTCCTGTATTGTCTTGAAACATCTGCCGGATGGACTCTTCGAAAAAATAGGGCTTCAGGATGGCGATGATGACCCAGACCAGTACGACGGAGAACGAGTACAGCAGCAGCATGAAGGCAGAAACAGGATAGCCGTTCAAACGCTTGCTGAACTGGAACCAGCTTCCCCACATCAGAGTGGTCAGGATCAGCAGGATCAAGGCCGTTGACTGTGAAAAGTATCCCACGGCAGGCCCCCTACAGTTTTACCTTGCATATCATGTCGTATGCAAGCCGGATGTCCCGCCGGGCATCCTCGCCCGCCGTAAGAGGCGTACCGCCGGTGACGATACAGTCATAGAAGTGGGCCAGTTCCGCCCGATAGGCCTCCTCAAAACTGTTGACAACCACCTTGTCCACGTTGACCATGCTCTCCGGCTCGTTTTCATTGATGGTCAGCTTGGTGGGGGAATTCTTGAGGTAGGGCCAAGGGAACTCTAGAGTAAGGGATTTTTCCGGCGCGTACACCCATATCTTCTCGTCCCAGATGCGACGGGCGGGCAGGAAACCGGACTCGAACACGGCACGGAAGGAGCCGTAGTCTAAGACAGAGGTCAGGAAACAGTCTTGATGGACGTCGGCAAACAGGACCTCTGGTGTGCCAAAGGCATGACGCATCAGAATTGAGTCATGGGTGGATATCCCCAGCATGAAACTGTATGCCTGCGACAGATGCGCCCGCTGCTCCCCCAGCTGTTGGACGATCGCGTCCTGGATATGCCTACTTCCGGCATCCAGAATCTCCTTCGGAATGTCCGTGCCCCGGCAGATATGGAACAGGGAGCCAGTAAAGTCAAACGAACCGCCAAAGTCGTGTACCCGAACGAGGGTAATATCCTTCAGACGTTCAGTCTCCCTACGGAAGTACTCATAGCTGGGATCGTAGCGCTTCATGTAGCCGACCATCATGACAACGCCGTTTGCCCGCGCGGCCTCGATCATCTCATCGGCCTGGTCCAAACTGTAGGCCAGGGGTTTTTCAATCAGCATGTGCTTGCCCGCTCTGGCCGCCTTGAGGCCGGGCTCATAGTGGTCCCTAGTGCAGATGATCACCGCCTCCAGCTGGCTGTCGGCCAGCTGCGCATCCATGTCCGTGTACCTGCGCTCCGGCGGGATGCCATAGAGCTCGCCCACGGCCTGAACCACCTCGTTGGAAAGATCGCAGAGGGAGTACAGCTCGAAGTCCAGGGAATCTCTGATGTAGGGCAGATGCTCGATCTGCGCGATTTGGCCGCAGCCAATGATACCTATTTTCACTTTTCTCTTCATATTATTCGCCTCTGCGGTCATGGCCGCACGATCACTTTAATGCCCTCGCCCTTTGCCAATGCCTCCAGGCTGGCCGGAAGCTGGTCCAGGCCGATCTCGTCTGTAATCAGCGCGCGCAGGTCAATGGCCCCGCTCTCAATAATTTTGACTGCCTGCGGGAAGGTGGCATTGGCCAGCCAGGTGCCCTGGACCCGCAATTCCTTGGTGGTGATCTCACATTGCGCAATCTCGCGCCGGGCCTGCTTATTGACGCCGAACAGGACCACTGTGCCGCCCTTCCGGGCGAGGTTCACGCTGGCAGTCACCTGGGACCCCGTCACATCAAAGACAAAGTCCGCGCCGATCCCAGTCTCGCCGAGAATGATGCCTGCCGCGTCTTCCTCAATGGGATTGATCACTTTGGCCAGCTGCAGCTTCTGGGCAAAGCATACGCGCTTAGGCGCCGTCTCAAGCAGGTACAGGCGGTCAATTCCGGATTTGTGCAGAAGCATCGCGATCATCAGGCCAATGGGACCGGAACCGATCACTACCGCCGAGTCACCCGGCTTGACGTCTACCTTGTTTAGCCCGTTGACCGCGCAGGCCAGCGGCTCTGCGCAGGCGGCGACCGCAGGATCAATTTCTTTGGATATCTTGTAGACCACCTTGTCGCTTACGACGCAGTATTTTGCAAATGCCCCGTTGTAATCGATCCCCAGCGCTTCGATGTGCTCGCACTGGTTGGGCAGGTTTTTGCGGCAGTACACGCACTTCCCGCAGTAGTTGTTGGGGTTGATGACCACCCGGTCGCCGATGTCGATCTGATCTGCCTGGCTTCCTTTCGCTCGGACAATGCCGCAGAACTCATGGCCGAGGATGGTGTTCGGGGTGGCGATATAGCCCGGCGGGTCTGCGGTGATGTGGACGTCCGTTCCGCAGATGCTGCACGCCTCCACCTCAATGAGCACCTGATCCGGCCGCGTGATTTCCGGGACAGGCACCTCCTTGATCACAAGCTTCCCTACACCCTCAAATACGGCCGCTCTCATAGTCTCCATTGCAATCACTCCTTTTCTGTCAGAAATTAACACCGGCGGTTAGGATCACATTCGCATAGGAGGAGCATTCCCCTGTGCGAATCACCACATTCGCCCGCTGCAGCAAAATTTTGAAGTCCTCATGGGACAATGTATGTCCCGGAATACCGGGCATCATACGCTTCATAGCCTGTATGATTTCGGGATTTGCCAGATGGGCCTCTTCAGCATAGGTATACGCTTCCACCACCATCTCGCCGCAGACCGCCTGCAAGACACCGGCGAACGAGGGGAGCCCTGGGACGACAGAGACATCGATTCGTTTCACATTCGGCGGTATGGGGAGACCGGCATCGCCAATCGCGATTAGCTGGGTATGTCCCGCAGACGCCACTTCCTGAAGGATCTCTGGGTTCAAAAGTCCGTTGCTTTTCATATGTCACCTCTGCTGCTCATAAATTTTTCTACCTCGGCACGAGACGGGACCGAAGTTTGCGCCCCTTTTCTGGATACGGCAATACCGGAAGCGGCATTGGCAAAATCGATGACCTCGTCAATGCGCCGGCCTTCCGCTAACCCCACGGCAAGCGCGGCATTGAAGGTGTCTCCCGCCGCCGTCGTATCTTCCACCGGTACCTCCCAGGCCGGAAAACGCGCTGTTCCGCTGCCGCTGCAGAGCATCGCGCCCTTCCCCCCTAATGTAACGACAACATGCCCGGCACCCCGCCTTAAAAGCGACTGTGCTCCCTCCTGAATGCCATCGGGGAAATCCATCCGGCATCCCGTCAGCTTCTGAAGCTCGGTTTCATTGGGCGTTATGTAATCCACACATTGTAAAACCTCATCCGGAATGCCGTCCGGACAGGGGGCCGGATTCAGAATGACCAGCTTACCCCTCTTGTGGGCATAGGTAATGGCGTAGAATATTCCGTCTACCGGCACCTCCAGCTGGACGAGAAGTATGTCGCAGGCGTCAATAATCTCCCGGTGCTCCTTCAGATAATCGCAGTCGCAGCGCAGATTAGCGCCAGGCGATACAACAATGGAGTTATTGCCAGCGCCATCCACGCAGATCACGGCGATCCCTGTACTGTCCGCCTCCATCGTGCGAATATGACTGACTGCGACGTCAGCCCGGCGCATATTTTCCATCACGGCACTGCCCAATCCGTCCCCGCCGATTGCGGAGAGAAACGACACATGACCTCCCAGCATACCGCAGGCGTACGCCTGGTTGGCTCCTTTTCCCCCGGGCAGGCGGTGAAAGAACTTGCTCATGATTGTCTCGCCTACCCGGGGCATCTCCTCCACCTCAAGGACAAAATCTGTATTGGTGCTCCCGATAACTAGGATTTTTTTCATATGCAGCCTCCTACTCTTTCCTGGTAGATTCACGTATCAATAGCTTGGGCTGGAGATAAACGCGCCTGTCCTTCAGCTTTTTTCCGTCGATCGCATTCAGCAGGAGCTGCGAGGCGGTGCGCCCCATTTCAATAATAGGCTGCTGGATGGTCGTCAGCGGCGGCGAACACATGCGGGAATAGCCGATATTGTCAAACCCAATGACTTCGACATCCTGCGGAATGCGGTATGACAGCTCCGACAGCGCTTTGATCGCGCCTATCGCCATCGTGTCGTTCGCAGCAATAACGCCGGTATAGTGGATCCCCTCGCTGGCCAGTTCCATAATGGCGTTGTATCCACCGTCCAGGGTGTAGTTGCTGAATTTAATGAGACGTCCATCGAATGGCAAACCATACTGCTGAATGGAAGCCTTGTAGCCCTCTACACGTTCCAGGGAGGTCGATACGTCTTTGGGGCCGGAGATGAAGGCGATAGAGGTCGAACCGTTTCGGATCAGCAACTCACAAGAGCGGAAAACTGCATATTCATTATCGGTAAAAACCCCCGCCGTATAGGGCATACTGTTCAGCTTTCTGTCCATCAATACACACGGCGTGCCATACTTTGCGGGCATCCGATGGTTTGGCGTGCAGGTCTGCGCCGTAGAAACCAACATAATGCCATCCACACGCTTGGAGATAAAGCTTTTCAGGTACTGCGCCTCTTTTTCCGGGGAGAAATCCGTATTGCCAAGGAAGAGCATATACCCACTTTTGCTCAAATAGTTCTCGGCCGCCTTGGCCAGCTCCGCAAAAAAGGGATTGGTAATATCAGGAAGGATCAGGGCGACCGTTTTGCTGCGCGGCGCTTGAAGCGGGTGCGCTTCTGAGTGTCCGCAGTAATACATTTCTTCAAGCAGGAGTTCGATCCTCTGCCGCGTTTTAGCTCCGACACCATCCGTTTTATTGTTCAGCACGCGCGACACCGTTGTTTTGGAGACTCCGGCAATGCGGGCAATTTCTTCGATCGTTGCTTTCATAAATTTCCTCCACTTTTAAAGCAGCTCTCGCCATTGCAGCCGTAGCTGGAAGATACAAGAGGATATGTCGGTTTGTATGTATCCTAAAAGCGGGTTTTGGTTAAGTGTTTTTCAGTATAGATAAGTTACTTTGTTTCTTAAATAGTATTAATGCCCAAATCTAAAAATTTATTTTGTATCTTTGCACAATAATGAATTTCCAAAAGCAGAAACTGTGCAAGAATTTTTCATAGAGCGCCTGTACCAGCGGAATGAAGGAGGTTGTTATACCAACAGCAGAATCCCCAGAAAGCATTTACATTTCGCAGACAAACGGTATCGCTCTGGAACCGCGTCCATAGTGCCCACCCCACTCGCTCTGATGGAGGCCAGAAAGGAATGAAAGGATATCATCTGTACAGCAATATAATTTCGTTCGGCGGGGTTCAGCCAGCGGCAAGTGGCGCGGCAGCTTGGAATCAACCGCAAAACAGTAAAACGGTATTGGGAAATGCCCGTAAGCGAGTACGAAGAAATGGCCGTACAGTATGCCGGATGCAGTATCTGGATAAATACCAGGCGCAGATCATAGGGTGGCCCCGGAAAGGAAAGGGAAAATTGAAAGCGTGGCGAAGTACATCAAGGGCGATTTCCTCGGCCACCAGCTGCATATGATGACGGTATTCTCAATGGGAGCTGTTTGGACTGGCTGGAGCGGACCGCCAATGCCAAGTTGCATGGAACCACCAAACTGGTCCCAGCGGAGTTGTTCCAGGAGGTGTGGATTGAGACATTGGATAGGCCATCTACATTCAGACGATGTTTGACGAACCCATCTGCGAACACCGTATCTCCTTCGGGTAGGGGCTGCTGATCCAAAGCCAGTTTCAGCGGCGAGATCGCGCCTCAAAGCTGGACAAGCTGCTCTATCCAGCTAGGTGCAGCCTGCCCCCGCCATCTCGATGTATGACCTTAAGTACCATGTGACCACCCAGAAGCGGCCCCTCTCGGTCTATGCGAAGGTGGGTGATTCCCGATGCTGACGCCTTTGGAGCGAGCAAATGACCTGCTAATGATTTGTATTATGCCCAAGTGGATTTTGGTGCCCTCCTTTCTGGCAGAAACAACCTTGCCTCGCTGGAATCCGTGGAGTTGTCCCTGGCCGAGCAGTAGCTCCTGTGTATCCTCAAGCAGGATCCTCTGCGCAGAAAACGGGCCAATCTCTCTGCCGAAAAGACACGGGCTCCCTTTAACTTCAGTTTCCAGCGCAATGTTTCCAGGGAGCAGATTCTCCGCCTGTCCGATATGACCTAGCTGGAACAGGCCTTTCATATCTGCTTCCTTGGACCACCCGACGTAGGTAAGACCCACCTTGCGCTCTCACTGGCTATCCTCAAAACCGATATCCAGCGCCAACAATCGCTGTCTCAAATACCACCATAAAGCTGCCCTCGTAGTGGTGGAAGAGATGGTGCTCATGCCCCTTGCGCCGCCGAGGCCGACTTCTTCTTTGGCCTCATCCACCGCTGCGAGATCATTAACATATCCGGCTCCAGCTACAGGCTGTATTGCCACCGGCCCATTATAAACGAACTTTTTCTGCTGGCATACTTTGTGGCAAAATTTGGAGCATTTTACTTGACTGCTTACAGCAGTTTATCAGAAATGTGATATTCCACAGCAGACTTGTTATAGAACGCGCTTCCCCGTTTTGCTATAGTAATTTCATAAGATCATGTACGTGCTTACATGTACATGCAGGATGGGGGAGTTATGTTATGAGGAATAAAAAGCGGTCAGAGGGCAAAAAGCGTACCCTGATACAGGACCGGAGGAAACAGTTTATACCGCTGTACATCATGCTGATCCCAGGTATTGTTTATCTGATCATCAACAACTATCTGCCGATGATGGGATTGGTGATCGCGTTTAAGAAAGTGAATTATCAGGTGGGGATATGGAACAGTCCGTGGGCCGGGTTTGACAACTTTAAATATCTGTTCAAAACCGGCGATGCCTTTATCATGACACGGAATACGATCCTGTATAATCTCGTCTTTATCGTGTTCGGCAATGCATTTGCTATTTTCTGCGCCATTGCCATGGATACCATTAAAAATAAGTTCTTCAAGCGCAGTTCGCAGATCATTATCCTGATACCGTATCTGCTGTCTTCGGTCATTGTGAGCTATATCGTCTTTGCGTTCCTCAGCCCTAGCTCTGGATTTATCAATCACACAGTCTTTGGCCTGCTGCATATCGATCCGGTAAACTGGTATGGGGACCCAAAGCCATGGCCGGTCATTCTGGTGATCGTGCATCTATGGATGAGCTTCGGCTACCAGTCGATCCTCTATTACTCCACTCTGATCGGGATCGATAAGACGCTTTACGAAGCGACAGTCGTAGATGGCGGCGGCACTTGGCATCAGATCCGGTATGTAACGCTCCCGTGCCTAAAAAGAACGGTCATCATACTGATGCTGCTGGCTGTCGGCAGGATATTCTTCTCCGATTTCGGGCTTTTCTATCAGGTCCCTATGCACAGCGGCCTGCTGTATTCCACGACGCAAACCATTGACACCTACGTATACCGCGCGCTGCTGGAGCTGAACGATATCGGGCGGTCCTCCGCGGCGGGTTTCCTCCAGTCCCTGCTGGGCTTTATCTGCGTAGTCACTGCAAATAAGATCGTCAGCAAGGTCGACAGCGAAAGCGCGCTGTTCTGATGAAAGGAAGGGAAGCTGAGCTATGATCACCAGGAACAAACCGTTTATCGCCTTCATGTATGTGCTGATGGCGCTCCTTACTATTGCGTGCCTGTTTCCGTTCCTTCTCCTTTTCATGAGTTCGATCACCTCTGAAGCAACGCTTGCTGTGAACGGATACTCCCTTCTCCCGGAGGAGTTCAGTCTGGATGCGTACCGGTTTCTCTGGACGACCAGGAAAAACTTACTGCATTCGCTGGGCATCAGCGTTTTTGTTACCACGGTAGGCGTTATCGCCAATGTTACGCTGACAACGCTCTTCGCCTATCCCCTGTCCAGGAAGGACCTGCCGGGCCGGAACGCTATATCCCTGTTCCTGTTCTTTACCATGCTGTTCAACGGCGGCATGGTCCCCACCTATATGGTCTATGCGAATTATCTGCATATCAAAAATACCATTTGGGCGCTGATCGTGCCGTATCTGCTGATGAACGCCTTCTATATCATCACCATGCGCACCTACATCAATTCCAACATTGCCGACGAGGTGATCGAGGCGGCCAAGATCGATGGAGCCAGCGAAGTCCAGATACTGACCCGGATCGTGCTGCCCCTGAGCCGGCCCATTATTGCCACGATCGCGCTGCTGGCCATGATCGGATACTGGAACAACTGGACCAACGGCGTCTATTTCCTGTCCAGTGACGAACTCTACGGCATTCAGAATTTTTTGAATGAGGTGATCTCCAACGCGGTATTTCTGGCCAGCAAGACCTCCGGCTCTACCATGACCGTTCAGATACCCACCGTTGCCGTGCGGATGGCCATTGCCGTGGTCGCCGTCCTGCCAGTGCTGATCGCGTATCCTTTCTTCCAGAAGTCCTTCGTTAAGGGCATCACCTTGGGCTCTGTCAAAGGTTGACGCGGGCCTATCAAATCAAATGAGGAGAGTAGCATCATGAGACCGATACAAAATGAAGTTATGCTGATCACATACGCGGACAGCATGGGAAGGGATCTGAAGGAACTGGAGACCGCCCTTGCAAAACACTTCGAGGGAGCGGTAAAGGGGATCCATATCCTGCCGTTTTTCCCTTCCTCCGGGGACCGAGGCTTCGCGGTCATTGAGTACGACAAGGTGGAACCTGCCTTTGGGGACTGGTCGGATATTGACCGCCTGGCGGAAAAATACACGCTGGCGGCGGATTTTATGCTGAATCATGTGTCCATTCGCTGCCGGGAGTTTAAGGACTACATGGAAAAGGGAGACGCCTCCCCTTACCGCAATATGTTTATCCACTGGAATGAGTTTTGGCCGAACGGCGAGCCAACGGAGGCGGAGAACGACGCCATGTACCGCCGGAAGCCGGGCGGTGCCTTCCTGGAGTTTACCCGGGAGGACGGAAAAAAGGTCAAGCTTTGGAACACATTCTTTTCCGAACAGGTGGATATCGACCCGTATGCTAAGGCTACCCAGGATTACTTTGGCAGGAATTTGACCATGCTTTCCAGGCATGTTCCGCTCATCCGTTTTGACGCATTCGCTTATGCGTCAAAGCGGCCGGGGACATCCTGCTTCTTTGTGGAACCCGACATCTGGAACGTTCTGGATATTGCCATGCAGCCGCTGCGCTCCGCCGGGACGCAGATGCTGGCCGAGATCCACGAAAACTATACCATCCAGCTGAAAATGGCCGCCAAGGGGTACTGGGTCTATGATTTCGCGCTGCCCATGCTGCTGCTCCACGGTCTCTATTCCGGAAGGACCGACCGGTTGATTCGCTGGCTGCACATATGCCCCAGAAATCAGTTCACCACATTGGATACGCACGATGGGATCGGCGTGGTCGATGTGGTAGACCTTCTGACGGATGACGAGATCGATCATGTACGCGCCATTGTGGACAAGATCACCGAACCGGCACAGCAGTATATCAAACGTCCCTCAATGATCAAAATGACCGGGAAGCAGGCGCAGCGGTACCAGTTGGGCTGTACCTACTACAACGCGCTGGACTGCAACGATGACGCCTATCTGCTGGCCCGGGCCGTACAGTTTTTTACGCCCGGCATTCCTCAGGTATATTATGTGGGTATGCTCGCTGGGAAAAACGATATCGAGTTTCTAAAGAACGGCGGAGAGGGGCGCGGGATCAACCGCCACAACTATTCGCTCCAGGAAGTAGACGAGGCGGCGGCGCAGCCTGTTGTACAGAAGCTTCTGCGCCTGATGCGGTTCCGGAATCAGTACAAGGTGTTTGACGGGCGGTTCACCGTTGGAGCGGACCAGGGGAATGGAACGCTGGAAGTGACTTGGGAGGATGGAGACCTCTATGCGCGGCTTACTGCCGACTTTAAGACCCATGCGTTCCAGATCGTCTATTTTGATCCTGCTGAAAATCGTGAACAGGTGCTGGAGCTTTAGGAGGCGGCAATGGAACGAATTTGTTTACCGCTGATTTTTCAGGATTCCATGGTCCTGCAGCGGAGAAAGCCGGTCTGCATCTGGGGAGAGGCGGAGGAGTGTGCCTCTGTGCGGGTGACGCTGGGGGAGGACGCCGCCGTGGCGGAGGTCTCAGATGGAAAATGGAAGACCTATCTGCCACCGAGGGAGGCAGATAGCGGATTGACGCTGACCGTCTCTGGCGGCCGATTCTCCATATCGTTCACTGACGTCGCCATTGGAGAGGTCTGGATCGCTGGCGGGCAGTCCAATATGGAATATCTGCTGAAACATGACGCAGACAGAGAAGAGGCCCTGCTGTTGGAGGATCCGGACATTCGGTGCTATGAGGTGCCCAAGATATCGTTTCCCGGGCAGGAGGCGCATTACCGGATGTCGGACGCGGGCGTTTGGCGAAAAGAGAACAGAGAGGAGTCTCCCTACTTCACAGCGGTAGGCTTCTACTTCGCGAACCGGCTGCATGAAACGCTGCGGGTACCGGTCGGCGTGATCAATTGCACCTGGGGAGGCACGTCCGCCTCCTGCTGGGTATCCGAGGACTACCTCACCGGCGATCTGCAGTTCTATCTGGACAAGGCGCGGGAGGTACGGTCGTCCATTGATCCGGAGGAGACGCTGGAAAAATACATTGCCCTGCAAAAGAATATTCTGAGCAGCAATATCGACATGGGGAAGCCCAATCTGGCCCCTATCCGTCCTCTGTTGGACGAGGCGGCCCACGATAGGCTGATGACGATGAACAATTGGCCCTGCTCCGCATTCCGTCCCTGTGGACTGTTCACGTTTATGCTGAAAACGATCGTCCCGTATACCGTCAGCGGGGTGATCTGGTACCAAGGCGAGTCGGACGAGTATTTTTCGGAGCATTATGAGAGTATGATGCGGGCCGTCGTTCGCTGCTGGCGCAGCAATTGGAAGGAAGATTTGCCTTTCCTGATGGTCCAGCTGGCATCCTTTGAGGTGATGGCCGAGTATCTTGACTTTGTACCCATCCGCAGGGCGCAGGCAGAGCTGGCAAAAAAAGAACCCGGGGTCTATCTGGTCACTGCCATGGACACTGGTATGCGGTACGATATCCACCCTAAGCGGAAAAAGCCCGTCGGGGTCCGGCTGGCGCTGCAGGCGCTGGACAAGGTCTACCACCGCCATCTGCCGGCGGATTCTCCGACCGTCCTCTGCGCGCAGTGGGAGCAGGAGTCCGTCGTTGTTCGGCTGAAGCACTGTGGAAGCGGCCTGCACGTTAAAGGGGAGCGCCCGGAGACCTTCGACATTTCCGCGGATGGGGAGGATGTATCCGATTTTACGGTGAGCGTCCGGCCTCATGAGCTCGTACTGACTGCCGATGCGTTCCTGACCGCCCATACGCTGCGCATCGCGTTTTGCCAGCGGGCCTACTGTGAGCTGACGATCTATAACAGCGCGGATCTGCCCGTGCTTCCATTTGCTCTTTCTCTATCCCGATAATTTGAAAAAGTGGTTGATAATTATGGACCGATCAATGAAAAAATACATCATAACCGATAAAGCGTTTTACAGTGAGGCCCTGATGATCGTACTTCCAGTGGTCCTCCAGGCGATCATCAATCAGGGCGTCAATATGATGGATACGATCATGGTTGGGAAGCTGGGGGAAGCCGCCATATCCGCATCATCGCTGGCGAACCAATTTTATAACATCTATACGTTCCTCTGTATGGGGCTCAGCGCGGCCGGACTTGTTCTGGCCGCGCAGTATTGGGGTGCGGGCGATAAGGTGACCGTGCGGAAGGTCTTTGACATACTGATCCAGATCATCTTTGCTGCCAGCACGCTTTTTGCGATCCTGAGCCTTGCCCTTCCCCGGCAGATCATCTCGCTCTATACCAACGACCAGGAGGTGATCGCCGCCGGCGCCGGATATCTGCGCATTACGGCGCTGGTCTATCTGCCGCACGGGATCGCCCTGGTCATTTCCAACATTATGCGCTCGGTGGGAAACGCGCGGATCGGCCTGTATGTCTCCCTGGCCTCCTTTTTTGTCAACATTGGTTGCAACTATGTTTTCATTTTTGGAAAGCTGGGATTTCCGGCGATGGGCGTTTCCGGCGCGGCCCTGGGGACGCTGTGCTCCCGTGCCGTCGAGTTCGGCGTCTGTACCTTCTTTGTCCTGGTCATAGACAGGAAGCTCTGCTACCGGCCCACCCGGCTGCTCCGGCGGCCAGAGAAGCCCCTCCTCCGGGAATTTATCCGCTTGGGGCTCCCCGCGATCATCAGTGATACGATCCTCGCCTTCGCGTCCAGCGCCATCGGCATGATCCTGGGCCATATGGGCAGGGAATTTGTCAGCGCGTACTCCATCGTATCGGTGGTGGATCGGATGTGTACCCTTGCCACCAGCGGCGTGGGGAGCGCGGCGGGGATCATGGTGGGCCAGTCTGTCGGCGCGGGGGAGGCTGCGGAGGCGAAGCGGCGCGGATTTTCCTTCCTGATGCTGACGGCGGTGCTGGGCGTTATCGGCGCGATCCTTGTCGTTATCGTCGGCGATTGGTCCATCAGCCTGTACGATATTACGCCGGACACCATAGCGATCACCAGGACCATGATGATCGCCAGCGCGCTCGTGGTGCCCTTCCAGAACATATCCTCTACCCTGGGCAAAGGAGTCCTGCGGGGGGGCGGCGATACCCAGTTCCTGATGGTTGCCGACGTTATTTTTCAATGGGTCGCCTCCATTCCTTTGGGATATCTTGCGGGCCTGGTGCTGAACCTGTCCCCCTT
Organism: uncultured Oscillospiraceae bacterium; assembly: GCA_910579485.1. Classification (GTDB taxonomy): domain Bacteria; phylum Bacillota; class Clostridia; order Oscillospirales; family Oscillospiraceae; genus Pelethomonas. The sequence goes on along the minus strand of CAJTVO010000012.1, from coordinate 12,583 downwards.
CGCCGTCCTGCTGATCGTTCGTATCGACTACGTTATCAAAGGGATCTGGTTTATCCAGCGTCTCACCACCGATAAGTGGATCCATCAGGTCAAACGGGCGGAGCGTGCATCCTGACAAACATTATGCAGCCGGAAAAGCGGACACACATTCGCTTTTCTGGTTGCATTTCTCTATGAGCGGGTATACTATTTCCTTAACGGAGGATCAGGCCGCCACAGCGTGCATCTGTATGTGCAAAAATGTGGTCACAGAAAGAGGGCGTTTGCTGCAAATTATACAAGAAAGTCTGAAAAACGACATGGCGAGTCAGAAATGGAGTGGTAAGGCGCGGCTCATTTTTGATAACATAGCAGCAGGAGTCAGGAGCTCCAGAAGGAGGAATTATTATGAAAAGAATCGCGACTTTCTTGCTGGCAGCTGTTATGCTGCTCTCCCTGGCCGCGTGCGGCGGCAAGGACGACATCCCCAATGAACCGGCAGATCAAACGCCCCCTGCTGCCGCGGATAACAAGCAGCCGGATACCGCCGTACCGGTGGACGAGATGCCTGTGGTCCGCCTGTGCATCAACAAGCCCGGCACAGGAGAAGGCGAGCTGGTGGTCGAGGAGGCTGTGAACAAGCTCCTTGCGGAGCGCTACGGGATACAGGTCGATATTGTCCTGAAGCAGGACAATACCCAGCTGAACCTGATGCTGACGGGCGGTGAAGATACAGTGGATATTTTCACATCGTTCTGGTTCATGTCCCAGAGCACGCTATACAATAACGGGCAGCTGCTGAACCTGGACCCGTACATGGAGAAGGAAGGAAAGGGCATCCTTGAGCTGTATAAGGACTATCCCGAGGTCCTCAACTGCGGCAAGATCGGCGGCAGCCTGTACGGTATCCCGGCCTACACCGCATGGTCCACCCCAAACATTTACACCGTGAAAGAGGATATCTCCAACGCGGCGAACATCGACTGGTCCAAGGTCAAGACGCTTGCCGATGCCACGGAGGCCATGGTCGCCATGAAGCAGGCTACCCCCTCTACCTATCTGGTGCCCGGCGCGACCCAGACATACTGGGTGCCCAAGGATCTGGACGATCTGGGCGATACAAAGTATCTGGGGGTCATCATCGATCCGGATACTTCGACGACCGTTGAGAACTACTATGAATCCGCGCAGTTCGTGGACTTCCTGGAGCAGGTGAAGGTTTGGAAGGCCAACAATATCATCAGCCCCGACCCGATGAGCAACGACCAGGCGACTCTGTATAATCTGATGTATGGCATCGTTGACGGAACGCCGGGTTACTCCTGGTCCATCGATGAATTTTGCTACGAGGCGAACGAGCAGCAGAACTTCAACGGCAACATGGTCGGCGCGCAGATCGGTGAGCGTTACATCACCACGGGAACGGTCCAGACCTACATGTGGCATATCTCTTCCTTCACCAAGGTTCCCGAGGCTGCGGTCACGCTGCTGAACGCCCTGTATACTGACGATGATGTGGCGTTTCTTGTTGCTTTCGGCCTGGAGAATGAGCACTATGTGCTGGATGAGAACGGGCAGCTCCGCTATCCCAATGATATCGGCGCGTTTGATGACGCTTGGTGCGGCATCCCCATGGATTATTGGCCCAACCTCACCGGCTGCCCCACCTTCTACTATCAGCCTGTGGATAAGTATGAGATGATGATGGCGACCAACGATGAGGCGAAGATCTCCCGCGCGCTGGGCTTCGTTTTCGACTCCTCTTCCGTAGCCGATGAGATGGCAGCCTGCTCCAGCGTGGTCGATCAGTACTATCTGCCGCTTATCAACGGAGAAGTGGATATTGATTCAACGCTGGCGGCCTTCCAGCAGGCGCTGAAGGGCGCGGGCATCGATACGATCGTTGCCGAAAAGCAGGCGCAGCTGGATGCCTGGCTGGCGGCTCAATAACAGGTCCTGTTTTCCTTGAAAGAGGGGCATCTTCGGATGTCTCTCTTCAAGGCGTTTTTCAGAGTGGAGCGGAGAATGTGTATGAAAATAAACCGTCAGGAGAAGCATCGGAGCAAGCTCAACTCGATCAAGGCGCCGCTGTACCGCGTGGTGATCACGGCTGCGGCGATCTGCTTGGGGGTGAGCGCCATTTTCATGGCGCAGACAAGCGCCATATACAGCCGCTTTCTAAATGAACGGAATCAGAAGGCCCTGGCGTCCTATGCGGAGAGACTGGACCGGTCTCTGACGGAGCTGCGGGACTTCAGCAGGTCTCTGACGATAAACAACATTCAGTTCCGCACCTTGAGCCAGTCCAATTGTTCGGACCATCAGCGGATCGTGGCAGAATACTATCTTCGGGAACTGATCGAGAGCCGGACGCCCCACTACGGCATATCGCTCCTGTATCACGCGGATACCGAGAGAGCGCTGTTCTATTATGGAGATGACGTGCAGAATGATGCCGCCTTTCTGGAAAACGCCGCCTTTATGCACTATTTGGGTGAACTGATCTCTAACACTACCGATTATGTTTACGACCAGTGGTTTTTTTACAGTGAGGGCGGCCATCAGATGCTGCTTCTGGTCAACAAATACCGAACCATGTATTTCTGCGCCGTAGTGGACCTGAACTGTTATTTTGAGGTATATCCCGTAGAGAGCTATTCAGAGATGGATGAAACCGTAGTTTATTCGGAGGAGGGCCCCTTCATCGTACCGGATAATTTGAAGACGCAGGTCGTCTCAAATACCGTGATCGAAAACGGAGGAAGGTCTGGGATGCTCAACTATGCGGTAAACTATGCTGCGCTGGACTCCTGCCAGCTTTGGATTGCGCTGTTTACTCCGATCCAGGTGTTTCTTACCAACCAGACCTCCAGTATCGTGCTTTTCCTGCTGGTGTTGGCGATCCTTGCTGTGTTCTTCAAAAAGATCCTGCGTTCCTTGGATGAGTCCCTCCTGTTCCCCTTGCAGGAGATCGCGGTCCAGATGGCCCAGCTGACAGGGAAGGAGGCGCCGCCTCCGATGATCGCCAAAAGCGATTTTGAGGAATACGACGCGATCCGGCAGGCCCTGACGGAGCTTGTCCAGCAGAAAAATGAGCTTGAACGCCTGAATTATGCAAATCAGGCCCAAAAGGAACACGCGATGCTCCAGTACTATCAGCTGCAGACCAGGTCGCATTTTTTCCTCAACTGCCTGAAAAGCCTGTACAGTATGGCGGAGAAATCCAACCGTGTGCAGATGCAGGCGATGATCATTGCGTTTTCCAACCATCTGCGCTACATTTTTCACGATAACCTGCATCTTGTTACGCTGCAGGAGGAGCTAAAAGAAGTCATGGACTACCATCGGATCATTACTATGGACTTTCCCATGCCCTTCCTGCTCTCCTCCAACGTGCCAAAAGAACTGATGGATGTCAGTGTTCCGCCGCTGATCATTCAAACCTTTCTGGAGAATACGTACAAGTACGCCGGACGTTCCCAGGGCGTGATCACGTTTCAGATCGACGTGTCCGAAGCGGACTTTCACGGCAGGATGTATCTGCGCATCCACCTGTCTGACAATGGCGGCGGCTATACGGAAGAGGTGCTGGAAAGCATCAACAACAGTCAGGCGGACCTGTTCGCCGATCAGCATGTGGGAATCAACAATCTGCGGCACCGCGTTTCCATATTGTACGGCGGAGAGTGCCATATGGCGTTCTACAATGAAAACGAAGGAAAGGGCGGGGCCCATTCCGTTATCTATATTCCACTCATACGGGGGCAGAACGGGCAGGAGCCCGGAAGCTCTCCGGAACAGATGGATTCGGGGGGATAGGGCATGAATATTCTGATCGTAGATGACCAGATCAACGTCATCCATGGACTCATGACCAGCATCGACTTCCAGAAGCTGGGCTACCAGCGGGTAGCCAGCGCTCTGAACGCGGACGACGCGCTGCGCATTTTGGAGAGCGAGCCCATCCACGTTCTGGTATCGGATATTGAGATGCCGGGGAAGTGCGGTCTGGAGCTCAACGCCATCGTGAAGGAACGGTATCCGGAGGTCCTCCGTATCCTCCTTACCTCTCATGCCAATTTTTCCTACGCCAAGGAGGGCCTGCGGCTTGGGTGCTTCGATTATCTGGTCCAGCCTGCGCCTTATCTGGAGATCGAAGAGGCTTTGGCGCGGGCTGCCATGCAGGTGCAGCTGAATGACCGGCGCAAGCAGATGTACAGTCTGGGAAATCTGTTTGACTCCAACCGGACCGAGTTTTTAAACTCGGTTATGCTCAAACTTTTCACCACGCAGGCGGAGAGCAGGGAGGAGAGCCTCCGGCTGCTGCGAGAGGCCGGCTACCGGCTGGAGCCGCGCTCCTATGTCAAGTTGCTGCTGGTGGACGTCATGGCCTTTTCCGGACACAGGCCAGAGGCCCTGTCGATGAACGATACAATCATGACGATCAAAATGACCATCCGCGGGCTGGCTCTTCCGGATCATATCGACTATATCATTGGAAAAAACCGCTATAACCAGTTTGTCGTTTTATTCTTCTCCCACAAGGTATTCAATCTGTCCACCCAGCACCTGGAGACCTTGTATACCCGCATGGGGGCGAATCTCCACTCTCCAATCGCCTGCTATGTTGGCTGGAGCGCGAAGCTGTCAGGGATCCGTCCGGTAGTCACAAAGCTTCACGAGATGTTCAAGGACAATATCTCCAGGGAACCGGAGCTGGTATACGTCCACCGGGGCGCTGCGCCGGAGCGCGTTCCCACCTCCCTCAGCGGCTTTCTCAGCCGGTGGGAGGCGCTGCTGAAGGCAGGACGAAAAAATCTGCTTCAAAAGGATATATTTTCCTATCTGGACAGAAATCTGACCAATTCTACCAATGGATTTTATGACCTGTGCGTGCTGCACCAAAGCCTTACGCAAATGTTTTTCAACTATTTCTACTCGAAAAATATTGATATAGTCGCGCTGTTCAACCACGAAATGTCGTATGAAGCCTATATGGACAGCTGCAGCACCATTGATTCTGTAAAGCGGGCGGTGGAATTTCTGATCTTTGCCGCCAACCAGCAGGAGAAACAGGAGTCGGAACTGGGGTATGTGGAGCGGGCGAAGACCTATATTCTGGAGAACTCCGACAAGCTGCTTACGGTCAGGGATGTCTCCGAGTATATCAGCCTGAATCCGGAGTACTTTACCCGGCTGTTCAAAAAAGAGACCGGTTATAATATCAAGGACTATATCATCCAGTGCAAGCTTTCCATCGCCAAGGACCTCCTGGTGAACTCTGATTTGCCAATCAGCATGGTGGCGCTGGAGTTGGGGTATAGTAATTTCTCCCATTTTACGCAAATGTTCAAGCGGGCGGAGGGAATCACGCCAAAGGAATATCGCATCCAGCAGCGGGGGCAGCGTGCATAATACAATTTCTTGATAAAAGCTTGCAAAGTCCTTTATTGAGAATGCGTATAAGCCTGTCCGCGCAGGAGATTTGATACCGGCACAGCGGATGGATCGCTGTGCCGGTATTTTTCTTGCCGTGCCTATCAGAAAAGTGATATACCAGGTCAGATTACAGGTGGAATGGCAGGTGAAACTGAATTATCCTTTATTTATAGTCGAAGCGGTTGGAGAGAAGCAGCATCAGCTTTTCAACGCTGCGCCGTTTACGCCGCAGGCCCGTTGATCGAAACCGCGTTGACTGTATATCGCACATGCTGCTGGAGGACTGAATATGGCGTATGTCGAATTTAACGCGCTTTCCACGGTACTGGGCGGCTCCTTTACGGCAAGGGCCTTCCTGCCGGGCCTTGACAGGCTCGATCTAAAGGACGCACGGCACCAAAAAAGATATCCTGTTCTTTGGCTCCTGCATACGGATGGAGAGAGCTCGCTGGAATTTTTGAAGACACCCGTTGAGGGTCTTGCAGAGCGGTACGGCTTCATCGCCATAGCGCCGGATCTGCACCATTCCATGGGGGTCGATATGAAGTGGGGCCCGAATGTAGAGAAATTTTTGACGCATGAGCTCCGGGGGATATTCAGGCATATCCTGCCTGTCAGTGAGCTCCGGGAGGAAAATTTCATTGGCGGCACGGGTACGGGCGGCTATGCAGCGCTGAAATGCGCCTGCAAGCATCCCAGTCTCTTCAGCAAGGCGTTTTCTTTGAATGGGATCCTCGACATGGAACGCCTTATTGCGAGAACCTCCGCCGGGGAGGTGACCGGAGTCCCGCAGACGGCGGAGGCGCTGGAGGCCGTCTTTGGCGGCGCGGGGGAATTTGCCGGGGGTCCCGACGATCTGTTCTCGCTGGCAGAACGGAGCCAAGAATCTGTGTTTTATCTTTGCGCCGAGAAGGGCTTCGACTACCACGAGGATAGCCGCGCGCTGGCCGCGCTGCTGGGCGAGAAGGCCGCGTTCGTTTCCCTGGACGCCGGGGCGGACTGCGAGAGCTGCCAGGTAAGTATGCGCGGCGCGGTCAAGTGGCTGTTTCAGTAAGGGAGGGATAGCATGGCGAACGTAAGATTGTACTATGATTCCAAAACGCTGAATATGCAGGTCGGCGTCAATGTCATCATCCCGGAAAACACCTGGGGCCATTCCCTGGCGGACCGGCCGGAGGGATACCGGTATCCGGTGCTCTGGCTTCAGACGGGCGGAGGCTTCGATCACACAGACTGGGCGCGGTATACGGCGATCGAGCTGTATGCCGCCGAGGCGGGCGTTGCGGTCGTCTGCAGCGGTACGTTCTGCTCGGCGTATATGGATACGGCGCATGGCGATTTCAAATACTTCTCCACCCTTTCCGTGGAGACCCCCAAAGTTGTGCGGCACCTGTTCCCCCTCTCGGAGGACCCGAAGGACAACTTCCTGGCAGGATTCTCCATGGGCGGGTATGGCTCGCTGAAATGGTGGGTGCGGGACCCGGAACAGTTCGCCGCGATCGGGTTGTTTTCCGGTGTAAAAAATATCGTGGAATTGGGCCCCTCCCTGGGACAGTCTCCCAATAAGGCCGCTATTACCGATACGGAGGTAAAGAGGGTGGAAGAGGACAACTACATGTTCCCTGCGTCCGTTGGCGATACGAAGCCTCTGGAGCGGACAGAGAACGATATCAGCTACATGATCACCAGGCAGCTGCAGGCGGGGAAGCGCTTTCCAAAGGCATATATGGCTACAGGGGTAGAGGACACCCACTATTTGGACAACCTGTATTTCATTGAGAAGTATCAGAAGCTGGGGATCGACGTATTCCGGGTCGTTGACCACGGCGCCCACAATTGGGAGTACTGCGATAAGCATGTGAAAAACTTTCTGGACTGGCTCGTAGCCGAGGGAAAGCTCCGGCCGGTTTTTTCCAGAAATGAAGAGTAGAAGGGAGTGAGCCATATGGTATATCTGCGGCCCGGCACACCTGACGATGAAAACCGGGAGTATCTGCCGGAAGCGATCAAGGGAAGCGACATCGTGGTAAACGAGAACGGCAACAATTCCATCCCCTATCCCCTGGGATTGGAGGAGCACCACGGAGTACTGGTCGATGACGGCGAACCGGACACCTGGTATGTCTATGTCCCGCACAGCTACGACCCGCAGCGGAAGTCACCCCTTGTTTTTGGGATGCACGGAGGACTGATGACCGGCTGGGGCCATTCCATTTATACCTCCTGGACCATGGTCGCGGACCGGGAGGGGCTACTCTGTGTCTTCCCGGATGCACACGCGAGGAGGATGTGGCAGGTGGAGGGCGTCAGGCACGAGGGGGATCGATCCACGTTCCTGCCGCTGGGAGCGGGGGACGTTGGCAAGACCCATGACACGAAGCTGGTTTTCGCGCTGCTGGATTGGATGAAGGAGCGGTACAACATCGACGAGGGCCGCATCTTCATGCAGGGGATGTCCATGGGGAACTTCATGACCGGCCAATTTGCCCGGTATTACGGACAAATGCTGGCGGGAGCGGCCGGTTCAGGCGGTCCCTGCCGGCTGCAGCTCCTGTTCGAGGAGGACGGCGCCGTCCGAAACCAGGCGGGTCCTCTGGCGATCTGGCAGTCCCGCCCGGAGAAGAACGGCCTTCCTCCGGGGGCGGAATACGACGAGGCCCTAATCAACAAGTACAACCGCTTTTACTGGATGCTGGTCAACGAATGTGATCCGATCCCGGAGATCCGGATCGTTGGGGAGGATAATATTGCCTTCTATACGGGCAGGCGGGCGCACTTGACCTACGTTGACATCAAGAACCGCGATCATGGACAGGCTCTGGACGAGGCGTTCTTGTATTGGGACTATATGTTCTCCGGCGTGTATCGAAAGCCGGACGGAACGGTCGTGCAGGGGGAGACCAGACTGCCCCGAAAGGGTGACGCATGTGCCGCCGCTTTCACACCGGGCACCGCGAAGGTTTGGTGGAGAAACAAGGTGGAGCCGCTCTCCACCGCTCCGGTCCTGTGGCAGAAGCTGAAATACCACGGGCTCGACGGCGGGCAGAAGGTCCGCGGCGAATATCTGTGCGTGCCGCTGTCCTTCTTGGCAGACATGGCGGAAGCGGAGTATCTGCCGTCCCAGGATACGCTGACCGCCGTGCTGATCCTGCCGGATGGAAGGAAGCTTCAATTCGCCCGGGGCAGCATCGGCTGCGTGATAGACGACACCATGCGGAGCATGTACTGCGAGGCGCTTCACAGGAACGGGGAGCTGCTGGTCAGCGTGGAGTGGTTCTGCCGGTATTTTTTGAACCGCGCCATCAGCGCCTGCAACGACGTCGTTTATGTAACGGACCACTTCGCCGACTTGAGCTTCTTTATGGCCGACCTGATCAAGGATCTGCTCAACGATATGGCGGGACCGCAAGAGCGGCTGAAACACGGTTTCAGGGAAAATTAGTGAATGGAGGAATCATCAATGGCGATCAATCATTTCTTTTTTGAAAGCAGGTATCTTCAGGGTAATACCTATGTGGACGTGATCCTGCCGGATCTGCCCCGCCGGCTGACTGCGGAGGAGTTCTACCGCAGCGGCGTTAAATATCCCGTCCTTTGGCTGCTCCACGGCACCCATGGCGACGCCTCCGACTGGCAGAGAAGGACCTGCATCGAGCACTATGCCTGTGAGAGGAACGTCATCGTCGTCATGCCATCCGCCCAGAACAGCAACTATTCTAACTGGGAAAATTATGCGATTGGCTATAACATGTACGATTTCGTCCTGAAGGAACTGATGCCCATCATATACGGGTGGTATCCCGCCTCCGACAAGCCGGAGGACAACTACATCGCCGGACTGTCTATGGGCGGGCGCGGCACCATGAAATTTGCCTTTAACCATCCGGAGCTTTTCCATAAGGCGGCGATCCTCTCCGCGTGTCCGGTGGATTACAGCCAGCTGAGTCCGGATAACCCGAATCCGGTCCTGAATACCACGAACTACCGGATGAAGAATATCATCGACAATGCCGGAGGCCTGGAGAAATTCCTGGATTCCTATGAAAACCTTTGGGCGATCTGCGAGGAGAAGGGGCCGAAGGGCGAGCTTCCGGAGCTGATGTTCGCGGTCGGCACGGAGGATACGCTGATCTATGAAAATCTGAAGATATTCAAGGCCCACATGGACGAGCTGGGCTTCAAGCCCTATTACTACGTAGTGGAGGGCTATCGCCACGAATGGAGATTCTGGAACGTCGCGATCGAGAAGGCCCTTGACTTTTTCGGGCTGGAAAAAACCGGGGACAGTGTATTTTGATCTGCCTCCTGCGCGTAATGCGGACTGTATGGAACGATCAAGGACCGATCAAATAAGGAAAAGGAGAAGAATGCTATGAGTACAAGAGTAAAGCTGCTGGCGGGGGTCCCCAATGACGGCAATCGTGACTACCTGCCGGAGGCCATCAAGGGCACCGACATGACCGTAAACGAAAACGGCAACAGCTCTCACCGCTATCCCCAGCGGCTGGAGGAATTTCACGACACGGTCAACGGCGTGGAGGGGACTTGGTACGAATATGTGCCCACAACCTACGACCCCAACAAAAAGACGCCCCTGATATTCGGTATGCACGGCGGCTTGATGACCGGCTGGGGCCACGCGATCTACACCTCCTGGGTACTGCTGGCGGAGCGGGACGGCTTTATCTGTGTGTTCCCCGATTCCCACAGAAAAGGCTCCTGGGCCATCGAGAGTGCCGGCACCGGAAGATCCGCGCGGAAGGACAAGGACGGCAACCTGGTGCCCAATATCGACATCAAGGACAACCCGGACTGCAACTTTGTGATTGGTCTGATGGCACTGATGAAGGAGAAGTATAACATCGACGAAGGCCGTATCTTCATGCAGGGCATGTCTGCGGGCAACCTCTTCACCCATCAGTTCTGCCGGTATTACGGGAACCTGCTGGCCGGCGCGGCCGGCGCCAGCGGCCCGGGCAGCATTAAGCTGTGCTTCGATGAGGAGGGAAAGCTCATCAACAAGGCCGGACCTCTGGCCATCTGGCAGACTCGGGCGGAGCACAACGGCTTCGGCGTTCGGGACTATCCCATCGACGCATATGTCAATAAGTACAACCGCCTCTACTGGATGCTGATCAACGAGTGCGAGCCGGTCCCCCAGATCATGATCGACGGCGAGGACAACTACGCCTTTTACAAGGGCAAACGTGCACCGCTGGTCTACATTGATGTAAAGAACCGAGATCACGGACAGACCCTGGACGAGGCCTACCTGTACTGGGATTATCTGTTTTCCGGGATCCGCAGGGAGCCGGATGGGACCATCGTGCAGACGGAGACCGTCCTGCCCCGGAAGGGCGACGCCTATGCCGCCGCCTTTACGCCCGGTCTGGCCAAGGCCTGGTTCCACAACGAGGTCCAGGATATGGACGCGGCGTGCGTCATGTGGCAAAAGCTGAAGTATCATGGACTGAATGGCGGCGCGAAGGTACGGGGAGAGTACTTTATGGTCCCCCTCAGCTTCATCGCCAAAATGGCGGGCGCGGACTACAGGCCGAATCGGGAGGCGCATACGGCGGTCCTCACGCTGAAGGACGGCAGGGACCTGCAGTTTGCCCGCGGGACGATCGGCTGTATGATCGACGACACGCTGCGCAGCATGTACATCGAGACCATCGAAAGAGAAGGGGAGCTGTTGATCAGCGTCGAGTGGTTCTTCCGGTACGTGATGCAGATGCAGGTCTCCGTATGCAATGAAGTCGTTTACGTGACTGACCATCACGCGGAGCTGTCCTATCATATGGCGGACCTGATCAAGGACCTCCTGAAGGGCGAGCCCATGCCGGAGAAGTATCCGGAAGATTATACAAATCTAATGGAAACAGGGTGGTGAGCTTATGGATGTGAAGAAGATCAAACTGTACACTGAGATGCGGGACTACGGCCAGATGATAAACCGGATCACCTTCGAGGTGCCCGGCGGCGCGCCGGAGCTGGCCCCTGGCGATTTCCTGCTGAGCAACTGCTGCGACGATTTGAGCGCGAAGCATCCCATTGGCGGCATCTCCGCTGTTGAGACCGCCGGGGATACGGTCACCCTAACGACGGACTGGTTTTTATACCGCCTTGCATTTGAGATCAAAGGGCGGGGGGCCGCAGAAGGGATCGTCATCAACAAGACCTCTGCCGGAGAAGTGGAGGTGCTCCACGCCGATTGGTTCTCCAGGCACGCGGAGGACGGTGTGAACTACCGGCTCTACGCGCCCAAGCGGGAGTGCGGTCCCAGGCCGCTCGTCCTGTTCCTGCACGGCGGCGGCGGCAGCGGGGAGGACAACGAGCTGCAGCTGACGGATACCCTGGGCGCGATCAAGCTGGCCGAGCGCTGCCCGGACATGTATGTCATGGCGCCGCAAGCGCCCACCGGCGGGCTGACGCTCCAGCAGGCCTTTGCGCGGATGCAGGCCAAGGGAGACCCCTACAAGGTGATCCTTGGCAGTGACACCGATAATGAATTTGACTCCAGGGGATGGAACCGGTGGTATCTGGCGAAGGTCGCGGATATCATCCGCAGGATGATCGCCAGCGGAGAAGTCGACCGGCGGCGGGTCTACGTCATCGGGATGAGCATGGGCGGCGGCGGGACCTTGAAAATGCTGTCCGTCGCGCCGGAGCTGTTTGCCGCCGCCGTGTCTATCTGCCCCAGCATGAACGGCGAGTCCTGGCCGATCCTGAACCATCTGCCGAATGTCCCCACGTTCCTTGCCACCGGATACATCGACCACTCGCCCTCCCGCCATGCATATATCCTCCAGGCGGTCAGTGATCTGTGGAAACGGGGCCGGACGGACGTGGAATATGTTTTGTTCACCGAGGAGGAGCTGGCAGCCTATGGGATCGGGACGACGCCGGACGTTACCACTAGGGAGCTGTATCTGGAGAACCACAACAGCTGGATACTCGTACTTCATAACGAGCACTGTATCCTTGATTGGATGTTCTCACATGTAAAAGAGTAAGGCGTTGTCGGGCGGGTATCTGCGGCGGCTCCGCAGATCGGTTTGAGGCGTCCGCGTGCGGTGTTCATGCGGACGCCTCTATCATGATGAGATGAAAGATTAACTATTAAAAGTCAAGCCCTAAAAAGAAGGATGGTGGTAAAAAGATA